>NZ_CP032346.1:0-357500 GCF_005222205.1 Azospirillum brasilense | reverse complement strand
GGGATAGTCGACAATGTCCAGATTCAGGGTGGCGACCGGCTGCACCGTGCGCTTCAGCACGGCGTTCGGGCGGTAGCGCATGGACAGGCGGAGCTGGCTGATCCCCCGAGTCTCGGTCGGCCAATGGGGCGACGGACCGGCCAGTTCGGCCAGCCGCTGCTCCACCTCGAAGCGGGGGACCTGGGCGTCGGGCTGCGGACGCAGCCGCGACGCCTGGAAGCGGCCGGAGGACACGACGTCGAGGAAGGGGAGCCGCCCGGCCTTCAGCAGGTTGTCGACGAGCGAGGTGACGAAGACGGTCTTGCCGGACCGCCGCAGGCCGGTGACGCCGAGACGGACGTCCTGCTCCAGGATGCCGCCGGAAACGAGATCGCCGGCCC
Source organism: Azospirillum brasilense (assembly GCF_005222205.1). NCBI lineage: Bacteria > Pseudomonadati > Pseudomonadota > Alphaproteobacteria > Rhodospirillales > Azospirillaceae > Azospirillum > Azospirillum brasilense. Next base: position 357,120 of record NZ_CP032346.1, on the reverse strand, counting down.
GCCCCAACAGGCGCGAGCCGGCGTCGTACAGGTCGTTGAAAATGGGCACGCGCACGGTCAGCCGGTCACTGTTGGGGACGATCGCCCCTCTATATGGGGGACCGTCCGCCCGCGCCTATACCCTGACCGGCGCTTTAGGACGCGCCGAAGTCGAGGTTCCACGCCTCGTAGCGCTCCGGGTCGTTCTCCCAGTCCTCGCGCACCTTGACGAACAGCATCAGGTGCACGCGCTGCTCCAGCATCTCCTCCAGCTCGGTGCGGGCGGCCTGCCCCAGCGCCTTGATGCGGGAGCCCTGCTTGCCGAGCACGATGGCCTTCTGGCTGTCGCGCTGGACATACACGACCTGGGAGATCTTGACCGACCCGTTCTCGAACTCCTCCCACTGCTCGGTCTCGACCGTCGCCGCGTAGGGGAGTTCCTGGTGAAGCTGCTGGAACAGCTTCTCGCGGGTGATCTCCGCCGCCAGGAGACGCATCGGCATGTCGGAGATCTGGTCCTCCGGGTAATGCCAGGGGCCTTCCGGCATGCGGGCGGCCAGGAAGCCGCGCAGATGCTCCACGCCGTCGCCGGTCGAGGCGGACAGCATGAAGATGTCGGTGAAGATGCCTTCCTGGTTGAAGCTGTCGGCGAGGCCCAGCAGCTTCTCGCGCGGCACGAGGTCGATCTTGTTCAGGATCAGGATGGCCTTGCGCCCCTGCTCCTTCAGCCGGGCGATGATGCCCTGCGTGTCCTGGTCGATGCTGCGGCGCGACACGTCGAACAGCAGGCCGACCAGATCGGCATCCTCCGCCCCCTGCCAGGCCGCGGCCACCATGGCGCGGTCCAGCCGGCGCTTCGGCTTGAAGATGCCGGGGGTGTCCACGAAGATGATCTGGCTGTCGCCGGCGATGGTGATGCCCAGCACGCGCGTGCGGGTCGTCTGCACCTTGGAGCTGACGATCGACACCTTGGAGCCGACCATCGCGTTCAGCAGGGTGGACTTCCCGGCGTTCGGCGCGCCGACCAGGGCGACGAATCCACAGCGCGGGTTCTCGGGCACATAGGCAGCCTCTTCGGCGCCTTCTTCGGCACCAGTGTCGGCACCCTCATCCACGCTCTCGCTCACGCCCTCGTCCTTATCGTCGAAATCGTCGTCTTCAAACTTGTCGCGGCCGTCAGTCATCGACCTGCACTCCCAATTGGCGCAGCAAGGCGCTGGCCGCTTTCCGTTCGGCGACCCGCTTGGACGGGCCGGTGGCCGTCACCGGCTCCATGCCCTTCAGACGGACCGCGATGCGGAACACCGGCTCGTGCGCCGGGCCGCTCTGCTCGATCAGTTCATAGGTGGGAAGGGGCCGCTTGTTGCCCTGCGCCCATTCCTGCAACGCCGTCTTGGAATCCAGCGGCGGCGGGTCCGCGCGGTCGATCTGCCCGGCCCAGGCCCCGCGGATGAAGTCCCGCGCCTTGTCCATGCCGCCATCCAGATAGAGCGCCCCGATCACCGCCTCGCAGGCGTCCGCCAGGATGGTGTTGTTGCTGCGCCCGCCGCCCTGCGCCTCGGACGGGGACAGGCGCAGGTAGCGCCCCAGCTGCAACGCGTCGGCGACGCGGCTCAGCGCCTCCCGCCGGACCAGCGAGACATGCCGCTTGGCAAGCGCGCCCTCGCGCTCGTTGGGGAAGCGCTCCAGCAGCCATTCCGCGATGACGAGGCCGAGCACCCGGTCGCCCAGGAACTCCAGCCGTTCATAGGCGAGGCCCGGCCCCTGCTCGGGCCGTCCACCGCGAACGTTGCGTTCCAGCCCCATCAGGCTGGGATGGGTGACCGCGTCGGCCAGCCGTTGCGGGTCGGCAAAGCGGTGGCCGATGGCGGCGGCCAGCCCCGCAAGGTCGGCGGAATCGGCGCTCACGTCCGCGTCGGACGCCATGGGTGTCCCCCGTTCTTCAGCGCTCACAATAATCGGTCTCCGCGCCCCGGTGCTGTGCGGGGCTCACTTCACGGCGTTGAACAGGCGGCTGAACCGCAGGTCCGCCGGCCAGCGCCACACCTCGAAGAAGCGCGTCCCGTCCTCCAGCGAGAAGAACAGGAATTCGGCGCGTCCGACCAGATTCTCCATCGGGACATACCCCACCTGCGACGGGACGCGGCTGTCCAGCGAGTTGTCGCGGTTGTCGCCCATCATGAACAGGTGGTTCGCCGGCACCTTGAAGGCCGGGGTGTTGTCGAGCGGACCGTTGTCCGACTCCTCGATGATGCGGTGGCTGCGCCCGCCCGGCAGGGTCTCCACATATTGGGCAATGCGGACCTCGCGGCCCAGCGCGTCGCGGGACACATAGTCCTCGATGCGCTCGCGCTTCACCGGCTGGCCGTTGATGTGCAGAACGCCGCCGGTCACCTGGACGGTGTCGCCCGGCAGGCCGATGACGCGCTTGATGTAGTCGGTCTTGTTGTCGCGCGGCAGCTTGAACACGGCGACGTCGCCGCGCTCCGGCGCGTGGCCGAGGATGCGCCCCTCGAACAGCGGCAGCCCGAAGCCGACCGTGTACTTGCTGTATCCGTAGGAGAACTTGGACACGAACAGATAGTCGCCGATCAGCAGCGTCGGGATCATCGACCCGGACGGGATGTTGAAAGGCTCGAAGGCGAAGGTCCGCACGCCGAAGGCGATGATGACCGCGTAGAAGACCGTCTTCACCGTCTCGGCAAAGCCGCCTGTCTCTTTGGTTTTGCCGGTCAAGGCGGTCTCTCTGTTCATGGTCATGCGGATGGTGCCGTGGAGGTGGTGATGGAAGTGTCGGCCGGCTCGGCGCTGATGATGACGAAGGCCTCGGCCATCGGGTACTCGTCGGTCAGCGTCACGTGGATGCGCGCCTGCATGCCGGGCGGCGTGATCGCCTGCAGCCGCTCCAGCGCCCCGCCGGTCAGGCGCATGGTCGGCTGGCCGGAGGGCAGGTTCACCACCCCCATGTCGCGCCAGAACACGCCGTCGCGGAAGCCGGTGCCCAGCGCCTTGGAGCAGGCCTCCTTGGCGGCGAAGCGCTTTGCGTAGGTCGCGGCCCGCGCGCTGTGCTTGCCGGCGGCGCCGGCGCGGCGCTCGGACTTCGCGCGCTCCACATCGGTGAAGATTCGGGCGATGAAGCGGTCCCCGAACCGGTCCAGCGACTGCTCGATCCGGCGGATGTCGATCAGGTCGTTCCCGATGCCGAGGATCATGAGACGCTCCTCGCCGCAGCGCGGGCGTCCTTCATGACGGCGCGCATGCGCTGGAGCGTGTTGCCCAGCCCGACGAAGATCGCCTCGCCGATCAGGAAATGACCGATGTTCAGCTCGACGATGGTCGGGATGGCGGCGACCGCCCCGACCGTCTCGTAGCTCAGCCCATGACCGGCGTGGCACTCCAGGCCGATCGCCTCGGCGTGGGCCGCCGCCCGGACGATGCGCTCCAGCTCCGCCGCGCGCTCCGCCCCGGCGGGCGCGTCGCAATAGGCGCCGGTGTGCAGTTCCACCACGGGCGCGCCCAAGGCCTTCGCCGCGTCGAGCTGCGCCGGCTCCGGGTCGATGAACAGCGAGACGCGGATGCCCGCGGCGCCGAGATCGCCGACGGTGCGCTTCAGATTTTCCATCTGCCCGGCGACGTCCAGCCCGCCTTCGGTGGTGACCTCGGTGCGCTTCTCCGGGACGAGGCAGCAGGCGTGCGGCTTGTGGCGCAGCGCGATGGCGAGCATCTCGTCCGTCGCCGCCATCTCCAGGTTCAGCGGCAGCTTGATCTCCGCCATCAGACGGTCGATGTCGGAATCGGTGATATGGCGGCGGTCTTCGCGCAGATGGGCGGTGATGCCGTCGGCCCCGGCCTCGGCGGCGAGCTTCGCGGCGCGCACGGGATCGGGGTGGCGCCCGCCCCGCGCGTTGCGGACGGTCGCCACATGGTCGATGTTCACGCCGAGGCGCAGAGGGCGGGGCATAGGCTCGAAACTCCGGTGTCGCGCCGGTCCCGCATCCTGCATCCGGCGGGCACCGGTTCTCCCTGCTATATAGCGGCGGTGCAGCGTCGCGTCACGCCGTCATTGTCGGGCTTTCGCCCCGGCGGTGCCGCGCCGCCGGAGTCACCGCCCCCGCGCCCGCTCCACCGCGTTGATGGCGGGGGTGGCGCGCAGCGCCGCCATGATGTTGGTCAGATGCTTGGCGTCCTTCACGTCGATGTCGATCAGCAGCTCGAAGAAGTCGGTGTTGCGGCTGGTGATCTTCAGGTTCGTGATGTTGCCGCCGTTCTTGCCGATGACCGTGGACAGCGTGCCGAGCGAGCCCGGCTCGTTGTTGACCACCAGCGAGATGCGCCCGACATGCTCCTCCGGGCTGTCCGGACCGATGTCCCAGGCGACGTCGATCCAGCGCTCCGGCGACTCGTGGAAGCTCTCCAGAGTCTCGCAGTCGATGGTGTGGATGGTCACGCCCTTGCCGGTGGTCACGATGCCGACGATGCGGTCGCCCGGCAGCGGGTGGCAGCAGCGGGCGTAGTGGACCGCCATGCCGGGGATCAGGCCGCGGATCGGCAGCGGCGCGTTGTTGCCCTTCGCCTTCGGCTTGGGCTTCGGCACCGTGATGGCGTTCTTGTCGTCACCTTCCTTCGGCGTCGCCACATGCGGCTTGTGGCCGGGGAAGACGGCGTGGAAGACCTCGCGGCCGGAATGCAGGCCGGACCCGACGCTGGCCAGCAGGTCGTCGGCGCTCGGCTGCTGGAAGATCTTGATGACGCCTTCCAGCGCCTTTTCCGAGAACTCGTAGCCTTCCGACTTGAACTGGCGCTGCAGGATGGCGCGGCCCAGCTCGATGTACTGGGTGCGCTGCTGGGTGCGCAGGAACTTGCGGATGCGCGCCCGCGCCTTGCCGGTGACGACGAAGCGTTCCCAGCCCGGAACCGGGGTCTGGGCCTTGGAGGTGATGATGTCGACCTGATCGCCGTTTTGCAGCTGCGTGCGCAGCGGCAGCATGCGTCCGTTGATCTTGGCGCCGACGCAGTGGTCGCCGACCTCGGAATGGACGGCGTAGGCGAAGTCCACCGGAGTCGCCCCGCGCGGCAGCGCGATCAGGTCGCCCTTCGGCGTGAAGCAGAAGACCTGGTCCTGGAACAGCTCCAGCTTGGTGTGCTCCAGGAACTCCTCGGGCTTCTGGGCGTGCTCCAGGATGTCCAGAAGCTCGCGCAGCCAGCGGTACTCGCGCCCCTGCTGGGTCCGCGGCTCGCCCTGCTTGTAGGCCCAGTGGGCGGCGACGCCGAGTTCGCAGATCTCGTGCATGTCGCTGGTGCGGATCTGCACTTCGATCCGGTTGCGCTCCGGACCGATCACCCCGGTGTGGAGCGAGCGGTAGCCGTTGGGCTTGGGCGTCGAGATGTAGTCCTTGAAGCGCCCCGGAACGACCGGGTAGTGGGCGTGGATGACGCCCAGCGCCTGATAGCATTCCGGCACCGTGTCCACCATGATCCGGAAGGCCATGATGTCCGACAGCTGCTCGAAGCTGACGTTCTTGCGCTGCAGCTTGCGCCAGATCGAATAGGCGGTCTTCTCGCGCCCGGTGACCCCGGCGTTCGGCAGCCCCTCCTCCGCCAGCGTGCCGCGGAGTTCCTGGATGATCCGCTGGACGCGGTTCTCGCCCTCGGTGCGCAGGCGGGAGAGCTGGGCCAGGATGCTGTCGCGGGCGTCCGGGTTCAGCTCCGCGAAGGAGAGATCCTCCAGCTCGTCCTTGACCTGATGCATGCCGATGCGCTCGGCGAGCGGCGCGTAGATCTCGATCGTTTCGCGGGCGATGCGCTTGCGCTTGTCCGGGTTCTTCAGGTGGAACAGCGTGCGCATGTTGTGCAGGCGGTCGGCCAGCTTCACGAGGAGGACGCGGATGTCCTCCGACATGGCCAACACCAGCTTGCGGAAATTCTCGGCCTGCTTGGCCTGCTCGCTGTGCAGTTCCAGGCGCGACAGCTTGGTCACGCCGTCGACCAGACGGGCGATCTCCTTGCCGAAGTGCTTTTCGATGTCCTCCAGCGTGGCGACCGTGTCTTCGACCGTGTCGTGCAGCAGCGCCGTCGCGATGGTCCCGGCGTCCAGCTTGAGCTGGGTGAGGATGCCGGCGACTTCCAGCGGGTGGAGGAAATAGGGATCGCCCGAGGCGCGGGTCTGCGAACCGTGCGCCTTCATGGAGAAGACGTAGGCGCGGTTGAGCAGCTCCTCGTCCGCCGAGGGGTCGTACGCCTTGACGCGTTCGACAAGCTCATATTGCCGGATCATGCCACCCGACCCGGCGCAGCGTGCGCCATGAAGTTTCGCAAATGAATGGTTGGTCGACGGAAACGGGGGCCGTTGGCCCCCACAGCCGGTCGCAGTCGGTCAGCGTCAGAGATCTCCGTCCGCATCACGGCCGACGACATCGTCCTCGGTCATGCCGAAGGCCGCCGCCGGATCGCTCTCCATGTCGGACAGCAGGTCGTCGCCTTCGCCGACCTCCTCCGCCTCGCTCATCCCGTCCTCGTCCTCCAGCGACGTGTCGCCGCGGGCGGCCCAGTCGTTCTCGCCGGCCATCAGCTCGACGATCTCCTCCTCGGGCTCGTCCGGTTCGACATGCTTCTGATGGCCCTTGATCAGGGCGTTCTTCAGATGCTCCAGCATCACCGTCTCATCGGCGATCTCGCGCAGGGCAACGACCGGGTTCTTGTCGTTGTCGCGGTCGATCGACAGCGGGGCGCCGGACGCGATCTCACGCGCGCGCTGGGCCGCCATCATGACCAGCTCAAACCGGTTCGGAACCTTGAGGACGCAATCTTCGACGGTAACGCGGGCCATACCAAACCAACTCCGGGATCTGCGAAGGGAACCGAATATATTGATGCGTTCGCGCCGGCGCAAGCGCTTCGAGCTTCGCCGGCCCCACCCGCCGTACCCCGCCCGCAGAGGCCCCATGCCCGCGCGCCCCCTTGCTCGCGCGTAGACGAACCCCTACGTTACTTATCTGGTGAATCGCAATTTCGCGTATGCCCGACATATAATTCAATCCATCGTGGAAGGATTACGGAATTGGACCGCAATACGACTTTGCCGAAAGATGTTACGAAGCTCTTTTATAAGGAAGAGCGTCTGGCGATGTTCATCGACGGCGCCAATTTGTACGCAGCCGCCCGGTCCCTGGGCTTCGATATCGACTACAAGCGCCTGCGCGACGGCTTCGCCTCGGAAGGGAGGCTGGTGCGCGCCTTCTATTACACCGCGTTGGTGGAGGATCAGGAGTACTCGCCGATCCGGCCGCTGGTCGATTGGCTGGACTACAACGGCTACACCATGGTGACCAAGCCGACCAAGGAGTTCACCGACGCGTCGGGCCGGCGCAAGATCAAGGGCAACATGGACATCGAGCTGGCCATCGACGTGATGGAGATGGCCGAGCGGGTCGACCACATCCTGCTGTTCTCCGGCGATGGCGATTTCCGTCGGCTGGTCGAAGCGGTGCAGCGCAAGGGCGTGCGGGTCAGCGTCATCAGCACCGTGCGCTCCCAGCCGCCGATGGTCGCCGACGAGTTGCGCCGTCAGGCCGACAACTTCATCGAGCTTCAGGACCTCGCCCCGAGCATCGCCCGCGTCCATCACCACCGCGAGCCGATGGGAAGCCCGGGCGCTCCGGGGGCGCCGGACCTGTCCGCCCAGGGCGGCCCCTACGCCAACTTCTGAGCCGCACCGCACCCCGTGGGGCGCGCCGTCCGGTCAGCGCCCCGCGATGGCGGGCTTCAGGGCATTGGCCCGAAGCTGGAACATCATCAGATAGGTCCGCTGGAGCGGGCTGCGGTTGTCGTCGGAGACGATGTAGACCAGCGTGTCGCCGTCCGGCCCGGTCCGCACCGCCATCCCTTCGAAATTGTCGGTCGGCAAGGGCGGCTCCAGCCGGGCCAACTCCACCCCGTCCATCGTCGCGCCGCCGCGCAGCGAGTCCGCCGGCACATGAACGATGCGCGCCGCCCAGCCGCCCAGCAGGGACACCCGCCGTTCCAGCACCAGCACCCCGCCGTCGGGCAGGGCCGCTGCCGCGGTCGGGCGGAAACGCGGTGCCGCGCGGTAGGTCAGGGGTTGCCAATCCCCGCGCGCCTTCGGATTCGCGGGGGCGATCCAGGCGTGGCGTTCCCGAACACCGTCGTCCTCCCCTTCCTCGATGGCCAAGATGCGGCCGTCCGGCAGCGCCGCCAGAGCCTCGACCCCGCCGTTCGACGGCGCTGTCTCAAGGCCCGGCGGAATCGGAAGCTTGCGCGGCGCTCCATCGGGGCGGTCGGCTCCATCGTAACGGAGAATGCGGTGATTGCGTTCGAACGACACCAGCCAGCCACCCTCCGGCAGACGGACGAGGTCCTCCGAGTCGTTGAGGCGGCCGCGGTAACCCGGGTCTTTGTCGATGACCAGAGGGCGGACCTCGTAGTGTCCGGCGCCGGCCAGACGCCCCTGGGCATCATAGGACAGACGCCCCGCGACGCTCTTCCCGTTGTCGGAGACGGCGACGAAGTGGTCCCCCGAGTCGCTGACCCACAGGCCGGACAGCCCCCCCACCCCCGCCCCATCGGGCAGACGGAGAGCGCCACGGAACCGCAGGGCACCGACCTCCGCAAGAGCCGGGCGGTCCGGATCCAGCGCAATCGGAACGGAGGGGGTGGACGGTCCGCCGTTTCCGGCCACCGCGGCGCAGCCGCCGGCTACAGCCAGCAGGGCGCAGAAAGGAATCGCCAGGGTTCTCAAACGCATGGCGGCACTCATGCCACGACGGGGCGGCCGTGGAAACGCATTTTCCGGCTTGCCCCGCCTGCCCGCGATTCCGACCCTTCGTCCGCCGGGCTCATAAGCCCTGCCCCTCCGTCCGAACGTGGACGAACGAATTGGCTATGCGCAGAGGGTTACTTCCTCAGAACCAATTCGGGAGTGGGTTCAAGCGCATAAATTGTTCTGTACCTAAGTAAAACATTGCCCAGCTTCAGCCGAGAATTGCGTGATGCTCAATCCCCTCCGGTCCCAGCCGGTCGCCCTGCCTGCTGATCGCCCCGCCACCGGTGCGGGGGCGCCGGAGGACCCAATCGCGGAGCGCATCCGTGAGTTGGAGGCCGAACTGCGCGAGCTTCAGCACCGGGCCAAGAACAGCCTCCAGCTGGTCATCAGCCTGCTGAAGCTGCAAACGGGCCGCATCCGCGACCCGGACGCCCGCGCCGCCTACGAGCAGACGCTGGTCCGCATCGAAGCGCTGGCGATCCTCTACCGCCAGCTCCACGAATCGGGCACCGGCACCCATGTGAATCTGGGCCGCTACATCGAATCGCTCGCCGACGCGGTGAAGCACGGGACGCCCGGCGGCCTCGCCAACGTGCCGATCGAGGTGAAGAGCGACCCCATCCAGATCGGTCTGTACGAGGCCATGCCGCTCGGCCTGATCACCGCGGAGCTGATCACCAACAGCCTGCACCACGCCTACCCGGAGCAGGGCTGGATCCGCGTGTCGGTGACGCAGGAGCACAACGGGCGCGCCCGCCTGATCGTCGAGGACAACGGGCGCGCCCTGCCCGCCGGTTTCGACACGACGGCGGAGGACGGGCTGATGCTGGCCGAAGCGCTGGCCGCCCAGCTCGGCGACACGCTGAACACGGAAAGCGACGCCGCCGGCACCACCGCCAGCGTGTCCTTTCCCGTGTGACGGCTCAGCCGGCCCGATGACTCAGGCCGGCGCCCCGTGGCACTCATGCGGGGCCTCGCCGGGGCCGTGGTCGTGATGCTCGTGGGGATGCTCGGGCGGCGGGGCCGTCTTGACGGTCCCCGCGAACCAGTCGCGGATCGCCTGCACCGGATCGCTCTCCAGCGTGGTCACCGGCTCGATGCCGCGGCGCTTCATGTGCTTGATGAAGCCCTCGCCGGAGGAGCCGGTGATGACCACCCGCACCGCGTCGATGGGATGGGGGCGCCCGTCACCGGCGAGGTGGAGCACCTCGTCCTCGGCCAGCTCGATCCGATGGACCTCGACGGGGTCGGCGCCCGCCTCGGCCTCGAAGACCAGGAAGCGGCGGGTGCGGCCGCCATGGGTGGCGATGCTGCGGTAATCCTGCGTGCCGACGGCGAACTTCATCCCACATCCCCCTCAATGCCCAGCGGCCCCACCGTGGCACGGCGCACCGACGCGCACACTGAGGGAGGTCAATGCGCGCTAGAGGATTTCCGTTTCGTCGGAGCGGATGACGTCCGTCCATTTGCGCTCCAGTCGGCGCAGCGTGCGGTAGGTGACCTCGAAGTCCTGGCTGTCACCGTCGGTGCGGATCAGCCCGTCGGAGTGGACCGACGCCATGTGGCGCAGCCGCTCGCACAGCTCCAGCCCGCGGGCCGACAGCTTCAGCCGGGCGGCGCGCTTGTCGCGCGGCGAGGCGGAGCGGTCCACATAGCCGCTGTCCACCAGTTGCTTCAGGTTGTAGGAGGCGTTGGAGCCGAGGTAATAGCCGCGCTCGATCAGGTCGCGCACGCTGATCTCGCCGTTGGAGATGTTCAGCAGCATCATGACCTGCACCGGGCTGATGTCGTCGATGCCGATGCGGGACAGCTCGATTCGCAGAACGTCGAGGAACCGGCGGTGCATCCGTTCGATGATCCGCGCCACCTCATGGTACATCTGGGTGGCGGAGGCCTTGCGCTCAGCGTCGCTGCGCTCGGCGTCTTCGGTCGGCTGGGGCTGAACGAGCGTCGTCATGGGCCTCGGGTCTGCGTGGGGATCGGGGAATATGGCCTGCCTTGCCCAACGCACCGTAGGGACCTAACTGTTTAATTTATATTAACTGTGATGGCGGCACGAAGGCGCACCGGACCTTTTCCAAAGGTTGGCACGCCTTCCGCCAAGGACTGGATAAGGTCAGATCCAGCTGTCGTCTCCACCACCGTCGCCGCCGCCGTCATCGAACGAGGAATCGTCGGTTTGATAGTCGACGTTCTGGAGGTTGTTGTCCTCCGGCGGGAGACCCTGGTCGGCGCCCTGGTCGGCGGAGTCGCCGTAGTAATTGTTGATGATCGTCTCGCCATGGCTGGCCGTCTGGCCCGCCGCCGCCGCGGCCTCGCCGAACGGTCCCGGCGAATGGCTGAGCATCGAGGAGATGGCGCTGGCCGCCAGCATGCCGCCGGCCACGCCGGCCGCCGTCTGGGCGGCACCGCTCAGGAACCCGCCGCCGCGCGGCGCGTAGCCCTGCGGGCCGAATCCGGGCTGCGGAGCGTAACCGGGCTGGGGCGGATAGGCGGGCTGGCCGTAACCGGGTTGCCCGCCGGCTTGCGGAGCGGCCCCCCACGGGCTGCGCGACGGGGGCTGCATCGGGTTGTAGGCCGGCCCCTGAGGAGACTGAGGCGACGGCGCGGGCGGCTCCGCCGAACGGTTGCCCCCGCCGGCCCACGGGCTGCGCCCCAGCCCGAGCGCGTTGGACAGGAAGCTGCCGCCGCTGGGGGGCTGGGCCTGGCTCTGTTGGGCGCGGGCCTGCGCCTCCCTCACCTGCCGCTCCAGATCCTCGATGCGCTGCTGGGCGGCGGTCAGCGCCTGCTGCTGCACCAGGACCGACTGCGCCATGTAGTAGGCGGCGGCGGGCTGGCCCTGGATCATCTGCTGGATGAAGCGTTCCGCCTCCAGATCGCGGGGCTGATTCTCCACCTCGCGCAGGTGCGTGAACAGATCGGAAAGGAGGGTGCGTTCCTCGGGCGTCATGATCGTCTCCTGTGCGCGCTCCGTGCGGGCGCGCCATTGATGTGGCGCACCGCACCCCCGGTGCGCAAGGGTTCCGGCCCCTGCGGAGAACGCTACCCGGCCTTGCGCTCCGCCGCCTCCACGGAGGGCTCCGACACCAGGGCGGCGCGGACGGCGTCGTCCACCCGCTCCAGCCAGACGAAGCTCAGCCGCTCGCGCACCGCCGCGGGAATGTCGTCGAAGTCCTTGCGGTTGCGGGCGGGCAGCATCACCGTTTTCAGCCCGGCGCGCTGGGCGGCCACCACCTTCTCGCGGATGCCGCCGACCGGCAGCACCAGACCGCGCAGGCTGATCTCCCCGGTCATCGCCGTGTCGGAGCGGATGCAGCGCCCGGACAGCAGCGACACCAGCGCCGTGAAGATCGCCACGCCGGCGGACGGCCCGTCCTTCGGGATGGCGCCGGCCGGGACGTGGATGTGGATGTCGAAGCGGTCCAGCCCCTCCGGGTCGAGGCCGAGGTCCTTCACCCGCGACTTGACGAGGCTGAGGGCGGCCTGTGCGCTCTCCTTCATCACCTCGCCGAGCTGGCCGGTCAGGATCAGCCGCCCCGAGCCGGAAAAGCGGCTGGCCTCGATGAACAGGATGTCGCCGCCGACCGGAGTCCAGGCGAGGCCGGTCGCCACGCCGGGCACGCTGGTGCGCATCGCCACGTCGTTCTCGAAGCGCGGCGGCCCGAGGATCGCCGTCAGGTCCGCCGGCTCGACCCGCATCCGCTCGACCTCGCCCTCGGCGATGCGCACCGCGGCGTAGCGCCCGACCGCGCCGATCAGCCGTTCCAGCTGGCGGTTCCCCGCCTCCCGCGTGTGGTCGCGGATGATGGCTCGCAGGGTGTCGTCCGGGATCTCCAACTGCTCCGCCGTCAGCCCGTTGGCGGCGAGCTGGCGGGCCAGCAGGTAGCGCTTGGCGATCTCCAGCTTCTCGTCCTCGGTGTAGCCGGACAGCTCAATCACCTCCATGCGGTCGCGCAGCGGGCCGGGGATGGTGTCCAGCATGTTGGCGGTGGCGATGAACATCACCTTCGACAGGTCGAAGGGCACGCCCAGGTAATGGTCGCGGAAGGTGGCGTTCTGCTCCGGGTCCAGCACCTCCAGCAGGGCGGCCGAGGGGTCGCCGTGGAAGCCCTGCCCCAGCTTGTCCATCTCGTCCAGCATCAGCACGCAGTCGCGCGTTCCGGCCTTGCGGATCGCCTGGACGATGTTGCCGGGAAGCGCGCCGACATAGGTGCGGCGGTGGCCGCGGATCTCGCTCTCGTCATGGACGCCGCCCAGCGAGACGCGGGCGAAGGCCCGCCCGGTCGCCCGCGCGATGCTCTGGCCGAGCGAGGTCTTGCCCACCCCCGGCGGCCCGACGAAGCACAGGATGGGGCTGCGCCCCTCCGGGTTCAGCTTGCGCACCGCCAGGAATTCCAGGATGCGGCGTTTGACCTTCTCCAGCCCGTAATGGTCCTCGTCGAGGATGCGGCGCGCCTCGGCGATGTCGATGCGCGATTCCGACCGGCGGTCCCACGGCATTTCGATCAGCCAGTCCAGGTAGCTGCGCACCATCGAGTATTCCGCCGCCGCCTCCGGCATCCGCTCCAGCCGGCGCAACTCCTTCTCGGCGTGCTCGCGCACATCGGGGGGCATGCCGGCCTTGGCGATGGCGTCCTGAAGCTCGCCGATCTCGGCCTGACGGCCCTCGTCGGCCTCGCCCAACTCCTTCTGGATGGCGCGGAGCTGCTCGCGCAGCAGATATTCGCGCTGCCGCTCGTCCATCGCCTCGCGGGTGCGCTCGCGGAGGTCGCGGGACAGACGCAGCACCTCGATCCGCCGGGCCAGCAGGCCGCCGACCTTGTCGAGCCGTTCCGGCAGGTCGACGGTCTCCAGCACCTCCTGCTTCTCGGCGGGCTTCAGGTCCATGTAGCTGGCGGTCATGTCGGCCAGCTCGCCGGGGCTTTCGATGGCCTGGACGGCGGCCAGAAGCTCCTGCGGGGCCTGGGGCAGCAGTTGCAGCGCCTCCACCGCCTCGTTGCGCAGGTTCAGGAAGCGGGCCATGACCTCCGGCGTGGCGGTGTCGCTTTCCTCCACCATCTCGACACGGGCGGCCATGAAGGGATGGCCGGGCACCCACTCGACGATGCGAAAGCGCTGCTGTCCCTGGCAAACCAGATGGTGCGAGCCGTCGGGCGTGGTGACGTAGCGCAGGATGCTGGCGGTCGTACCGACGCGGTGCATGTCGACTCCGGTCGGGTCCTCCACCGCCTCGTCGCGCTGGAGCAGGATGCCGACCGGCCGTTCGGTGCGGGCCGCCTCCTGCGCTGCGGCGACCGAGCGCGCCCGCCCGACCGTCACCGGCAGCACCACCCCGGGAAACTGCACGAGGTTCCGCACCGGAATGACCGGGATCACATCCTCCGGCAGCCCGGAGACGGGCGGCGAGGCTGGCGGCGTCTGGGGAGTCGGCGTCGCTTCGGCAGCGTGCTCATCAGTCATTGGACGTCCTTCATCCCATCTTGTCGAGCGTCAGCACGAGGCAGCCCGCCGACAGCTCGCGCCGTCCCATGCGGAAGGCCCCGGCGGGCAGCTCGATCCGCCGCTCGAAGCGGCCGTGGGGAATCTCAAGCCGGTGGATGATCCCGTCGCAGCCCAGCGGCAGCGTCCGCTCCCCGGCAACCACCAGAACGCCGTCCTCGACCGCGACGTGAAGCTGGTCCGCGCCGACGCCGGGAAGGGCGACGACGATGGTCACCGCGTCCTCCGTCTCGTAGACGTCGACGGGCGGAGTCCAGCAGGCGCGGCGCGGGCCGGGCGGGGCCGGGCGGAAGAACTGGCGGTGCAGCCGCTCGGCACGGTCCAGCAACTCGACGGCCTCCGACCACATGAAGGAAGCGGGATCACGGCGGGGCGGCATGGCGACTCCTCGGAGGAAAAGATGTGATGGGCGTCAGATGCCGGCGCCCGAATCCGCGGAGGCTCGGGCGAGGTCGCGCGGCGCGGCGCCCTCCTCCTTCGCCCGCTCGTCCTCGTCCCGGAGTTCGCGGCAGGCCCGCTCCCAATGCTCGGCGCGGCGCCCTTCGGGGCGGCCCTCCCGTTCCCAGATCTCGTAGGCACGGTGGCGGATGCGGTGTTCGTCCATCGCGGCTTTTCCCTCCTTCCCGCCCCGGCCACAGGCATGGCCCGTCCGGCCGCAAGAACCGGGGCTCCTTCGTCCCTTTAGCAACGGCAGGGTGTCGCAGGCGTTCCGCCGACCTTGCGGACATCAGACGGAAGGAAGGGGAAATGGCCCCTTTCGAGGCCGGGGCTTTAGAACCGGTCCGGCCCATCCGTGGGATCGGGGCGGCCCGCCGCCTCGTCGTGGCCGCTTCGGTTGCTGAGGAAGACCAGGGCCATCAGGCCGATGGCGACGGCGCTGGTCAGCACGGCGCCGCCCACCAGGGCGAGCAGACCCGGCAGGCTGAGGCCGAACAGGTCGAAGCCCGTCGCCGCCCAGGCGGCGAACAGCGCCACCAGGACGAGGACGGGACAGGCGATCAGGAAGACGCGGAGCCAGGACATGCACGCTCTCCAGCCGGTGCCGGGACAGCCTCTACATGGCCGCCCGGCACGGCGGAGGAAAGCCCGCCGCCCGTTTCCGTCGACCGGACGGGGTCAGTGGGAGAGCAGCAGCGGCACCGGGCAGGTGCGCAGGACGTGGCGCGTGCCGCCGCCGCGGTGCAGGAAGGGGAAGCCGTAATGGCCGTGCGCGCCCATCACCAGCAGATCGGCCCCGGAGTCGATGCTGCGGGCGAGAAGCGCGTCCATGGCGCCGATGTCGGTCACCGTGAAATGGGTCTGGTCGGCCGTCACGCCGTGCAGCGCCAGATGGTCGAGCAGGCCGATGCGCTGCGGCTCCGACCCGGCAGGCGGGGCGGCCTGGGTCAGCACGGTGATGACCGTGACCTCGTCGGCGGCCTGGAGGAAGGGCATGGCGTCGGACAGGGCGCGGGCGGCCTCGCGCTCGGCGTTCCAGGCGACGGCGACCCGCTTGCCGATCACCGGGAAGGTGCCGGCGAACGGCAGCACCAGCACCGGGCGGCCGGAGTTCAGCACCACCTGCTCGTTCAACTCCTCCGGCGCCACGCCGTCGGCGGCGCTGCGGTCGAACTGGCCCAGCACCGTCAGGTCGGCAAAGCGCGACCAGATGATGACCTCGCGGATGACGTGGTTGTGCTCGCCGTGGGTCAGACCG
This sequence comes from Azospirillum brasilense, assembly GCF_005222205.1. Lineage (NCBI taxonomy): Bacteria > Pseudomonadati > Pseudomonadota > Alphaproteobacteria > Rhodospirillales > Azospirillaceae > Azospirillum > Azospirillum brasilense. Next base: position 341,167 of record NZ_CP032346.1, on the reverse strand, counting down.
TGCCACTGGCCCTGCAGGCCCGACGCCTGGAGCTTGTCACGGAACATCGCCTCGCTGCGGGCGGCCGCCTGCTCCAGATGGTCGCTGGAGCGGCGGGCGATGACGCTGGTGGCGCTGCGGTCCGGCTGGGCGAACAGGCCGCGCAGGAAGGCGCCGCTGCTCTTCGCCAGCGCGATGGCCGCGTCGAGGCGGGTTTCCACCTGCGGGCCGGAATCGAGATGCACGAGGATGTGCTTGTAGGCCATGAAACTCCTCCCTTTGTTGTTGTCTGGGCCGTTGTTCTTGTTCGGGCGGGCGTGCCCGGTGGCGACGCGCCGGCACCGATTGTTCCTCTTGCGGCGCCGCAACGCCAGCAGGAAAAAGCCTTCCGGAAGGATGGAATAGACGTTTCCTCAGAAGCTCATGCGCAAGCGGGCGGTGAAGGCGTGGTTGTGGCCGTCCGCCCCCGACAGTTCGCCGCGGTAACCCACCGTGGCACCGACCGCCTGCCAGAGCTGGGCCGACAGGCCGGCGCCGATCACCAGGGAGTCGCGGCCGTCGCCGCTGGGGCTGACGCTGTTGGCGGCCCCGCCGGGCAGGCGGACGGTGACGGTGCGCGCGTCCTCGGCGAACTGGTGCTCCCAGGCGATGCCCAGGCTGGGCTGAAGCACCGTCCGCCCGATCTCCACGACGGTGGAGGCTTCGGCCCCGACGCTGCTCTCCAGGGATTCGGCGCTCTGCCGCTCGACGCCGAGCGACAGCAGGCCGGCGCCGCTCTCCTGGTAGTCGTCGATCCGCGTGTGGATGTAGCGCAGGCCCAGCCGCGGCCCCAGCGCCACCGGCCCGAGCTGCGCCGTGTAGCCCCCGGCGACCGACAGGGCGTAGGTGCGCCCGTCGGTCTCCGCCGAGGCGTTGGGGAACGGCGCGAAGCCGGTGGTCCGGTCGATGTCGCCGTAGCGGTCGAAGGAGACGCTGCCCGCCACGGCCAGTTGGAAGCCCCGTGCCTCGGTCACCGCGTGCAGGCCGATGATGGTGCTGGTCATGTCCAGCGTGCCCGCCCCCTCGTCGAGCTTGGCGTGGCCGCGCGACCCGCCGACCGACAGGCCGATGCGCGACGCCGGCCCGACCGGCAGTTCGGCGCCGACGCCGCCCGACTGGGTGTTGAAGCGGAAGCCCTGGCGCTCCGCCGTGCCGCCGAGGCGGCCCCAGGCGGCGTCGCCGATCAGGAAGGCCCTCAGCTCCCCATTGCCGAGCGGCGCCTCCACCCGCGTCGCGGCGGGGCCGGCGATGGAGCCGAGCAGCGCGCGGTGCCAGCTCCGCGCCGCCTCGAAGGCCAGTTCCGGCTGCATCGCCACGGTCTCCGCCGCGTCGTTCAGGGCCAACAGGGCACCCTGCATGTATTGCGCGATCAGCAGATGGGCGGCGCGGGTCGGATGGATCTCGTCCCAGTAGACGGTCTGGTCGGCCTGCGCCTCGGTCCCGCAGGCGCCGGTCGGCGCGTTGTCCGACAAGCAGGGCGTCACGGCGTTGGTGAAGCCGTAGGCCGTCGGGTTGGCCGCCACCGCGCGGTACAGGGCGTTGACGTCGGCCACCACGACGGTGACTCCCAGCCGCTTCTCCACGTCGGCCATTGCCTGGGAAAGCAGCGCGTTGTGGGAGGCGGTGGCGGCGTTCAGCAGGGCGGCGCGGTCGGAATTGCGGGTGTCCGGGATGGTGCCGAGGTCCGGCAGGTTCGGCACCAGGAAGGTCTTCCCGCCGAGCGCCGCCAGACGCTCCACCGTGGTGACGATGTTGCCGACCGTCTGGGTGACGAGGCCCGACGGGTCCGACCCGGCGGAGACGCGGTTGAAATAGTCGTTGCCTCCCGCCCACACCGCGAACAGCCCGCCGCCGGTGCCGCTCGGGCGGCTGAGCAGGAACTGCCCGACCTGCCCCTGGATGCCGGGAACGCCGGTCTGCGACAGGGTCCCGGTTTCCGCGCCGCCATAGGCGAAGTTGGTCTTCTGGTCGGGCTGGCTGCCGATCAGCGGTGCCAGCCGCTCGACCCAGACGGGGCCGTTGGAGAAACGCCCGTCGTAATAGGGCGGACTCTGCGGAATGCCGCCGCGCGTCAACTCGTAGACGCGGCCGGTGTCGGACAGGCTGTCGCCGAAGACGAACACCCGGTCGAACGGCACCGCACCGGCGGGCGCCGACACCAGCAACGCGGCTCCCGCCGCCATACCAATCGCCTTACCCGTCACCGCCTCACCTCCCCCCGCTGGACAGCCGGAAAACAGCGGCGGTGCGTCAAAGCGGGGGGCGTTACCGCCATTGCGCCGGGAAGAGAAGCCGCTTGGGCGGGTTCATCAGACCATGGGGGACCCGAGCATGGGTCCATCCATGGAGGAGGCAGGACCTCGCCACTCGGCGGGCGGCGCCCATCGGCACCCCGGTGCCAGCGCCGCCCGCCCTTTTCTCCTCTCAGCGGTTTCCCCAGGGCAGCATCCGGTTCAGCGTCCCGTCCTTCAGCACATACTGGTGGACCAGGGCGGCGACCGCGTGCAGGCCGGCCAGCACGATGATGGCGGTGCCGAGAAGCTCGTGCAGCTTTTCCAGCGTGTCGCCGAAGGCATGGTTTTCCCCCACCAGCGTCGGCAGGGTGAAAAGGCCGAAGAAGGCAACGGGATGGCCATGGGCCTGGGTCATCGTCACGCCGGCCAGCGGCACGGCGATCATCAGGGCGTAGAGCGCCAGATGCCCGGCCTTGGCCGCCAGCAGGAGCAGCGGCGCGGTGTCGGCGGGCATCGGCGGCGGAGGGCTGACGGCGCGCCAGACCATGCGCAGCGCCACCAGCGCCAGAACGAGGACGCCGAGCGAGCGGTGGACATCCATCAGGGCGGTCCGCTCCGGCCCGCGGGGTACCAGCCCGCGCCCCTGGGCGATGGCGAAGGCCACCAGGATCAGCAGGGCGACGCTCCAGTGCAGGAACAGCATCACCCCGTCGTAGCGCGTCTTGACGGGGCGCGTCTTGACGGGCGGCCGGACGGCGGCCTCGGAATAGGCGTCGGACATCGGGAGTCCCCTCATCGGCAAAATCGTGCAAGTCCTGCCGATCCTGTCCGGGGGCGACTGAACCGAAGCTGAACGGCGGAACCCGGGACTGAGATGGGGGCGCGAAGCGGATTCGCGCGGTGGTCGCACGGGTGACCCGGCCCGCCAGCCGGATCACCACCATCAGAGAGAGGCGCCGCGATGCCGGCTTTGACCAGCCCGCGTCACACCGCCGCTTCGGACTCCGGCGCCAGTTCGGACGCCGGCAGCAGGCGGCGGACGGTCAGGCACACGATGTCGCCGGTCTGCCCGCCACCGCCCACATGGGCCTCCACCGCGCGCAGCAGCAGTTCGGAACGGTCGCGCGCCGACAGGCCCCGGCCCTGGTGCAGGACGGCCGCCAGACGCTCCTCACCGAACGGCTCGCGCTGGGCGTTCACCGCCCGCAGCACGCCCTCGGTGCACAGGAACAGCGTGTCCTCCTGCTCCAGCCGGGTCACCGCCTCGCCATAGGGGATGCCCTTGCGCACGCCCAGCGCCGGGCCGCCGGCGTCGGCCAGCGTCAGGACGCTGCCGTCCGCCCGGATGCGGCAGGGCGCGCGGTTGCCGGCGCTGGAATGGCTGAGCATCCCGGTCTCGCGGTCGTAGAGGGCGACGAAGGCGGTGGCGAAGCCGTCGAAGGGGCTCTGCCCGCACAGCCGGTCGTTGGCCGCGGCCAGGATGGCCGCCGGGGTCATGCCGGGCCGGGCCGTCGCCTCGCGGATCGCGCCGCGCACCAACAGCATCAGGAAGGCCGCCGGGACGCCCCAGCCGGAGACCCCGGCCACCACCAGCAGGCAATGGCGCTCGTCCAGCTCGATCACGTCGTAGAAGTCGCCGCTGACCGCCGGACCGGGGACCAGCAGGCCGAAGAACTGGCTGTCGCGCCCGGCGGGAAGCTGCTGCGGCAGCAAGTTCGCCTGCACGTCGCGGGCGGCGCGCTGCTCCTCCTCGATCAGCTGTTCGGCGGCGGCCAGCTTCTCCGTGCGGGTCTCCAGCTCGGCCGTGCGCATCAGCAGCTGGGCGTCCAGCGTCTCCTCGCGGTAGGACGCCTCCAGCGCCATGCTGCGGAAGACGCGGGCGAGGCGGCCCATCTCGTCGTTGCGCTCCATCGCCTCGTTCAGGGTGAAGGGGTTGAAGCGTCCGGCCTCGACGGCGGCGACGGCCTCGCCCAGCCGTTCGATCGGGGCCATCTGGCTGCGCGCGAAGCGGACGGCGCCGTAGACGCCCGCCGCCAGGACGAGCAGGCCGACCAGAACGCCGATCTTCACATGGCGACCGACCACCGACGACAGGTCCTCCGCCGGCAGGCGGACCACCGCGATGCCCGCCCCCTGCCCGGCCGCCCCCTGCCCCGCCACCGCCGGCACCGGGGCGAAGGCGGTCAGCCGGTCGCCCTCGCGCAGCAGGCCGGTCTCGCCGGCCGCCGCCGCGGCCTTTGCCGCCTCGACCGCCCGCTCCGACAGCGGCCCGGCGCTGGGGCCGGTGGCGTGCACGGCGAGGCGACCGTCGCGCTCCAGCAGCCACGCGCCCTCCACCGTGCCGCTGGCCAGCAGGGAGGCCATCACCCCGTCCACCCCGGCCTTGCGGGCAATGTCGCCCAGCCGGCGCACGTCGGCGCCGACCTGGACGATGCGCGGCTTGTCGACGCCGGCCACGCCGGCGAACTTCATCAGCTTGCCGCCTTCGGTGGCGGCGTCGGTCACCACCTTCTCCGGCGCGCGGTTCAGCAGGCCGTAATAGGGAGCCTGGCGCGGCTGCGCCCGGGAGTCCGGGCCGAAGGTGATGTCGGGGCCGGGGATGTTGTGCAGATAGGCGCGGCCCCGGTTGTCGGTGACCCAGATCTCGTCCGGCCCGCCGCCGTCCGCGACGGCCTTCAGCCGGTCGGTCACCGCCTTGACCGGCGCCTTGCCCGCCTCCATCACCGCCACGAGATGGGCGGCGAGCGTCGCCTCCGACAGCAGCCGGTCGCCGAGCAGAGCCTCGACGTCGCGCGGGACCTCGCGCGCCAGCGTGGCGGAGCGGGCCAGCAGGGTCGCCGCGCCGCGGCCGTCCGCTTCCACCCGCGACTGGATCGCCGAATGGGTCGTCCAGGCCAGCAGAATCGTGACCAGCGCCACCGCCAGCGTCACCAGCCCGGAGATCAGGAGGACCAAACGCCCTTGAAAGGTCATGGAGGGGACCCGCCTTTTGTAGCCAACCGACCGCCGCGGGCGCTCCGCCGTCCCCGGACAAGCCTGGGATCTGGAAAAATTGCCCGACCGCGCCCGTCGGTTCTACCCAGCCGGGCACCCCGAGTCCAGGAGTGGCGGACGCGCCCCCCTGTAACCTCAGTACCAGTAGCCGCCGATGCGATAGCGCGGGCGCCGCAGCGCCGCCGGCATGGCGAGATGCGGCGGGGCGTGCAGGGGATGGGCGTCGAGCCCCGGCAGGACCGGCGGCGGGGTGCGCAGCGCCATCAGGCGGCGCACGCGCTCCTCGGTCTCCGGGTGGGTGCGCAGCAGCGACGGGATGTTCTGCGCCCGGCGGCGCCCGGGAAAGCGCAGCCCCTCCCACGGGCTGTGCTGAAGCCGCTCGATGCGGGCGAGCGCCGAGGCCACGCCCTCCGGGTCGCCGGTCAGGTGGGCGGCGTCGAGGTCGGCGTCGAATTCCCGGGTGCGCGAAAGGGCGAGCTGCAGGAGCACGCCGATCCAGGGTGCGGCGATAAGCAGCAGCACCAGCAGCCAGGGAACCGCCTCATGCCGCATCATCAGCAGGGGCAGGTTGAGAATCAGCAGGGCCATGCCGAAAACCGACATCAGCCGGGTCAGGCTGGTCACCGTGTCGGCCAGCCCCATCACGGTCAGGTCGTTGTTGCGCACGTGGCTGACCTCGTGGGCCAGCACGCCGGCCAGCTCGCGCAGGCTGAGCGCGCGCAGCAGCCCGTCGGTGACCGCGATGGCCGAGCGGCTGCGGCTGCCCACGGCGAAGGCGTTCAGCGCCGGGCTGGCGACGTACCACAGCTCCGGCACCGCGGGCAGTTCCGCCCGACGGGCGATGGCGGCCAGCGCGTCGAACAGGACCGGGGCCTCCGCGTGTCTCAGGCGGCGGGCACCGAACATGCCGAGCACCATGCGCGGCGACAGGCGCGGGCTGAACAGCAGGCTGATCGCTCCGCCAAGCAGCGCCCACAGCACCCCCTCCACCCCCGCCAGGATCATCCCGCACAGCGCCAGCAACAGCACCATGCCGCCGAGCAGAAGGAGGGATTGCAGGACGTTCGCGATCTTGTGGCGCCGCCGCAGGTCGGCGGTCGCCTGATCCGTGGGCATGAAGGACCGGTGACTGTGCGGCATGACGGGGGCTCCCTCCCTGACCATCTCCCTTTGGAACCGTTCGACCGGAGACGGGTCCGGCCCGCCTCATATTGGCGCGTGCCGCCCCGCCGTCATCCCGACCGCAAGCACAGGCGTCGTGCGCTGGACGGAAGGGCACCCCTCTTGATTTGCGGGGGAGCGTCGAACACATACACGTCGAACGTGCTCACCCGTCAGCCGCTGACCCCCGCTTTTCAATCACGGTCATCGCCATGAGCAATCCCTACGAGATTCTGGGCGTATCCCCCACCGCGTCGGACGACGAAATCCGCAAGGCCTACCGCAAGCTGGCCAAGAAGCACCACCCCGACCTCAACCCCGGCAAGGCGGAGGCCGAACAGCGCTTCAAGGACATCAGCGCCGCCTACAGCCTGCTGTCGGATGCCGACAAGCGCGCCCGCTTCGACCGTGGGGAGATCGACGCCTCCGGCCAGGAACGGCCACAGCGTCAGTATTACCGCGACTTCGCCGAAGGCCCGGCGGGCGCCCGCTACGCCCACGCCGAGGGCTTCGCGTCGGACGATCTGGAACACATCTTCGCCGACCTGTTCGGCGGCGGGCGCGGCTTCGCCCGCGGCGGCGCCATGCCGATGAAGGGCGGCAACCTCAGCATGGCGCTGACGGTCGATTTCCTGGCGGCCGCCAAGGGCGGCAAGCGCCGCGTCACCATGCCGGACGGGAAGACGCTGGACATCGACCTCCCCGCCGGGCTGGAGGACGGCGGCACCATCCGCCTGAAGGGCCAGGGCCTGCCCGGCAGCAACGGCGGTCCGCCCGGCGACGCGCTGGTGACCGTCAAGGTCACCCCCCACCCCTGGTTCCGCCGCGACGGCGACGACATCCATCTCGACCTGCCGGTGACCCTGGCCGAGGCGGTGCTGGGCGGCAAGGTGCGCGTCCCGACCATCGACGGGCCGGTGATGCTGACCGTTCCGAAGGGGGCGAACAACGGCACGCGCCTGCGGTTGAAGGGCAAGGGCCTTCCAGGAGCGAACAGCGCGCGCGGCGACCAGTATGTGACGCTGCGCATCGCTTTGCCCGACGCCCCCGACCCGGCGCTGGAGGCGTTCGTCCGGGATTGGAAGTCCGACCACAACCCGAGACGGGACATGGAGGCCGCGTGAGATGGGCCAGGACGACAGGCAAGCGGACGGCGCGGGATGGCGGACCGAGGAGGTGCTGGCCACCTGCCGGCGCGTCTCCTCCGCCCAGCTGACGGTGTGGGTGGAACGGCACTGGCTGCGGCCGCGGCACGAGGGGACCGGTTTCGTCTTCAGCGCGGCCGACATGGCCCGGCTGGAACTGATCTGCGATCTGCGGGAGGATCTGGCGCTCGACGACGAGGCGATGCCGGTCGTGCTGTCGCTGCTCGACACCGTCTATGGGCTGCGGCGTCGCCTGCGCGTGCTGGCCGAAGCCATCGGCGATCTGCCGCCGGAGGCCCGCTATCTCCTGCAGGACGAGCTGCGGAAGCGGGAGGAGAAGGAAGAGTAGCTCAGCTCCGGACGCCGAAGGCCCGTCCGCTCAGCGCGATGTCCTGATTGAAGCCTTCCGCGACCCGGTCGTTGCCGCCGGACTGCATGCACAGCGTCACGTTGATGGCGCTGAGGATGGCGTGGTCGATCTGCTCCGGCTTGGCGTTGTGGCGTTTGATGGCTTGAAGCGCGCGGGTCACGGATTGGGCCATGGAGCAGGTTCCGTTCGTTCTGGCAGGCTGCCCGGGTTGATCGATGACGGCATCATGCCGCCCCTTCGCTCGTCCCGCTGTGCACCGGGCCACAACCCGCCGCACGGACCGCCTTTCGCAATGGCGAGAGTCCTAAGGCCCAAATTCTTAATCAGGTGTAAACGTCCGGCCGAGCCCGAAAGGCATAACCCTTTATGCCTTTCCTGGAAGCTCCATCAAACCAAGAGCATAGCTCAAGCCATTGGCTTGGTATTACCACTCATTAATGTCAAATGCGACATTTTGCCCGGCACCATTGGCCGCCCGATAGTGCGGCTGCGCCCCTCAGAGGTCCCCGTCCTCCGCCAGGAGTCGGCGATGGATGGCGGTGGCGGCGATCGCGGCCTGTCCCATGGCGACCGAGATCTGGTTCAGCCCCTCCACGATGTCGCCCGCGGCGTAGAGCCCTTCGATCCCGGTCTGCTGGTGCCCATCGGTGACCAGCCGTCCGTCCGGGCCGATGCGCACGCCCAGCCCCTTCACCGGTTCGATGCGCGGGTGGCAGCCCAGGGCGGAGTACAGCGTGTCGAAGGTCAGCCGCTCGCCGGACGCCGTGGTCAGGGCGGCGATCCGCCCGCCCTCGGTGTGGATTTCCACCACCGGCTCCTCGACGGCGCGCAGCCCGGCCTCGGCCATGCGGCGCTCCTCCGCCTCTTCCAGGGTCATCGGTTCGCCCAGCGTCAGAAGGGTGATGTCGCGGGAATAGGTGCGCAGGAACAGCGCCTCCCCCAAAGCCCCGGTGCCGTGGCCGATGACGCCGATGCGATGGCCGGTCACCTCGAACCCGTCGCAGATCGGGCAATGGCGGACCAGCCCCCGCTGCACCGCCTGATAGAGGTTGGGCAGTTGCGGCTCGCGGTCGATCACGCCGGTCGCGGCCAGCACGGTGCGGGCGCGGTACAGCCGTCCGTCCTCCGTCCGCACGCGGTAGCCATCGTCGCCCCGCTCCACCGTGGTCACCGTTCCCGGCACGATCCGAGCCCCGTAGCGCTCCGCCTGGGCGCGCATGCGGGCCAGCAGTTCGTCGCCGGTTACCCCGTCCGGAAAGCCCGCGTGGTTGTGGGACAGCGGAATCCAGGAGGCCCGGCTCGCCCCGGAATCGACCACCAGGAAACGGCGGCGGTAGCGCGCCAGATAGATCGCCGCGGTCAGTCCGGCGGGACCACCGCCGACGATCAGGGTGTCCAGACGCTGTTCTTCGGTTGTGGCAATCATCGCTTGGGCGTCCCAGCGGTCGTTGGCGACGTTGGGGAACAGGCTGTGCCTCCCCAGGTTCCACAGCGGGGTGCTGCACCGCCGAAGCGTCCATTCGCCGCGCCGGCCTTGGCTTGACCGGGTTGAATTGCCCCACGCACTGTACGGCCATACCGTGTCCTGCCGGGAGCCGCAGCCGTGCCCCAGCCCTCGTCCGCCCCATTCGAACCGCCGACGCCCAACACCGCCCCATGCGACCGGGACATCCTCGATGTCGAACCGATGCTGCGCAACTTCGGCGGTCCCGGCCCCACCGTCACGATGCTCTACGCCCTGTTCCTGGAAAACGCCGATGAGCTGTCGCGCGCCTTGAAGGAACGGCTGGCCATCGGCGACCTGGACGGCGTCCGGATGGCCGCCCATTCGGCCGCGGGGGCCGCCCGCACCGCCGGGGCCGGTCGGCTCGCCGACCTCTTCGGCTCGGTGGAGGACGCGGCCCTGCGCGGCGACGCGGCGGTCGCGCGCCGGGATGCGGCGGCCCTCGACCGCGCGCTGGCCGACGTGAAAATTTTGATCGCACGCATTTGAGTTTCTTTCGCGCTGATATATCATGCGGATGCAACCCAAGTTGGGTAGCCCACGGGACGAAGCGCGAGGGTGGCCGTGTCGTTCAATTCCTGCGCGGTGCTGGTCGTCGAGGACGAGGTGGTGACCCGCAGCGTCTCGGTGCGGCTGCTGAAGCAGCTGGGCGTCGGCACGGTGATCGAGGCCGCCGACGGGGCGGAGGCGCTGGCCCGCTGCAACCGCGTCGATTTCGACGCGATCTTCTGCGACGTGGACATGGCGCCGATGGGCGGTCTGGCCTTTCTGGAGGCTTTGGACGGGCGGGCGCCGGTCATCATGCTGACCAAGCACGACGGGTCGGACGTCGTCCTGTCGGCCCTGCGCTCCGGCGCCACCGGCTATCTGGTGAAGCCGCTGACCCCGCTCGGCCTGCGCGAGAAGCTGGAAAAAGCGCTGACCGCGAAAGGGTAGAACCTTGACCGCGACATTATACTTTTTGTAACCACGGCGGAATTATTCTGTACACGGTGCATTGCTGCACCCTTGTGCGGATTGCCGGGAGATTCCGCATGCCCATGAATGTTCTGGAAGTGGCGATTTACGCCATGGTGCTCACCGCGTCGCAGCCGCGCCCCTACGAGTGCGTCGCGGTGCAGCCGGAGGGGGTGAACTGCACGAACGGCCTCGCCGTGGCGTCCGAGACGCCGAACGGAGTCATGGCCTTCAACACCGGCGTGCAGGTCATCAAGGACAACCAGGGCCGCGTGCGGCTGAGCAACGGGATCACCACCCATTTCGATTCCTCGGCCTGGGTGGCCTTCAAGAACCCCGGCGGACAGACCCTGGTCAGCGTGCGCAAGACCGGGCCGTTCCGCTTCAAATTCTCCAACAGCTTCCAATGCGAGATGATCGGGCAGAACCAGGACATGGCCCGCTGCTACAAGCCCTGAGGTTCGCTCACCCCACCCCGTCCCGTCCGTGCGGCGCGTCGAGGTCCAGCGCCGGCCCCTTCGGCACGACGCCGGTCGGGTTGATCATGGTGTGGCTCGCGTAATAGTGCCGCTTGATGTGGTGGAAATCGACCGTCTCCGCCACGCCGGGCACCTGATAGAGCTCGCGCAGATAGCCGGACAGGTTCGGATAGTCGGCGATGCGGCGCAGGTTGCACTTGAAGTGGCCGACATAGACGGCGTCGAAGCGCACCAGCGTGGTGAACAGGCGCCAATCGGCCTCGGTCTGCCGGTTCCCCAGCAGATAGCGCTGCTTGGCCAGCCGCTCGTCCAACTCGTCGAGCGCCGCGAAGAGGGCGTCGAACGCCTGCTCGTACTTCTCCTGGCTGGTCGCGAAGCCGGCCTTGTAGACGCCGTTGTTGACACGGTCGTAGACGAAGGCGTTGAGGCGATCGATCTCCTCCGCCAGCTCCGCCGGGTAGAAATCCAGCGAGGCGTCGCCGAAGGCGTCGAATTCCCGGTTCAGCATGCGGACGATCTCCGCCGATTCGTTGCTGACGATCGTCCCGGTCTTCTTGTCCCACAGCACCGGGACGGTGACGCGCCCCGAGTAGGTGGGATCGGCCTTGGTGTAGACCTCGTGCAGGCGAGTGGAGCCGGTGACCGGATCGGGTTCGGGGAAGGTCCAGCCCTCCTCCCGCATCAGGGGATCGACCACGCTGACGCCGATGGCGTCCTCCAGCCCCTTCAGCTTGCGCAGGATCAGCGTGCGGTGCGCCCAGGGGCAGGCCAGCGACACGAACAGGTGATAGCGGCCGGCCTCCGGCTGGAACGGCGTCGAGCCGTCCGCCCGCACCCAGTTGCGGAACTGGGTTTCCGGGCGGACGAAAGCGCCGCCGCTTGTCTTGGTGTCGTACCACTGGTCGTGCCAGCGGCCGTCGATCAACAGGCCCATGCCCTGAACTCCCCTCGATCCGGTGCCGCCTCTCCCGCCCGGACGGCGGGAGAGGGGCGCCCTACCCTCAACCGTGCAGCTTCGTGGCAATCTCCGCGACGTGACGCCCCTGGTAGCGGGCGCCGTCCAGTTCGACCGCGCTCGGCTGGCGGGAGCCGTCGCCGCCCGCGATGGTGCTGGCGCCGTAGGGGCTGTTGCCCATCACCTCGTCCACGCCCATCTGGCCCTGGAAGCTGTAGGGCAGGCCGACGATCACCATGCCGTGGTGCAGAAGCACGGTGTGGGTGGTGAGGATCGTGCTCTCCTGCCCGCCATGCTGGGTGGCGGAGGAGGAGAAGGCGGCGCCCACCTTGCCGACCAGCGCGCCCTTCATCCACAGGCCGCCCGTCTGGTCGAGGAAGTTCTTCATCTGGCCCGGCATGTTGCCGTAGCGCGTCGGCACGCCCAGGATGATGGCGTCGTAGTTGGCCAGTTCGTTCGGGTCGGCGATGGGAATGTTCGGCTCTTCCTTGAAGTGCGCCTTCTGCCGCACCTCCTCGGGGACCAGCTCCGGCACGCGCTTCACCGTCACCTCGGTTCCCGGAACCGAGCGGGCGCCTTCGGCCACCGCCTGTGCCATGGTGGAGATGTGGCCGTAGCTGCTGTAATAGAGCACCAGAACCTTCGCCATGTCTCGTCTCCCCTCTGTCGTTGCGGCCGCGCCGGAGGCTGCGGCGTCCCAAAAGATAGCGCGTTGCCCCGTTTCGGCAAATCCAGGGCGCTGGAACTTCATTGTTCCCGGGTGTAGAACAATGGGATGGATCGCCTCGACGACATGATGGCCTTTATCAAGGTCGTGGACACCAAGAGCTTCACCACCGCGGCGGAGCGCCTGAACCTGTCCAAGTCCGTGGTTTCCCGCCGCATCGCGGAGCTGGAAAACCGGCTGGGGGCGCGGCTGCTGAACCGCACCACGCGCAAGCTCAGCCTGACCGAGGTCGGGCAGGCCTATTACGAGCGCTGCACCCGCATCATCGCCGACCTGGAGGAGGCGGAGCAGGCCGTCGCCGACCTCCACGCCGCCCCGCGCGGGCGGCTGAAGGTCAACGCCCCGGTGTCTTTCGGGCTGCTGCATCTGGCCAAGGCGGTCGCCGAGTTCCTGGAGCGCTACCCGTCCATCGAGATCGAGATGGACCTGAACGACCGCTACGTCGATCTGATCGACGAGGGCTACGATCTGGCGGTGCGCATCGGGCGGCTGCGCGACAGCTCGCTGATCGCCAAGCGTCTGGCCCCCAACCGGCAGGTGGTCTGCGCCAGCCCGGCCTATCTGGAGAAGCACGGAACTCCTCAGACGCCGGATGATCTGTCCAACCACAACTGCCTGATCTACACCAACGTTCCGACGGCCGAGCAGTGGCAGTTCCGCGTCGGCGACGCCATGCGGTCGGTCCGTGTGTCGGGGTCGCTGCGCACCAACAACGGCGACCTGCTGCGCGAATCCGCGATCGCCGGGGTCGGCATCATCGTGCTGCCCACCTTCCTGTGCGGCGAGGCGCTGTCCAAGGGGCAGCTCCAGTGCCTGCTGCTCGACTATTACATAGCAGAATCGAACGTCTTCGCGGTCTACCCGCAGAACCGACACCTGTCGCCGAAGGTCCGCGTCTTCGTCGATTTCCTGGCCGAACGCTTCGGCCCGCGCCCCTATTGGGACTGCGCCCTGCTCAGCCTGCAGCCCTTCCGGGCGGAGGCGTGACGGCGACGCCCCCATCCCGAACGGCGTTTCGTCAGTGTTCCGGCTTCTCCATTATAAAGAGGAGACCCGGCACGCCCACGCCCTTCTCCCGGCGGGGGGAACAGGATTCCATCAGCCGCACCGTCAAGCCCGCCGCCGCCGCGGTCTCCCGCAGATAGGCTTCGCTGTGGGCGTAGCGCCGCGACGGGCCGAGCGCGTAGCCGGAGGCCGCCGCCTCGCCGTCCAGACGCTCCACCGTCGCGGCGAAGCGGCCCGCCGGACGCAGGGCCTTGGCCGCGCCCTCGAACAGCGTGGTCAGGTTGCCGAGATAGACCAGAACGTCGGCGGCGACCAGCAGGTCCCAGGCTCCCGGAGCCCCCGCCACCGCCGCGACCACGTCGCCGACCGACAACTCATCATACAATGCGCGGGCGCGGGCCTTCTCGACCATGCGCGGGGCGAGATCGACCCCGGCGAGATGCCCGGCCAGCGGGCGGAACGCCACGCCCGCCAGCCCGGTGCCACAACCAAGGTCGAGCACCCGCAATCCAGATGCGGGCCCCAGCCGGTCCACCGCCTCGCGCAGCAGGGCCGGCGCGGAGTAGCCCAGCTTGCCCACCAGGTCCTGGTCGAAGCGGTCGGCGTAGCGGTCGAACAGGGCGCGCACATAGGCCGCCGACAGGTCTTCCCCGGCGCCGCCTTCCAGCGCGGCGATCAGCGCCGCGCAGCCGAGTCGGCCGTCCGAGTCGAGGCCTTCGGCACGGCGCAGCGCCGCCAGCGCCTTCGCCGGCTCCTGCAGCATGATCCAGGCGCGTCCAATGGCGGCGTGCAGGTCCGCGTCCTCCGGATCCCGGCGGGACAGGGGCTGAAGCAGTTCCACCGCGCCCAGCGCGTCGCCGGCCTCGACCAGCAGGGCGGCCAGCTCCAGTGACGCCTCGCGGTCGCCGGGGCGCAGGGCCACGGCCTCGCGATACTCCTCCAGCGCGGCGTCCCGCCGGCCCGCCGCCGCCAGGGCGCGGGCCAGAGCCAGCCGGGCCGTGGCGGAATCCGGCCGCTCCGCCGTCAACACCTGCCCGGTGGCCACGGCTTCCTCCAACCTGCCGGCGGCGCGCAGCGCCTCGGCCAAGGCGATCCGCCAGGGCCATACGCCGGGGTCGAGCGCCACCGCCCGCCCGCAGGCGGCCAGCGCTCCGGCGGCCTCGCCCGCGTCCCGCGTGCTGTCGGCCAGGGCGCCCCAGGCCTCGCCCGACCCCGGATCGGCGGCACAGGCGAGCCGGAAGGCACGCGCCGCCCCGGCCGCGTCGGCGGCGTAGAGTCGGTCATAGCCAGTCTGGAACAAGATGCCCGGAACGTCTCCGGGTTGGACGAGGGGGACTGCCCCCTCCCGGTCGGCTTGAGCCGTCGAATCGCGATCCACGATCACTTCGCTGTGGGAGATGCGCTGTCGCCGCCCCCGCTCCGGGAGACTCCGGAATGCGGGAGACGACACGAACTCCTGCACCAGCTTGCACGCGCGCGCAAGGGTCATCCGAAGGAGGTCGTCCGGCGGCGAATCGTGCTTCAGACCGTCGCATTAGGCCGTTTGGACGAAATTGTACGCCGTTCGCACAATCCACCTCTTTCGGTTTTTCAAAGCGCTTCGGAATCAGTGCCTTATTGGCTAAGGCCGAGACCCTGGGTGGGTTTTTCCCGCCGCCTTGTGACATCGTTCGATCGAAAGGCGTGGTATTACCGGGCAGCAAATAGATTGACGCTGTATAAAATTTTTGGAAGTGTGGCTTCGGCGCCCGATGGTGGGCGCTGAACTTTCGGGTAGGAGGCGGTCACCGTAAGCGACTCGGTGACCGGTAATGGCGGCCCCGCGCGGGGGGCCAAAACGAAGCCGGATGAACCCGGCAACGAAGAGGGGACCGAGGATATGCAGGATCGAACTCAGCGCGTGCGACGCACGTATGGCGGCTGGATCGCTCTTGCACTGGGCTTAGCCGCCGCTCCGGTCCTCCTCGCCAAGCCCGCCGCCGCCCAGGACAGCAGCTGCGTCTCCCACGCCGTGGAGGCCGAGCGCAAGTTCAACATCCCCTCCGGCCTGCTCGTCGCCATCGCCCTGGTGGAAAGCGGCCAGGACGGCGCCCCGACCCCCTTCGCGATGAGCGTGGAAGGCCGTCCCGTCTACGCCCGCAACGCCAACGACGCCGCCCGGCATCTCCGCGACAAGCGCGGCCAGCTTCGCCAGAACGTCTATGTCGGCTGCATGCAAATCTCGCTGGGCACCCACCGCGGCGAGTTCCAGCCGGTGGAGCGGATCGTCGATCCCCGCGAGAACGTCTATTACGCCGGCCGTCTCCTCCTTCGCCTTCACGGCGAGCAGGGAAGCTGGAAGACCGCCGTCGCCCGCTACAACGGCGGCTCCACCCGTCAGGCCCAGAACTACGTCTGCAAGATCTGGCAGCACCTGAACGAGCTGGACCCGAAGAGCGCCAAGCTGCTGGAATCCGCCCGCTGCGGCGACTCCGAGCCCACCAGCATCGCGCCGAGCACCCGCCGCACCTTCCGCAACGCCCAGCAGGTCGCCTCCCTCGACTGATAACCCGGCTTCGCGGGGGATGGCGCGGAACGCCCCGATGGGCTAAATCCCTGCCCCATGAACTACCGTCACATTTTCCACGCCGGCAACCCCGCCGACGTGATGAAGCACGCCGTTCTGGCGCTGATCATCGATCATTTGCGCGCCAAGCCGGCACCCTTCTGCGTGCTCGACGCCCACGCCGGGATCGGGCGCTACGACCTGGACTCCGAACCGGCGCGCAAGACGTTGGAGTTCCAGGACGGAATCGGACGGCTGTTCGGCCAGCCGGCGCCGCACCCGGCGCTGCGGCCTTATCTCGACGCGGTGAACGCGCTGAACCCGGACGGGCGGCTGCGCTGGTACCCTGGATCGCCGCGGCTGGCGCGGGCGCTCCTGCGCGAACAGGACCGGCTGCTCCTCAATGAATTGCACCCCGATGACTGGCAGACCCTGAAGGCGGAGTTCGCGGGGGACCGTCAGGTCTCGGCCTTCAAGACGGACGCCTATCAGGCGCTGAAGGCCCATCTGCCGCCGCGGGAGAAGCGCGGCCTCGTCCTGATCGACCCGCCCTTCGAGCAGCCCGACGAGTTCGCCCGCATGGCCGAGGGGCTGAAGGCGGCGCACCGGCGCTGGTCCACGGGCATCTATGCCCTGTGGTACCCGATCAAGGAGCGTGCCGCCGTCTGGCGCTTCCAGGAGGCGGTCGAGAACACCGGCATCCGCAAGATCCTGATGGTCGAGCTGACCTGGCACCCGGAGGACACGCACCTGCGGCTGAACGGGTCCGGCCTGCTGATCGTCAACCCGCCCTGGACGCTGGACGACACGCTGCGCGACCTGCTGCCGGCGCTGCACGCCGCCCTGCCCGCCACCGGCGGCGGCTGCACGGTCGATTGGCTGGTTCCCGAGGGGTAAAACCGCCCGTTTCAATCGGAAAGCGGCAACCGGTCACAGAGGTTGCCGTTGCAACGGCCCCGCCACTCGCCATAGGCTGAACGGGATTACTCCGTTCCGGCAAGGCCACGATGTCCCGTTCCAACGATTTCGCCAGCAGCTTCGCCAAGGCCCACGCCGATGCCGGGCTGGAGCGCGTGTCGGTCGCCCACATTCTCCAGACCATCCAGAAGGACCCGGCCTTCCTGTTCAGCGAGGAGTTGCGGCGCGGCGGCGGCCAGTGCCCCGTGCACGCCGCTCCCAACGCCGACGACGCGGACAAGGTGACGGTCAACACGCTGCTGGCCTATCTGTTCGAACGGCTGCGCGACCATGTGGCGTCCAAGCTGCCGCTGGACGAGCGCGGGCAGGTCATGCTGCCGATCCCGCCGCGCTCCCCGCACGGCATCAACCCGGCCGACCGCGCGGCGATGGCGGCGGCACCGCTGGACGTCATGGCCTCGGTCCTGCGCGACGCCACCTGCCACCTGCTGGACGGCCTCATCACCGGCTGGGCGGCCGATCTGCTGTCGGAGGAGGAGCATTACCGCGCCCAGGGCACGGGCGAGATCTCCGCCGCCGCCGCCGCCACCTTCATCCTGCGCACGACGCTGGAGGATTCGCCGCTTTACCAGCGCGCCGGCTACGACATGCTGTCGATCACCAAGACCGGCAGCCACACCGCCATCCACATCTGCTGGGCCATGGTGGAGGCCGCGCCCCTGCTGCTCCCGGACAAGGATGCGGCGGCCTATGACGACCTCGTCCGGCGCAGCCTGAAGCAGGTGGTGCCGCTGTCGATGGCCAGCCTGGGCATGCTGGTCCATTACATGGAAGCGTCGGGGATCGAGCCGCACGACGGCCTCGCCATTCATCTGCTGCCCAAGGACCAGACCGCCTTCGTCCTCGACGAGGCCGGGCTGATCTGCCTCAACCCGGAGCCGATCACCCGCTTCGCCAAGCCGGAGGAGCGCCACTACACCGGTTGCCCGGCCTTCTACACGCCCGGCTTCATCAAACTGTATCTCGACATCGTGGCCAGCATCGCCATGGACTACGGCGTCTACGACCGGCTTCGCGACCGCTGACCGTCCTCATTCACGAGATTGACGCCCCATCATGGCCCGCTCCAACGACTTCGCCCTGACCTATCTCGCCGCGCATGAGGAGGCCGGGATGAGCCGGATCAACCTCGCGCCGATCCTGCACCGCATCACCGAGGACCCGAACTACCTCTTCACCGAGGAGCTTCAGCGCCTCGCCGGCCAGTGCCCGGCCCACGCGGACACCCGCAAGGAGGATTACGAGAAGGTCGCGATCAACACGCTGCTGGCCTTCCTCTACAACGACCTGCGCGACCACATCACCAACCGCATGCCGCTCGACGCCGACGGCCATCTGCTGCTGTGCAACCCGCCGGACTCGCCGCACGGGCTGGACGTCGCCGACGCCGCCGGGCTGGACGCCGCCCCGGCGGAGACGCTGATCGGCTTCCTGCGCGACAGCGTGTGCCACCTGCTGGACGCCATCATCAAGGACTGGGCGATCAAGGTGACGCTGGAGGAGGAGCGCTGCCGGGCGGAGGGCGCCATCACCCCGCTCGCCGCGGCCAGCTTCGTCCTCGCCAACACGCTGGAGGCGTCGGTGCTGCACGCGCCGTCCGGCTACGACATGCTGTCGATCACGAAGACGGGCAGCCACACCGCGCTCCACGTCTGCTGGAACCTGTGCGAGTCGGCGCCGATGCTGAAGCCCGGCCTGACCCCGGCCGAATACGACGACCTGTCGCGCCGCAGCCTGAAGCAGGTGCTTCCGCTCGCCATGGGCAGCCTGGGCATGCTGTGCCAGTTCATGGGGGCCGGCCACATCGAGGCCGACGACCATCAGGCCATCCATCCCCTGCCCCGCCACCAGACCGCCTTCGTCTATGACGCGGAGGCGCCGGGTGGCATGATCGTCCTGAACGCCGACCTGATCGAGCCGACCGCGCAACCGGGCGAGCGCCATTACACCGGCTGCCCGGCCTTCTACGCCAACGGCCTGATCAACCTCTACATGGAGATCGTGCTGTCGCTGGCCGCGCGGTACGACATCTACGGACGGGTCCTGCGGGCCGGATGAGCAAAGCGCCGCACTGACCAGCGGCGCGGCAGCCTTGACGCCACGCAAAGTGTGCCTATCTTGGCGGCCTTGTCGATTTGGAGACTGCTTGCGTGGCCACCACCAGGAAGATGTTGCGCCGTTACACGACCACCGCGCTGGCCGACGGGATCAAGCGGGCGCGCGGGCGCATGATCTCCCCGCTGCAACGGGCACTCGGACATGTCGAGAGCGTGTTCATCGACCATGCCTGCTTCCGGCTGGTCTATTCGAACACCCACCGCATCTCCCCCAACATGTACCGGGCGAGCCAGCCCTCCCCTTCGCACATCCGCGAGGCGGCACGCCAAGGCGTCAAGACCATCCTGAACCTGCGCGGCAGCCGCGATTGCGCCTCCTACATCCTGGAGGCCGAGGCCTGCCGGGCGGCCGGCCTGACGCTGGTGGACTTTCCGGTCAACTCCCGCGACATGCCGAAGAAGGAGACGCTGCTGAAGGCCCGCGACCTGTTCGCGACCATGCAGTATCCGGCGCTGCTGCACTGCAAGTCGGGGGCGGACCGCGCCGGCTTCATGTCGGCGCTCTACCTCTTCATCCACGAGGGCGTGCCGCTGGAGCGGGCGACCAAGCAGCTCCACTGGAAGTACGGCCACTTCAAGCAGGCGAAGACCGGCATCCTCGACTATTTCTTCGAGCTTTACGCCGCCTACAACGAGAAGCGCCCGATCGCCTTTTGGGACTGGGTGGAGCGCGTCTACGACCCGGTGGAGGCCAAGGCCAGCTTCCGCTCCCGCGAATGGGCGGACACGGTGGTCGACCGGGTTCTGGGGCGGGAGTGACCGCGGGAATGAGCGGGGCGCCTCACTTCGCCCCGACGAAGTGGCAATAGGGGAAGGCCAGGAAATCGAAGCGGCGCACCCGGACCGGGTCATGCCGGTTCAGCCAGTCGAGCACCGCGTAATGGGCCATCTGATCCAGCATCCAGTAGACCTCCGCCCCCGCCAGGAAATGCCCGATGTAGGAGCCGATCAGCGACAGGAAGCGGTCGCCGCCGGGGGTGTTCTCGTAGACGGCGAACCCGACCGGAATTTCCCGTGACGGACCGCGGCGGCGACCGTCGAGCATGAGGCCGACGTCGTACCCGGCCATCTCCGCCCGCAGAGCCGTCAAATCTCCGGTGATCCAGGCGTCGGTGTCGACCACCATCAGCGGGCGATCCAGCCGGCGCAGCCACTGCAACGCGCGGAGAAAGCGGGCGGAGGCGTAGTAGGTGACGCGCTTGATGTCGGTCCACCCCGCCATGTCCGGCCGATCCAGCGAGAAGCCCACCCTCAGCCGTCCATCGGTCCGCCAGCGCGCCATCGCCCGCTCCGTCTCCGCAGACGGCACCACCACATGGACGGCGATCATGGCGCCCGGCATCCGCTCCGCCAACGACTCCAGCAGCGCCGGGGCGAAGCGCTGGAAATAGACGTCGTCGCAGCAGAGGAAGACCAACGGTTCCCCGGCCGGGGCGGGCGCCGGCTCGCAGCGGCATTCCAGGGGCGCCATGCCCGCCAGCACCGCTTCGACCGGCGGCAGGGTGTGGAAGAAGGCGTCGTCGGCGCGCAGCATGGTCCACAGGCCCAGCTCATGCTCCCGCGCGACCTCAGCCGCGCTGAAGCGCCGCCGGAAGCGTCGGCTCAGCCACGAGGCGAGGACGAGCCGGTCCCGACGGTAGGCGTGGAAACCGACGACCGAGGCCGCGACCGTGTCCTTGGGGTGGCGCCGCAGACGGATCCAGGCAGCCCTCGCGCCATCGCGCAGCACCGTGTCGGACGCCATCCCCACCTGCACCAGCGTCGCCACCGCGGCGACGTGCAGCCAGTCGGCCTCGTCGTCGTCCGGGCGGGCGGCGACGGCCCGGCGCAACGCGCCGATGGCCTCCTCGACCAGCGCCCGGTCGACCGCGAAGGGTTTTCCATCCTGCACGCCCATCGCCCCGCTGCGCTCCAGCAGACGGCGCCCCAGCAGACGGTTGGCCCGATGATGGTCACCGTCCCGCTCCAGGGCGGCGCGCGCCATCGCTTCCGCCGCCGCCGCATCCCCGACCGCCAGACACGCCTCCGCCGCCGCCGTGCAGGTTTCGGCGTCCGCCGCCGGGTGGCGCGCCGCGGCGGTCCGCCGTGCCGCCTCGTCCAGCCGCGATCCCCACTGGTCCCGCAGCGTCTTGAGGTTGCCCGCCGCCGCGGCGTGACCGGGTTCGAGCGCCAGGGTCCGCCGATAGCTCGAGTCCGCGCCCGCCGCCTTCTCCTGCTGCTTCAACCCGTTGCCGAGGTTGAACCAGGAGGCTGCGTGCGCCGGGTCGAGGGACAGTGCCCGGTGCAGGCAGGCGATGGCCTCCATCCCCTGGCCGGCCAGGCGCAGGGCGGCGGCCAGGTTGCTGTAGCCGGCAACGACGCCGGGCTCCAGCCGCAGGATGGTCCGGAAATGGTCGGCGGCCTCCGCCGGGCGTCCGGTCTGCACCAAAAGCATCGCCAGCATCTGCAGCGCGCCGCGATTCGCCGGCTCACGCTCCAGCACCCCCCGGTAGAGCGGCTCCGCCCCCGCATGGTTGCCGGATTTGTGCAGGCGGATCGCGTCGTCGAGGGCAGGTTCCATGGGGCGGGACCATAGACCGGATCGGTCCCGACGCCAATCGCCGCCGTCGGCCGCCGGCCGAAGCGATCCTGGGCGGCGCGTTGCGGATCGGGACGCCCCGGACCTCATCCCATGAGGGAATGGATCGATTATCAACCAATTATTGCGTGGTATGATACGATCTGGTTCAGAGTTGCCCGCAACCGGTTAGCCTGGAAATGGTCTGCGAAATGCCTCGGTATGTTCGGACCGGACACGCCTTCCCGACCGCCCGCCCCGCCAACCCCATGCTCCTTTCACCGCTCCCAGAGCAGAATCGCGCTCCCGCGCCGTCTGAACGGGCCTGGGCCGTCAGCAAGGGCGATGCCAACCACGTCGGACGCGGTCATCGAGCGATCCGGTCCATGGTTGCGTTTGAACGCCGGCCGACTCGATGAGTCCAAACCGGGAGACACCGCAGCGTTCGACCGGGCGCTCGAACCGGCGTCCGATGTGGCTGCTGCGGCCGCAACGGGTGCGGAGCTGGCTCGTCCTGCTGGTCATGGCGGTTGCGATGCCGCTGGTCCTTTTCTCGGTGTTCCTCCTGATCCGCAACGTCGATGCGCAGGCCCGGCAAACGGAACAGCTCGTGCTCGACCGGACGCGCCTGCTGGCCGAAGACGTGGAACGCGAGGTCAGCCGTCAGATCGCCGCAGCCGAGGTGCTCTCCACGTCGGAAAGCCTGACGACGGAGGATCTGGCCGCTTTCCACCGGCAAGCCGTCGTCGTGCGCGACCGTCTGGGCACCAACGTGGTTCTGCGCGACCCGCAGGGCCGGCAACTGGTCAACAGCCGGGTGCCCTGGGGGGCGGCGCTGCCGGACGGCACCGTGTTCGAGGCCGACCAACGGGTGATCGACACGGGACGGCCGCAGATCACCGGCCTCTTCATCGGCGACATCAGCCGGACGCCGCTTCTGGCGGTGGTCGCCCCGGTGATCCGCGACGGCCGGATCCGCTACCTGCTGAACGTCACCATCCCCCAGGAGCGGCTTCAGGCCATCGTGTCGCCGGAGCGCATTCCGGCGGGCTGGCGGGCCGGGGTGATCGACCAGGACGGTGTCGTCATCGCCCGGTCGCACTTGTCCGAGCAACTCGTCGGAAAACCGCTTCCCACCTCGCTGTGGAGCGGCATGCAGAACATGCCCGACGGAATCCACCACGCCGTCAATCTGGAAGGGGTGGAGGCGATCCAGGCCTACAGCCGGTCGCGGAGCTTCGGCTGGGTGGTCGCGACCAGCGTTCCCACGGCCCTGGTGGCGTTCCCGGCGCGTCATACCCTCCTGCTCTTCACCGGCGGCGGCCTCCTTCTTCTGCTGACCGGCATCGGGGCGGCGGTTCTGTTCGGGCGGCGCCTCACGCGCTCCGTCTCCCAACTGGCCGGAGCGGCGGAAGCGCTGGGCGCCGGACACCCGGTGCCGCCGCCCGACGGCGGCGTGGCCGAGATGGAGGCGGTGGGCCGCGCCATCCGCAACGCCGCCGACCTCATCCGGCGGCGCGAGGCGGCCCTGGCGGAAAGCGAGGCCCGCCACCGGGCCATCGTGCAGACCGCGGTGGACGCCATGCTGGTCATCGACGAGACCGGCACGATCCAGAGCTTCAACCCGGCGGCGGAACGCATCTTCGGGTACGAGGCCGGCGAAGCGGTCGGCCGGAACATCCGAATCCTGATGCCGGAACCCTATCATTCCGCCCATGACGGCTATCTGGAGGCCTACCAGAGCACGGGCGAGAAGAAAATCATCGGCATCGGGCGCGAGGTGGAAGGGCGGCACAAGGACGGTTCGATCTTCCCGATCGAACTGGCGGTCACCGAATGGACCACCGGGGAGCGCCGCTACTTCACGGGCATCGTCCGCAACATCACCGAGCGCCGCCGCGCCGAGGACGCCCTGCGCGCCTCAAAGGCGGAAGCCGACCGCGCCAACGTCGCGAAATCCAAGTTCCTCGCCGCCGCGAGCCACGACCTGCGGCAGCCGGTCCAGGCGATGATGCTGTTCCAATCGGCACTGGCGGAGCGGCTGGACGGGCACCCAGCGGCCCCGCTTCTCGACTCCATGGGGTTGGCCATGGACGGGTTGCGCATGCTGCTCGACAGCCTGCTCGACGTGTCCAAGCTGGATGCGGGGCTGATCGTTCCCCAACTGCAGGATCTGCCGATCGGCCCGATCATGGAGCAGTTGGGCGCCGAGTACCATCCCCAGGCGGAGGCGAAGGGTCTGCGGCTGCGCGTGGTGCCCTGCGCCCTGACGGTCCGCAGCGATCCGGCCCTGCTGATGCGCATCCTGCGCAACCTTGTGGAAAACGCGCTGCGCTACACCGAGCGGGGCGGCCTGCTGATCGGCTGCCGCCGCCGGGGCGACCGCCTGCTCATCGAGGTGATGGACTCCGGCATCGGCATCCCGGCCAACCAGCATGAGGAGATTTTCGAGGAGTTCTATCAGGTCGCCAACCAGGAACGGGACCGCAGCAAGGGGCTGGGGCTCGGCCTTGCGGTGGTGCGCCGTCTCGCCCGCCTGCTCGGCCACACGATTCACCTGCGCTCAAGAATGGGGGCCGGGTCCGCCTTCGGCGTCGATGTGCCGTTGATCGCCCGCCACGCCACCCGCTCCGAACCGGTGAGAGCCCGTCTGATGGCGGCCGACGGGCGCGGCATGATCCTGGTCATCGACGACGAGCCGCTGATTCGCCACGGCCTGCAGGCCATGCTGGAGGGGTGGGGGTATCGGGTGCTGACCGCGGGCTCCATCGAGGACGCGGTCCGGCACGTCGAAAGCGGGGAATGGCCGAGCGCGATCCTGGCCGACTATCGCCTGCGCGACGGCGAGACCGGGCTGGACGCCATCCGGGCGGTGAGCAAGCGGCTCAGGACCCCGGTGCCGGCGACGATCATCACCGGCGACACCGCCCCGGAGCGTCTGGCGGAAGCCCGCGCGGGCGGCCACACCCTACTGCACAAACCCATCGCCGCCCACGAACTGCGCAACGCCGTGGTGGAGATGATGCCCGCGGCCGACTGACCGCGGGCCGGGGGTGGCGGATCAGGGCGCCAGCAGGGCGGCCTCGCCGTCCTCGCCGAACTGGAGCTTGCACAGGCGGGCGTAGGTGCCGTTCTGAGCGATCAGGGTGTCGTGGGTGCCCTGCTCCAGGATGCGCCCGCCCTCCATCACGACGATCCGGTCGGCGTTGCGCACGGTGGCCAGCCGGTGGGCGATGACCAGCGTCGTGCGCCCCTGGGTCAGCCGCTCCAGCGCGCCCTGCACCAGCCGCTCGGACTCGCTGTCCAGCGCGCTCGTCGCCTCGTCCAGAAGCAGGATCGGCGCGTCCTTCAGGAAGGCGCGGGCAAGCGCGAGGCGCTGCCGCTCGCCGCCCGACAGCTTCACCCCGCGGTCGCCGATCACCGTGTCGTAGCCCTCCGGCAGCCGGGCGACGAAGTCGTGCGCGGCGGCGGCCTTGGCGGCGGCCACGATGTCGTCGAAGGGGGCGTCCAGCCGCCCGAAGGCGATGTTGGCCCGCACCGTGTCGTTGAACAGCACCGTGTCCTGGCTGACCAGGGAGATCACGCCGCGCAGGCTCTTCAGGGTCACCGCCCGCACGTCCTGCCCGTCGATCAGCACCTGACCGCCGGTCGCGTCGTAGAGGCGCGGGATCAGGTTGAACACGGTGGACTTGCCGGCGCCGCTGCGCCCGACCAGGGCCACCGTCGCCCCCGCCGGAACGTCCAGGTCGATGCCCTTCAGCGTCTCCGTCCCCTCCTCGTAGGCGAAGCGGACGCCGCGCAGGGACACGGCGGCGCGCTCCACCGCCAGGGGCTTGGCACCGGGCTGCTCGGTGATGGTCGGCTTCTCGTCCACCAGTTCGAAGATGCGCTGGGCGGCGGCCAGCCCCTCCTGGAGCACGGCGTTCAGCGTGCCGATGGCGCGCACCGGCTGCGCCGCCATCAGAAGCGCGCCGACGAAACCGGAAAAGGCGCCGACCGAGCCCTCGCCCATCGCCATGCGGTAGCCGGCGAAGGCGATCACCCCGGCCACCGCGGCGCCGCCCAGCACCTCCATCATCGGGTCGATGCGCGAGCGGGCGCGGGTCGCCTTCATGGTCAGGGCGAAATTGTCCTCGAAGGCGCGGGCGGCGCGGGCGCGCTCGTACTCCTCCAGCGAATAGGTCTTGACCATGCGGGCACCCGCCAGGCTTTCCGTCAGCAGGGCGGTCATGTCGCCCATCTGCGCCTGGGTGTCGCGCGACACGCGGCGCAGCCGCTTGCCGATGTTCACGATGGGAATGGCGGCGATCGGGTAGATCAGGAAGACGATCAGCGACAGCACCCAGTCGAGATAGAACATCGACCCGACCAGCGCGATCACCGTCAGGATGTCGCGCACCAGCCCGGTCAGGGTCCGCGACAGGGCGTTGCGGATCAGGTCCACGTCGCTGATGAAGCGGGAGGTCAGCGTGCCGGTGGGGGCGGCGTGAAGCTGCGCGGTGTCGGACCTCAGCAGATGGTCGAACATCGACAGGCGCACGTCGGTGATGATCCGCTGCACGATGTCGGTGGTCACCACCGTCTGGGAATACATGGACAGCGCCTTGACCGCCGTGACGACGATGATCAGGAGCGGGATGACCAGCAGCATGCCGCGGTCCTGCTCGGAGAACATCGAATAGGCTTGGTCAATCAGCAGCGGGTAGGCGCCGGTCGCCGCCGCCACCACGGCCATCAGCAGGAAGGACAGCATCAGCTTGCCGGTGTAGGGGCGCACCCATTCCCGCAGCATGCGGCCGACCAGCCGTTCCGTCGCCGCGTCGAGGCGCAGCCGTTCTCCGCTCTTCTTGCTCACGTGTCGATCTTCCTGTAGCGCAATCGCGATGGCTTAGCCGATGGCGCCGGTGCTTGTCCACCGAGCCCTCATCAACCGGGCCTTGTCCACCGGGGCGGGACCGATCAAGCTTCCTTAACCGGGCGGATGGCACGATACCGGCCGGAACGCGCTCCACCCTGTGCAAAGGAGGCGCCATGGCGGCGGACGGCGGAAACGGACAAGGGCCCGGCAATCGCTACGGCCAGCATCATCACCGGCCGCGCATCGGTCTGGCGCTGGGCGCCGGGGTGGCGCGGGGCTGGGCGCACATCGGCGTCCTGCGGGCGCTGGCCCGCTACGGGATCGAGGCGGACATCGTCTGCGGCAGTTCGGTGGGGGCGCTGGTCGGCGGCCTCCATCTCGCCGGCAAGCTCGACGCGTTGGAGGAGTGGACGCGCAGCCTGACCCGGATGAAGATCGTCGGCTATCTGGACCTGCGGCTGCGCCAGGGCGGCGGGCTGATCGGCGGGGACCGGCTGGTGGCCGAGATGCGCCATCATCTGGGCGACGTCCTGATCGAAGAGCTTCCCAACCCTTTCGCGGCCATCGCCACCGATCTGGTCACCGGGCACGAGGTGTGGATGCGCAACGGCCCGTTGGTGGACGCGCTGCGCGCCTCCTTCTCCCTGCCCGGGGTCTTCCCGCCGGTGCGCTTCGAAGGGCGCTGGATGGTCGACGGCGCCCTGGTCAACCCGGTGCCGGTGTCGGCCTGCCGGGCCCTGGGCGCCCAGATGGTCATCGCGGTGAATCTGGCCGCCGATATCATCGGCAAGTCGCGGCGCCCCGGCGCCGCCGTGCCCACCGCGGCGGGGTTCGACCTTCTCAAGCTGATCGACGAGGAGCAGGGGCCGGACGGCGAGGCCAAGCCGCGCGCCGGCTTCCGCGTGCCCATCGGCGCGCTGAGCCGCCGCATCTTCCGGCGCGATTACGAGGGGCCGAGCCTGTTCGGCGTCATGGTGTCCTCGCTGGGCATCGTCACCGACCGCATCGCGCGGTCCCGTCTGGCGGGCGAACCGCCGGACGTCCACATCACGCCGCGGCTGGGTCACATCGGCCTGTCGGAGTTCGACCGTGCGGAGGACTGCATCCGCGAAGGGGAAGCGGCGGTCGAGCGCGTCCTCCCCGACCTTCAGGACGCGTTGAGGGTGTTCGGTTACGCGCCCCCAATCTGAGCCCCGGTCTGAGCCCCGGCCCGAGCCCCGGTATAGCGGTGTCAGGCGGTCAGGTCGACCGCCGCGCCGCGCCGGTCCTTCTCGCCGGACAACTGGCGCTTCAGTTCCTCGGCGATCTGTTTTTCGACCGCGGCGCGCTTCTCCGCCGGCATGGACGCGAGGGACTCCTCGTCCAGCTTCATGCGGGCGAGAATCTGGTCCCGGATGCGTTGGGCCGGCGACTTCCGCGCCTCCTTGAGGAAGGCGTCGGCGGCGCTGACTCCGCTCGCCTCCTTCTCCGGTTCGGTCTTCTCGCTCTGCGCCGTGAACTTGGCGACGACGCGGGAGACGTTGCTGATGTAGCTGGAGATTTGCATGACGGTTTCTCGTGACCGATGGGCTGAGAGATCCGACAAGCAAGTTTTGTGCAACCTAAAATATGCTTGGCAATCAACCGCATGCATGGGATTGCTGATGGCGTGGATGTGCCGGGCGGCAAAAATGACCGGCTCATGATCTGCCGGCTTCCGGTTCCGGCCCCTTCCGCCGAGACGATGCATGGACCCCATCACCACCGACCGCCTGATCCTGAGGCCCTTCCGGAATGGGGACGCGCCCGACCTCCTCGCCTATCTGCGTCGCCCCAGGGCGAGCTGCTTCCTCTCGCTCAAGCTGGACGATCTCGACGCGGCGGCCGCGGAGGTGGAAACGCGCAGCCGAAGCGACGAACACGTCGCCGTGTGCCTGCGCAGCACCGGCCGGGTGATCGGCGACCTGTTCCAGGTGCCCGAGCCGCCGGACACCTATGCGGTCGGCTGGAACTTCAACGCGGATTTTGCCGGGGCCGGTTACGCCGTCGAGGCCGCGCGGGCTCTCTTCGGACATCTGTTCACGGTGAAGCAGGCCCGCCGCCTCTACGCCTATGTCGAGGAGACCAACGTCGCGTCGCAGCGCCTGTGCGAACGGCTCGGCATGAGGAAGGAAGGCCTGTTCGTGGAGTTCATATCCTTCGAAACGGACGGCGACGGGCTGCCCATCTTCGAGAACACGATGCAGTACGCCATCCTGCGCAAGGAATGGCGGGCCTAGAAAAGCGAAAGCGCGCCGCGCCTTGGTCGGCGCGACGCGCTTGTCGTCATCGGCAACGGATCGTGTCCGTCGCGTCCGGTCAGCGATCCAGGGCCGTGCCCAGCGCGGCGCCGCCCAGGCCACCGATGATGGCGCCACGCTTGCCGTCCACCGCGTAGCCGCCCGCGGCGCCAGCCGTGCCGCCCACCACGCCGCCGGTCGAACAGGCCGCGAGCGTCAACAGCGCAATGGCGGTCCCGATCAGGCGCAAACGAGACATGTCCAAACCCTCCTTGTGGTGCTTCTCGCTCCTATAAACAGGCGAGAAGGCGATTTGCTTCCACGACACCGCGATTCCGTCGGGAAACCACCCTTGGATGAGGACGAAAGAGGGATGCCGGGCCCGTTCGGGACCCCTTTTCAGAACAGAACACGGGTTCCGACGCGCAGCATCGTGCTGTCGGACGGGTCTCCGCTGTAGGTCATGGTGCCCAGATCGGCGGTGACGCTGACCTTCGGCGACATGCGGAACCGCAGGCCCGTGGACCAGGCCTCCTGCGGGGCTTCGGCGCCGACCTGGCTGTGGGCCAGCCGCCCCATGACCGTCCAGCCGCGCAGCGGCGTTCCCTGCTCCAGATACAGGCCGGCGTTGAGCGTCCGCCGCGCCGCGCCGCCGTCCGGCAACTGCTCGCGATAGCCGGCGCCGACCGTCACGCCGGGCAACGTCACCTGACCGCCGACCACCCAGGACCGGCGGGGCGTGCCGCGGTCCTTGGCGACGGCGGCCTTCCCCGCCCCCGCGGTGATGCGCAGCCGGGCCTTGCCCAGCCGCCCGTCATGCCGCACCACACCCTCAACCACATGGCGGGCGAGCGGATCGGCCGCCCCCAGCTCCGTCCGCACGGGGGTGTAGCCGAGCCCGATGTTGAAGCCGTGCAGGCGCGGCGAATAGTAGGTCGCCCGCGCGTCCGGACCGCCGAAGGCGCCGTCGTTCATGAAGACCGGGTCGGAGAACCACTGATCGCGCACCGGCGTGGTCACCACCATCCGGCGCGACGCGCTTTCCGTCTGTCCGACCTCCAGGGCGCCCCAGCCGCCGAGATCGATCGCCTTCTTGTCGAACCGGATCGGCGTGGCGCCGCCGCCCGCCGCCGTGCGATCCAGGTCGGGCAAGGATCCCGCCGTCGCCGCGGCGGATGACAGGACAAGCATCAGGGCTGCAAAGGGCAGAGATACGGAGGGCAGAGATACGGGGGGTGGTGCCGGAATAAGCCGTGTACGAAACATGAAATGCCCCTCGCCCGTTGCATTAACCCGGAAGGATTGTAGCCCGCTGCAATGCTGCATTGCGGGAGACATTTCTGTATTATTTTAGGAACATTGGGAAATTTTGGCCGCTGCGTTGCACTCGCGCCCAAGAATTGCCAAAATCGGATGACCGCGAAGGCGGCATCATCCCCATTCCGGCGCGAGGACTATGGAGACGGCGAGCACCATCATTCTGATCGGGTCGTCGCTGCTGATCGTCAGCATCCTGACCAGCTATCTCGCGCTGCGGATCGGCACGCCGCTGCTGCTGATCTTCCTGGGCGTCGGCCTGTTCGCCGGGGTCGACGGCGTCGGGGGCATCAGCTTCAACGACGCGGACAGCGCCTTCTTGATCGGCTCCATCGCGCTCGCCGTGATCCTCTTCGAAAGCGGCCTGGACACCAAGCTGTCGAGCTACCGCGCCGCCGCGTGGCCGGCGCTCAGCCTCGCCACATTCGGGGTCGCCATAACCTCCGGGGTCATCGGCGTCGCCGCGCATGGTCTGCTGGGCCTGCCCTGGATCGAGTCCTTCCTGGTCGGCGCGGCGGTCAGCTCCACCGACGCGGCGGCGGTGTTCTTCCTGCTGCGGGTCGGCGGCATCACCATCCGCGACCGCGTGCGCTCGACGCTGGAGATCGAGTCCGGCAGCAACGACCCGACCGCCATCCTGCTGACCGCCATGCTGGTGGAGGCGGCGCTGCACGGCTGGGGGACGCCGCTGGAGCTGGCCGGCTTCCTGGTCAAGCAGATCGCCGGCGGGGCGGTCCTCGGCGTGCTGGGCGGCGCCGGGCTGGCCGCCTTCATCAACAAGGCCCGCCTCGACCCCGGCCTGAACCCGGTGGTCACCCTGGCCTTCGCCCTGTTCCTGTTCGCCGGCACGAACGAGCTGGGGGGCAGCGGATTCCTCGCCGTCTACGCCGCCGGCCTCGTCGCCGGCAATGTGAAGCTGCGCGGGGCGCTGGGCCTGCGGCAGTTTCACTCGGGCCTGACCTGGCTCAGCCAGATCGTGATGTTCGTCATGCTCGGCCTGTTCGCCACACCGCATGATTTCGGGGCGATCGCCCTGCCCGCCCTGGCGCTGGCCGTCCTGCTGATCCTGCTGGCGCGCCCGCTGGCGGTGTGGCTGTGCCTGCTCCCCTTCCGCTTCTCGGCCAACGAGAAGACCTTCATGGCCTGGGTCGGGCTGCGCGGCGCCGTCTCGATGCTTCTGGCGCTGGTGCCGATCCTGGGCGAGTTGCCGGGTGGTCAGGTGATCTTCAACACCGCCTTCCTGGTGGTGATCGTGTCGCTGGCGGTGCAGGGCTGGACCATCGGACCGA
Organism: Azospirillum brasilense; assembly: GCF_005222205.1. Taxonomy (NCBI): domain Bacteria; kingdom Pseudomonadati; phylum Pseudomonadota; class Alphaproteobacteria; order Rhodospirillales; family Azospirillaceae; genus Azospirillum; species Azospirillum brasilense. Next base: position 309,699 of record NZ_CP032346.1, on the reverse strand, counting down.
TGGCGCGCTGGCTGAAGCTGATCGTCCCGCCGCGGCGCGGCCCGGTCGAGCGGTTCGAGCTGGAGCTGCCCGGCGGGGCCGACCAGGAGATGGTCGCCTACACCGTCCACCCCAAGAGCCCCGCCGCCCGCGGCCAGCGCACGCCGCGCTTCGCCCGCCCTTCGCTGGTCATCCGCGACGGGCGCGTGGTGCCGCTGCACAAGGCGCGGACGCTCCAGGCCGGGGACATGGTCTATCTGTTCACTCCGCCCGGCCAGCTGCCGCTGATCGACAAGCTGTTCGCCGAGAGCCGCCCACTGGATCAGGACGACCGCGAATTCTACGGCGATCTGGCGCTGAACCCCGACGCGACGGTGGAGCAGATCGCCGAGATGTACGGCCTGCCCCTGTCGCTGGCCAACGCCCAGCGCTCGCTGCGCGATCTGCTCCGCAACGAGTTCGGCGGCGCCTGCGAGCTGGGCGACCGGATGCGCATGGGCGGCGTGGAGCTGATCGTCCGCGACATGCAGGACGGCCAGATCACCTCGGTCGGTCTGGCGCTGGAGCCATCGGCGATGGACAAGCCCCGCGTGCCGCTGTTCCAGGGGCCGGAACGGCTTTGGCAGACGATGCTGTCCTGGTGGTCGAAACGCTCCTTCCGCCGCTGGCAGCGCCGGGAAACCCGCCGCGAGCGCCTGCCCGCCCGCGCCCTGGAAGCGCCCGCCCTGACCGGGAAGGAGCCGGAGCGGCTGGAGGGATGACTCCCGTTCCGGCCCTCCCGCCCGACGCTCAGGCCATCGCGGGCTGCTGTTGGGCGCGGATCATCGCGGCGAAGGCGTCCGGGGCCGCCGGGCGGCCGAACAGATACCCCTGAAGCAGGTCACAGCCGACGGACACCAGGAAATCCCGCTGTTCCTCCGTCTCGACCCCTTCGGCCACGGTGACGAGGCCGAGGCCGTGCGCCATGCCGACCGCGGCGCGGACCAGCGCCCCGTTCTTCAGGTTGTCCGGGATGTCCGCCATGAAGGCGCGGTCGATCTTCAGCTTCGACACCGGGAGCTGCTGGACATAGCTGAGCGACGAGTAGCCCGACCCGAAATCGTCGATGGCCACCTGGACGTCGATCGCCTCCAGCTCAGTCAGGGTCTGCACGGCGGCCTTCAGATCGCGCACCGCCGCCTGCTCGGTGATCTCCAGCCCCAGCCGCCCGCGCAGCTCCGGGTGGCGGCCCAGCAGCTCCTCGAGGCGGGCGCTGAGGTTGCCGCGCAGGAATTGCGGGCCGGAAATGTTGATGAAGATCTGGTTGGGAAGGGTGCCCGCCTTCTCCCACGCCGCCATCTGCTCGACGACGGCGGTCAGAACCCAGTCGGTGATGGGGACGATCAGGCCGCTTTCCTCGGCGACCGGAATGAACTCGCCCGGGGAGACCGGCCCCAGCGTGTGCTGGTTCCAGCGCAGCAGCGCCTCCGCCCCCACGATCCGGCCGGAGCGCGCCTCGACGATGGGCTGGTAGGCCATGTGCAGCTCGTTCCGCTCGATGGCGTGGGCGAGATGCATGGTCAGGAACATGCGCCGCGTCGCCGCCGCCGCCATCTCCGGGGTGTAGAAGCAGACGGCGTTGCCGCCGTTGTGCTGGGCGGCCTGAAGCGCCAGCTTGGCCTTGGCGTTCAGCTCCTCCAGCGTGCGGATGTCGGCATCCTGCACCGCGGCGCCGATCGACAGGCGCAGCCGCACCCAATGGCGGTCGGCGTAGATGGAGGCGGTCAGCCGGTCGTGCAGCAGATCGGCCAACGTTTCCGCCTGCTCGGCGCTCTCGACGCGGGACAGGGCGGCGAACTCGTCGGCGGCGATGCGGCAGACATAGGTCTGCTGCGGCAGAACCTCCGTCACCCGGCTGACCATCGCCTTCAGCGCGGCGTCGCCGACATGGAAGCCGAACGCCTCGTTGATGTCGCTGAACTGGTCGACGTCGAGCGCGTAAAGCGCGAACAGCCCCTCTTCCTGGCCGGGGAAGGGCGTGGCCAGCACCGCCTCGCACTCCTCCAGGAAGGCGGTGCGGGTCAGAACCCCGGTCAGCGGGTCGTGCCGGGCGAGATAGGTCGCCCGCTGCTCCGCCGCCAGCCGTTCGGAGATGTCGCGGATGATGCCGACGAACACGACCTCACGCGCCAGCCGGGCCTCGCCGACGCTGAGATGGATCGGAAACACCGCGCCGTCCTTGCGGCGCCCGAGCGCGTCGCGCCCGATGCCGATGATCTTGGCGCGCTCCGTCTCCAGATAGCTGCCGATGTACTTGTCGTGGTCGCGGGAAAAGGGCGGCGGCATCAGGACGGAGACATTCCGCCCGATCAACTCCTCCTCGTCGTAGCCGAACAGGGCGCGGCAGGACCGGTTGACCGTGCGGATGATGCCGTGGCGGTCCGCCACCACCACCCCGTCCACCGCCGCATCGAGCAGCGTGGTCACGAAGGGATCGCGGCGCAGGACGAAATCGGCGATGCGGGCCGGATCGGTCACGTCCTGGAACAGCCCCAGGAAGCCCTGCCCCCCATCGCCGGTGCGGTGCGGCAAGACACAGCCGCTCAGCACCCCGCGCCCGCCGTCCGCGCGCTCGATCTCGCAATCCACCGGAGCGGCCTCCCCGGTCTGGCCGGCACGCTCCAGCGCCTGCGCCACGGCGCGCGCCAGGGGATGGTCGAATTCGGCCAGGGGCCGCCCGGCCAAGGCCTCGGGCGACGTCCGCAAGACGGCGGCGAAGATGGGGTTCGCGAACAGGCAGCGCCGCCCGGCGTCGGCATAGACCAACGCGAAGGACGCCTGCTGCATGAGGCTTTCGGCCAGCGACGCCAGGAACGCCGCCGTCGTCGGCATTGCCGGTGCGGACGGGCTGTCAGGACCCTGATGCTCTGCTGGAGACACGTTGGACAAAACCGTACCCGCTCACCAAGGCGCCCCCGAGGCTGGAGACCAAGCCTGCCCCCCAGGGGTGCACAGAAACTGAGTTGTCATTATGACGGCTTGCGGGCCGATTTCCAACAAATTGCGGCGAAATCACAACATCTGCTGCATCCGCAATTCCCCGTACCACAACCGCAGGCAGGAGAACGCCGTCCCGTCTCACGCGGTGGAACGGTGCCGGCGGCGCGAAGCATCCCGCCTGGATTTAGGTCTTTCGATATACATCAGGACGCAGAGGGAGGCAAGAAGCCCCCCCTTCATGCGGCTGCGGCGAGTTCCCGCACCCGCTGGGACAGCTTCTGGAAGGCGCGCTCCTCAATCTGGCGGATGCGCTCGCGGCTGACGCCGTAAACGGCGGCCAGATCCTCCAGCGTCTTGGGCGACGGGCTGAGGCGGCGGGCGGTCAGGATGTCGCGCTCACGGTCCTTCAGCACCGCCATCGCGTCGCGCAGCAGGGCGCTGCGGTGCATCGCCTCGTCGCGCTCCAGCAGGCTGTCCTCGGCGTTCGGACGCTCGTCGGGCAGGAAGTCCTGCATCTCGGCGGTCCCCTCCCCGGCGGAGAGCGGCGCGTTCAGCGAGGCCACCGGCTGGACAAAGCGGCGGTTCACCGCCACCACGTCGCTTTCCGGCACGTCGAGTTCCTGCGCGATGCGGGACACGCTCTCCGGCTTCAGGTCGCCGTTGCCGAACTCGCCCAGCTTGCGCTTCAGGCGGGACAGGCCGAAGAAGAGCTTCTTCTGGGCGCCGGTGGTGCCCAGCTTCACAAGGCTCCAGGAGCGCAGGATGTATTCCTGGATGGACGCCTTGATCCACCACATCGCGTAGGTGGAAAGGCGGAAGCCGCGGTCCGGCTCGAATTTGCGGACGGCGGTCATCAGGCCGATGTTGCCCTCGCCGACCAGATCGGTCATGGGCAGGCCGTAGCCGCGGAAGCCGGTGGCGATCTTGACGACCAGACGCAGATGGCTGGTCACCAGCTTGCGGGCCGCCTCCATGTCGCCATGCTGGCGCCAGGCGGTGGCCAACACATACTCCTCCTCCGCGCCCAGGACCGGGAAGCGGTGGACCTGCTCGATGTAACGGGACAGCGACTCGCCGGGAAAAGGCGTGGTCAGCGTCAATGCGGTGCTCATGTCACATCCTCTTGAAAGCGATATGACCCAATCCGCCGGCCCCCGTGCTGGGCGACCGGCGCCCTCTCCGGGAAGGCACCTCACAGTGTACGCGTACGGAACGCCAAGTCAACGCCGCACGGACAGAGTGCCGGGCGCCTTGACGTGGATGCATGGCCGCGCCGGCCCATAAACGGGGCGTAAACCAGCCCGGCCTTATTCAGGTCTGAAAACCCCGAACCCAAACACCGAATCATGAGAGGGCGGACTCCGATGGCCGACATCCTTGTCGTCGATGACGACCCTGTATCCTTGAGCATCGTCAGCAAGATTCTGGAAAAGGAAGGCAACAGCGTGACCGGCTGCACCGACGCGCGGGCGGCCATCGAGTCATTGACCTTCCATGAGTTCGATCTGCTGGTCACCGACCTCATCATGCCCGATCATGACGGGTTCGAGGTCATCCAGGCGGCCAGAAGCCTTCGACCGGACCTGCGGATCATCGTCCTGTCCGGAATCGACGAGCGGGTGCCGCCGGAGCTGACCATGCAGGCCCTGACCAAGCTGGGTGTCGCCCGGATGGTCCGCAAGCCGATCAAGCCCGCGGTCCTCGCTTCCGAAGTGCTCGCGGTGCTGATCGGCGGCTGAAGGGCCCTGGATGGAGAGCCCTGGGTGGGGAGCCCTGGGTGGAGGGTAATGGCCGGGCGGCGTATGGCTTCCTTGCGGTTGCGTCGGGACGGGGCTTGCCTCACCCTTCCCCCGCAAACCCGCCCACCGCCCCGGAACGTCTGCATGATCCGCGCCGCGCTCACCACCGCCTTGTCCGCAGGCCTGTTCCTGGGCGCGCTGGCCATTGCCGGCCCCGCGGCGGCGGAGGCGCCGGCCTTCGGATTGCCCGTCGACTGCCGGGTCGGGGAGACCTGCTTCATCCAGAACTACGTCGACGAGGACTCCGGCCCCGGCTGGCGCGACCATGCCTGCGGGCGGCTGAGCTACGACGGCCACGACGGCACGGACTTCCGCCTGCCCGACTACACGGCGATGGACAAGGGCGTCGCCGTGCTGGCCGCCGCCGCGGGAACCGTCCTCAGGGTGCGCGACGGCATGGAGGATGTGAACGTCAACCTCATCGGCCGCGATACGGTGATGAAGGTCGGGGGCGGCAACGCCGTCATCATCGACCATGGCGACGGCTGGCAGACCGCCTACCTGCACATGAAGCGCGGCAGCGTCGCGGTCACCCCCGGCCAGCGGGTGGAGGCCGGGCAACGGCTGGGCGAGGTCGGGCTGTCGGGGTTGACCGAGTTCCCCCACGTGCATTTCGGCGTGCGCCACAACGGCGCGGTCGTCGACCCCTTCGTCGGCCAGCAGCCCTTCACCGCCTGCGGCCAGACCATGGCGCCGCTGTGGAACGCCGCCACGGCCAAGGCGCTCGCCTACCGGCCGACCGCCGGCCTCGGCGCCGGCTTCGCCACCAGCCGGGTTCCGGAGGCCGAGCCGGCCCGCCACGGCGAGTTCGCCGGCGAGACGCTGACCCAGGATTCGCCCCTGCTGGTTCTGTGGTCCGACATCATGGGCGTCCGCGACGGTGACACCCAGCGGGTCCGCATCCTCGACGGCAACGGCCGGTCACTGTTCGACAACAGCAAGGGCATCACCGGGGACAAGGCCGCGTGGTTCGCCTATCAGGGGTTGAAGCGCCCGGCGTCGGGATGGCCGAAGGGACCCTACAAGGGCATCGTGACGCTGACCCGCGACGGCCAGACGGTCGTCACGCTGGAACGTCGGCTGGAGGTTCGCTGAGCCGCCCTTCCCTGCTTACGGAGCCGATCCCGTCTTCATGCGGTCGGGCACGCCCTGGGTCAGCAGCGTGGTCAGCCAGCGGAAGTTCGGTGCGCTTTCGGCCTGCAGCGCGCTCTGCACCACCTGCATCGCCCCCTCGGCGTTGGGCGCCGTCAGGTCGGGAGTCTGGCCGTCCATGGCCGGGCCGCCGGACGCCGAATCCGCATCGCTCTGCGCAAAGACGCTGACGGCGCCGACGCCCAGCCGGTGGGCGATCGCCGAGCTTCCGGTGACCGGCCCCGCCGCGGAGGACGCCATCAGGGACGCGCCGCCATCCTCGCCGCGGACGCCGTTCAGCTGCTCCAGCATCGCGGCGAACTGGCCGGCGAGTTCCCCCGCCTGCCGGGGCGCACCCGTGCCTTTGCGCTCCAGAAGCTCTTCAGCCCGGATGCGCATCAACTGGGAAGCGTCGGCGTTGGCCGGTATCGACATGGCGCGTGGACCCTGCGGCGTTCGGCTACCGGATCAGGGCAAGCAAGGGACGGGCCATCATCGGAAGAGGCCGGGGGCCGGTCGGCTCGGCTCCCTCGCCGCCCGGGCGCCCGGCAAAAATTTCCGCCCCACCCGGCAAGATTGACCGGCCGCCCGGCAAGAATGACCCTGCGGAGCCTTGCCGCCGGTCAGTCCCGGAAGTTCAAATACTGCAGGGGCTGCTCGATCTTAAGCCCGCGGACCAGCGCGATGGCGTCCTGGAGGTCGTCGCGCTTCTTGCCGGTGACGCGCAGCTCGTCGCCCTGGATGGAGACCTGGACCTTCATCTTGGCGTCCTTGATCGCCTTGACGATGGTCTTGCCGAGGTCCTGGGCGATGCCCTGCTTGACGGTGACGACCTGGCGCAGCGCGTCGCCCGCCGCCCGCTCCGGCGGCTTGGAATAGTCCAGGGCACCGGCGTCCAGCTTCCGCCGGGTGACGTAGACCCGCAGCAGCTCCTGCATCTGCTCCAGCTTGGGGGGGTCGTCGGCCAGCAGGGTGATGTCGTTCTCGGTGCGCTCCACGCTGCAGCGCGAGCCCTTGAAGTCGAAGCGGGTCTCGATCTCGCGGCGCATGCCGTTCAGCGCGTTGTCGATTTCGTGGATGTCGGTCTTGGACACGATGTCGAAGGACGGCATGGGTCTCTCTTTGCTCAAGCGGGGTGATTCGCGGAACCGTAGACGAGGCCGCACCCCGCCTTCAAGGGGCCATCACGGAGGCTGTGACGGAAATCGGCCCGTCGGGACTCAGGTCGGTTGGCCGGGGTGCTGGAACTCGATTCCCGGATTCCCGCCCGGTCCGCCGTTGCCGGGGGCGTTCTCATAGGGTTTGTCCGGCATCTTCGGCTGCGGCTGCGCGTAGAAGCGCGGCTCCCGGTCGTCCCAGGACCGCTCGAAGGGCAGGCGCATCATCGGGTTGGTGCCGTTGCGCTGGGCCTCGCGCTGGGCCTCCTGCAGCTGCTCCGCCATGCGGCGGTCCCAGGGCAGGCGGTAAAGGTTGGGCGCCTGCTCCCAGAGCAGGGTGAGGTAGATCGCTTCGTTCTCCACCAGCGTGGCGCTCAGCACCTTGGCCTCACGCACGTTGGCGCCCATCCATTCCAGCGTGACCGGCTTCGCCCGGCCCAGCAGGGTCGCCGGTGCGGCGTAGGCCGCCGGCAGAAGCAGGGCGAACAGCAGCAGGATCACCACGCGGGCCATCGGGCTGCGCGTCCAGCGCAAAGCCGACAGGACGAGCAGCAGGGTGACGACGGCGACGAAGCCGAAGATGACGGTCAGGCTTTCCATGGCGCACTCCCGGTCCGGCGGGTCAATTCTTGGCCGAGCGCAGCGGCTTGAACACGGCGTTCAGGGACCCCGGCACCAGTTCGCCCCGCTCCGTCAGGGTGAAGCGGAAGGCGGTGATCTCCTGCCCTTCGTGGTCCAGCCGGACGCGCGTTGCGGCGACGGTGGCAGCCCCCGATTCATGCTCCGCCTTGACGCGGGCGACCACCCGGACCCAGATGGGAAACACATTCTCCAGGTTGCGGAACATATGCACGTTGACGGTGTATTCCCCCGGAGGAATACCACGGGAGTAGGAGGTCTCGAAATTGATCTCCGTGGGATCGGCGTAGGCGCCCAGATCGTCGCGCAGCAGGTTGAAGATCAGCCCCGACTTGTTCGAGTAGCCGACCGGCACGTCGCCCGGCGCCTGCACCCACAGATCGACGTCGCTGCGCAGCTTGTCGTCCCAGCGCGCCTCGATGATGACGTTTCCCGGCGGTTCCATGCCCGCGGCGGCGGATGACGAGGATTCGTTCTGCTGATTGGCCTCGGTCTTCTTGGCCTCGTTGATGAAGGGGACCGCCAGAACCGCGCAGGCCACGAAGCCGCACAGCAGCAGCGTCAGCAGGTCACGCGCGACGAGCACACCGGTTTGGTCCTCGCCCAGGAAATCGTTCATGATGTGGCCTCACCGCCGAGCGCGCCGTAGGGGGCCGCCTGCGGCGCGGCGAACTCCGGGGTTCCCGTCCGCGGAGCAAGCCGCGAGCGGGCGTGGGCCTCGTCCATGATGAGCGCGCACAGCGACGCCGTCGCCCCGCGCAGGAGCTGGAGGTTGCAGGTGGTCCACAGGCACAGCGCACCGCCCAGCATGGTGGCGTAGATCGCTACGCCCAAACCGCTGGCCAGCGTGGTCACCATGGCGCCGGCCGAGGCGGCGTTGCCCACCATGTCGGGCGTGATGTTCGCGGCGAACAGGCTGAAGCCCCAGGCCGTGCCGATCAGGCCGAGCATGCCCAGCGCGTTGGCGATGTGCTGAAGGTGCGAGATCCGGGAGAACAGGCGGATTTCCAGGGCGCGCTCGCTCTCGACCTTCATCAGCCGTCCGCCGCCGAGCTTGGCCTTGTCCAGTTCACCGCCGATCTTCCACACCCGATAGGCCGACATCACCAGACCGACGATGAAGACGATACCAATGATCGCGGTCGCCACGGCGATGTGCCCGGTCAAGACCCGGTCCAGCCACCCCTGCGCATAGAGGACGAAAACGAACGCCGAAATCGTCAAATTGAAGGCGACGAATTTTGCCTTGAGGAGCCACTGTTCTTCCATGGTTTTGACCCTATGACGGTTGCGTGTGTCTCCGGATCGTCATGTTCAGGCGGCAAAGACGCGCAAAGGCCGCGCCACGGAAAGCCGGAGGGCGATGGCGGGATCAGGAGAGCGGGGGACGAATGCGTGGCGGCGCGCGCTGACAGCCCCGGTGCAGTCGGTCCGGGCGCTGGTGGCGGGACGGCTCCGTGTCGGCCATCGGTTCATCGGCGCACCTTCGCCGGAATTGCGCGACGACGGAGTCTTTCAGGAGTCATCCGTCACGTCATGAACCCCGGCCCAGGCCAAGAGTTCCCGACACCTGGCGACGGACCTGCCGGGTCGACGCGCGACGCGGCGGGGGAAAACCCGTGATGGGAGAGAGGAAGGGAGCGACCCGGAGCGTTCCGTCCCGGCAATCGTCCTTACGGAAATGGCCCTTTACGCCACGCCCTTTTCCTTCAGGAAGGGGCCATATTTCTTGTCGGTACCCTGGATGTGCTTGATGAGCCAGTTCTTCAGGAAGTTCATCACCTCCATGCTCAGCGTGGCGGTGGCGCCGGCGTGATACTTGCGCTGCACCTCCAGCACTTGGTTGGCCAGCGCGTCGTGTTCCGCCTTGTGGGCCTCGCGGTCCGGATAGCCGAGGCGGGCGAAATGCTCCTCCTCATGGGTGAAGTGGGACTTGGTGTAGGCAACGAGGCTGTCGAGGATGCCGCCCAGCGCCTCCTTGCTGCGCCCCGCCTGGACGGCGTCGAACAGCTCGTTGACCAGGGCGACCAGTTGCTTGTGCTCCTCGTCGAACTGCGCGATCCCGACGCTCAGCTTGTCGTTCCACACCATCAGCGGCATTTCGTTCCGTCCCCTCGCGCTGGACCACACCTCACCGGCCGGAGATAACCCCAGCGCGCGAAAGGGTAACGCCTTCCGCATGGCGCTTCAACGGTCGGCGAACCAACGCGCGGAACCAATCCCGCTGGCAGCTGTTCGACAGACGTTTCCAACGAAAAGGAACATTTCATGAACACGAAGCGCAACGACGAGCGTCAGCACCACCCCCAGCCCCGTCGCGGAGACGCAGCGAATCCGGGGAGCAACCCGAAAACCGCGGACGCCGGGGGTGCCGACCACTCGAACCGCGAGAAGGACCCGGACGATTGGACGACGGGGGACGAGCCGATGACCGGGGCGCAGGCCTCCTACCTGAAGACGCTCAGCGAGGAGGCCGGCGAAGGCTTCGATGGGGACCTGACGAAGGCCGAGGCCTCCAAACGCATCGATGCCCTTCAGGACAAGACCGGCCGCGGCGCCTGACGGGCGACGCCGCGGCCTTCGGCCCTCAGGCCATCTCTTCCGCGAAGTGGCAGGCGACCAGGCGCTCGTCCACGGGGCGCAGCGCCGGCACCTCGGTCGCGCAGCGCTCCGTGGCGTAGGGACAGCGCTTGTGGAAGGGGCAGCCCGGCGGCGGGTTCAGCGGCGAGGGCAGTTCGCCCTTGGGGATCACCCGCTCCGCCCGCAACGCCGGGTTCACCCGCGGCGTGGCGGCCATCAGGATGCGGGTGTAGGGGTGGCGCGGGCGGGAGTAGACCACATCCTTCGGCCCGTGCTCCACCGGGCGGCCCAGATACATCACCATGACCGCGTCGGCGATGTGCCGGACCACGCTGAGGTCGTGGGAGATGAACAGGTAGGCGAGGTTCAGCTCCTCCTGAAGATCCATCATCAGGTTCAGCACCTGCGCCTGGATCGACACGTCGAGCGCCGACACCGGCTCGTCCGCCACGACCACCCGCGGGTTCAGCATCAGCGCGCGCGCGATGGCGATGCGCTGGCGCTGGCCGCCGGAGAACATATGCGGGTAGCGGTCGACCTGATCGGGGCGCAGACCGACCTTCGCCATCATGGCGACGGCCCGCTCCCGCCGCTCCTGCTTGCCCATCGGGGTGTTGATGACCAGCGGCTCCGACAGGATCGAGCCCACGGTCTTGCGCGGGTTCAGCGATCCGTAGGGATTTTGGAAGACCATCTGGACGGTGCGCCGCAGCTCCTTCATCTCCGACGCGGTGCGCCCGACCACGTCGCGCCCGTCGTAAAGGAGCTGGCCCGAGGACGGCGGCTCGATCATCGTGACGGAGCGCGCCAGCGTCGACTTGCCGCAGCCGGACTCGCCGACCACCGCCAGCGTCTTCCCGGCTTCGAGCTGGAAGGACACGCCGTCCAGCGCCTTGACGGTGGCCGCTGGCTTGAAGGCGCCACGCTTCACCGCGTAGTGCTTGCGCAGGTGGATGGCTTCCAGCACCACCGGGCCGGTGGCCGGCATGACGTCGGTGAGAATGTCGGACATCACAGGACCTCCCCGGCGCCCACCGGAGCATCGGCGAGCGGGTAGAAGCAGCGCGCCTTGCCGGCGTCCACGTCGAACAGGGCCGGCCGCTCGATGCGGCAGCGGTCGGTGGCGAAGCGGCAGCGCGGGTTGAACAGGCAGCCCTGCGGCCGGTCGCCGATGCCCGGCACCACGCCGGGGATGGTCGGCAGCCGGCGCTTGCCCAGCGCACGCTCCGGCAGCGCGTCGAGCAGCGCGCCGGTGTAGGGATGGCGCGGCGCCTTGAACAGGGCGTCCACCGGGCGCGTCTCGGCGACCTGCCCGGCGTACATGACGACCACCCGCTGCGCCGTCTCCGCCACCACGCCCATGTCGTGGGTGATCAGGATCAGCGCCATGCCCCGCTCCTTCTGGAGGCGGACCAGGAGGTCGAGGATCTGCTTCTGGATGGTCACGTCCAGCGCCGTCGTCGGCTCGTCCGCAACCAGCAGGCGCGGGTTGCAGGCGATGGCGATGGCGATCATCACGCGCTGGTTCATGCCGCCGGAGAGCTGGTGCGGAAAGGCCGACAGGCGGCTTTCGGGGGCCGGGATGCCGACCTGCTCCAGCAGCTCGATGGCGCGGTTGCGCAGCGCCTTGCCGGACAGCCCCTCATGCACCTTCAGCGTCTCCATGATCTGGAAACCGACGGTGAAGCAGGGATTCAGGCTGGTCATCGGCTCCTGGAAGACCATGGCCACGTCCTTGCCGGTGATCTTCCGGCGTTGCGACGGGCTTATCGCCAGCAGGTCCTTGCCGCCGAAGTGCATGCGGTCGGCGACCACCGTGCCGTTGGAGCCGAGCAGGCCCATCACGGCGAGCGAGGTCACGGACTTGCCGGACCCGGACTCGCCGACGATGCCCACCACCTCGCCCTCGTCGACGGTGAGGTCGATCCCGTCCACGGCACGGAAGGTCCCGGCGCGCGTGGTGAACTCGACGGACAGGTTCTTGATGTCGAGAAGAGGCATGGCAGGCATCAGCGTTTCAGCTTGGGGTCGAGCGCGTCGCGCAGCCCGTCGCCCAGCAGGTTGAAGGCCAGCACCGTCACCAGGATGGCCACGCCGGGCCAGGTGACGACCCAGGGGGCGCGCTGGAGGAACTGGAGGGAGGAGGCCAGCATGGTGCCCCACTCCGGCGTCGGCGGCTGCGCGCCGAGGCCGAGGAAGCCCAGCGCCGCGGCGTCGAGGATCGCCGTGGAGAAGCCGAGCGTCGCCTGGACGATCAACGGCGCCACGCAGTTCGGCAGGATCACCACCAGCATCAGCCGCAGCGGCCCGGCCCCCGCGACGCGGGAGGCGACGACGTAGTCCTTGTTCGTCTCCGCCATCACCGCGGCGCGGGTCAGGCGGGCGTAGTGCGGGATGACCACGATGGACACCGCCAGCATGGCGTTGACCAGCCCCGGCCCGAGGATCGCCGCCACCACCACGGCCAGCAGCAGGCTGGGCAGCGACAGCAGGATGTCCATGAAGCGCATGACCAGCGCGTCGGTGACGCCGCCGAAGAATCCGGCGATCATGCCCAGCGCCAGCCCGACCGCCAGCGACAGCGTGACGACGATCAGGCCGATCATCATCGACAGCCGCGCCCCGAAGATCAGCCGCGACAGCATGTCGCGGCCGATGTCGTCGGTGCCCAGAAGGAAGGCCCAGCGCCCGCCTTCCTGCCAGACCGGCGGCACCAGGATGGCGTCGCGGTACTGGATGTTGGGGTCGTGCGGCGCCACCAGTTCGGCGAACAACGCCACTACGGCGATCAGCAGGATCACGGCGAGGCCGGCCATGGCCCCCTTGTTCTGCCGGAAATGGTACCAGAACTCGACCAGCGGGTGCGGCGGCTGGGAAACCGGCGGAGAAGCGGCCGGAAGGGTCTCCGGAACGCCCGTCGTCGTAGGAGTCGTCATCGCTCACCTCACCGCGAATGGCGGATGCGGGGGTTCAGGACGCCGTACAGAACGTCCACCAGCAGATTCACGGTCATCACCGTCGTCGCGATCAGCAGCACCCCACCCTGGAGCGCCGGATAGTCGCGGCGGTTGATGCTCTCGATCAGCCACTTGCCCACGCCGGGCCAAGAGAAGATGGTCTCGGTCAGGATCGCGCCGCCCAGCAGCGTGCCCACCTGAAGGCCGATCACGGTGACCACCGGGATCAACGCGTTGCGCAGCGCGTGCAGGCCGATCACCCGCTTGCCCGCCAGCCCCTTGGCCTTCGCGGTGCGGATGTAGTCCTCGCCCAGCACCTCCAGCATGGCGGAGCGCGTCATGCGCGCCACGACGGCCAGCGGAACGGTGCCGAGAACGATCATCGGCAGGATGAGGTGGTGCAGCGCCGACCAGAAGGCCCCGTATTCGCCGGCCATCAGCGTGTCGATCAGCATGAAGCCGGTCACCGGCTCCACGTAATAGAGCAGGTCGAGCCGCCCGGACACCGGAGTCCAGCCCAGACCCACCGAGAAGAACAGGATCAGCAGCAGGCCCCACCAGAAGATCGGCATGGAATAGCCGGTCAGGCTGATGCCCATCACGCCATGGTCGAAGACCGAGCCGCGCCGCACCGCCGCGATGATCCCCGCGGGAAGGCCGACCACCGTGGCGAACAGCATGGCAAGCGCCGCCAGCTCCAGCGTCGCCGGGAACAGCGTCACGAATTCGCTGAACACGGAATTGCGCGTCACCAGCGACACGCCGAGGTCGCCCTGGAGGACGCCGCCGATGTAGTCGAGGAACTGGTGCCACAGGGGCCGGTCCAGCCCCAGCTCGTGCCGCAGTTCGAGAAGCCGTTCGGGGGGATCCCGCGCTCGCCGACGCGCACCTCGATGGGGTCGCCGGGGACAAGGCGGATCAGAAGGAAGGTCAGGAAGGTGACGCCGAGAAAGGTCGGAATCACCAAGCTCACCCGCGTCAGGATGAAGCGTAGCATCGGATCGTCACCGGGGGCTCGAAACGAAAGCAAGGGGGCCGCAGCCCCCTTTTTTACCTCTGCATCCGCAAAGGGAAGCCGGGAGTTTAATGCCCCGGCCACCGCTTTGTAAAGCCGCTTGCTACGCTGAGTTTATTGTTTCAAATCGACGCCGTAGAAGCGATGGATGCCGAACGGGTCCATCTTGTAATCGACCACATTCTTGCTCAGCGCCATGTGCACGACCGAGTGCGCGACGGTCAGCCACGGGGCCTCTTCCTTGAAGATGACCTGCGCCTGCTCGTACAGCTTGGTGCGGGCGGCGATGTCGGTGGTGCGCTTGGCCTGGACGACGAGGTCGTCGAACTCCTTGTAGCACCACTTGGCGATGTTCGACCCGCCGGCACGCGCGGCCTCGCAGCCGAGCAGGACGTGCAGGAAGTTGTCCGGGTCGCCGTTGTCGCCGGTCCAGCCCAGCATGCCCATTTGGTGCTCGCCGGCCTGGAGGCGCTTGCGGTACTCACCCCACTCGTACTGCACGACCTTGGCCTTGATGCCGACCTTGGCGAGGTCCGCCTGCATCATCTCGGCCATGCGCTTGGCGTTGGGGTTGTACGGGCGCTGCACCGGCATGGCCCACAGGTCGGTCTCGAAACCGTCCGGGAAGCCGGCCTCGGCCAGCAGCTTCTTGGCGCGCTCCGGATCGTAGGGGTAGTCCTCGATCTCCTTGTTGTACGACCACATGGTCGGCGGGATCGGGTTCTTCGCCGGGACGCCGGCGCCCTGGTACACCGCGTCGACCACGGCCTTCTTGTCGATGGCCATGTTCAGCGCGCGGCGGACACGCACGTCGTCGAAGGGCTTCTTGGTGACGTTGAAGGCGAGATAGCCGACGTTCAGGCCCTCCTGCTCCATCAGGGTGATGGCGCTGTCCTTCTTCATCGCCTCCAGATCGGCCGGGTTGGGATACGGCACGATGTGGCACTCGCCGGCCTTCAGCTTGGCGTAGCGGACGGCGGCGTCGGGCGTGATGGCGAAGACGAGGTTGTCGAGCTGCGCCTTGCCGCCCCAATAGGGCTCGAACGCCTTGTAGCGGATGACCGCGTCCTTCTGGTAGGCGACGAACTGGAACGGGCCGGTGCCGATCGGCGCCTGATCGATCTTGTCGATCTGGTTCTTCTTCTGCAGGGTCTCGGCGTACTCGGCGGACTGGATGGGCGCGAAGGGCATCGCCAGATTGGCGATGAAGGGCGCCTCGACCTTGTTCAGCGTGAACTTGACCGTGTAGTCGTCGACCTTCTCGATCGACTTCAGCAGGTCAGGCATCGCCATGTCGTTGAAGTAGTCATAGGCGCCGCCGGACACCTTGTGGAAGGGGTGATCCTTCTTCCACTGACGGTTGAACGACCACAGAACGTCGTCCGCGTTGGCGTCGCGGGTCGGCTTGAAGTCGTTGTTGCTGTGCCACTTCACACCCTTGCGCAGGTGGAACGTGTAGGTCAGCCCGTCCTCCGACACCTCCCACTTTTCGGCGAGGCCGGGGACCACCTTGGTGCCGCCGTACTCGAACTGCACGAGGTTGTTGTACACGGGCAGCGAGACGTCGAAGCTCGTTCCGGTCGTGTTGACCATCGGGTTGAAGTTTTCGGGGCTGCCCTCGGAGCAATAGACGAGGGTCTTGGCGGCCTGGGCCGGCGCAGCAAGCGCCAAGGTGGCGGCAACGCCGAGCCCGGCACCCAGCAGGATGCGCTTCATTCCTAACAACCTCCCGTGTTCGGTCGAATGGCCGCCCGTTCTTTTCGGCGGCCGGTGATGCGGGTTCATTTGGCGCGTGGCCGAATCGTCTGTCAACACGCAACCAAGCCGCATCACGCAAGCTCCACGGGAGGCGTCAGGCCAAGCGGAATTTCAGGCGCGGCCCGATCTCCGTGAAGCCCTCGCGCTGGTAGAATCGCAGGGAATCCGGCCAGTCCGCGGCGGACGGCGCTCCCACCTCGACCCGCGTCCAGCGATGGGCGCGGCCGTGGTCCAGAACGGCCCGGATCAGCACCCGCCCCACCCCGGCGGAGCGCGACTCCGGTGTCACGTACAATTCCCGGATCGTCCCGAACCGGCCCAGGGCGGAGATGCAGGCCCCTTCCGACAGGGTCGCGACGCCGAGCGGGCGCCCCGCCCCGTCCTCGGCCAGGAAGACCGTATAGGACTCGCCGGCGCCGTTCAGCAGGGATTCGGCGACGGCCAGCATGACGGCCCGCGGCGTGTCGTTCTGCCCGGCGGTGATTTCCGACAGCAGTGCCGCCACGAGACCGGTGACCGTGGCCGCGTCGGCAAGGCCGGCCTTTCGCACATGAACGTCGATCATGTCCATGCATCTCCGCTCACGTTTCGCACAGCAATCGAAGTTGGGATGTCATTGACCACCCATTCTCCTGAGGTCCCCGGTGCTGCTCACAAGGTATAGCTCTGGAAGCGGGCATCGTTCCGTTAACCTTGCCATTCCTTGCATCGCACACCTTAACCTTAAGCAGAACGACTTTAGATGAAGCAAAAATCAAGAAGGCTTGCGATTTTCTGCAACTTTGAATTATAATATGCGCGACAATACGTATCAATGGACACGATATGCGCCTCTTGGTCGCCTTAGGTTGCGGGATGATGCTGTCGATTGCACCGGCAGTGGCTCAACAGCAAGGCCCTGACATCCTCAAAATTTGGCAACAGTTCTCGGTTTCCAATGCGCTTGCCAGCAGATGCGCAAAGCCCGACAACGAAAAACTCACTAAATTTCTAGAAAATTACCAAATTATATCCACTCATGCGGCTCATCGTCTCAAGCAAATCAATCCGGAATGGAGCCCCGCTCGCATTGATATGGTAATGGCAGAACACTACAGCAACATTGACAGAACAATATCAGAAATACTCGTTGAGGAAACCTGCGATAGTCAAAGAACCAAGGAGGCGTTGCAGCGGTTTGATGCACAGGCCGACATGGATTTATCAAAAAGCAGGTAAAATATGTTCAGAGAGGGAGGCTGTTACCATCACCTCCCTTCTGACATTGCGTTGAAGGTCAGCAAGCCTCCGCTTCGATGGTCAGGCTGTCCAGGAGAAAGCTGCCGTCCTCCAGGATGTCGAAGTGGCGGCGCACCTCGTCGGAGGCGAGATCCTGCAAGGCGCGGATCGCCTGGGCCCGCAGGTCGGGGGTGGAGGTGCGGGCGGTCCAGACGGCGAACTCCATGCGCAGGCGGCGCGGCGTCAAGCCGGTCACCGCGAAGCCGGCGCGGGACAGGGCGGCCATCCATTCCGCAGCGCTGTAGTTGCGGACGTGCGAGGTGTCGCGCAGCAGCTCCACGGCCTGGAGATGGGTGTCCAGCAGCGGGTGGCCCGGCGACACGATGTCCACGAAGACCGCCCGCCCGCCCGGACCCAGCACCCGCCGCGCCTCGCGCAGGCCGGCCTCGGCGTTCAGCCAGTGATGGGCGCTGAAGCGGCTCAGCACCACGTCGAAATGGCCGTCCGGGAAGGGCAGACGCTCGGCGGGGGCCTGGGTGGTGGTGATGTTGGTCAGGCCGCGCTCCGCCGCGGTGCGGGCCACCACCTCCAGCATCGGGGCGGTGACGTCCACCGCCACCACTTCGCCGGCGTGGGGGGCGGCGCGGTAGGCGACATGGCCGCCGCCGCAGCCGAGATCCAGCACGCGGGCGGCGTTCTTGCCGCGCAACGCGTCCTCGATCTGGTCCAGGTCCGCGCCCGAGGCGTGGACGGCGCTGGTCACATAGGCGTCGGCGCGCTGGCCGTATTGCGCGGCGACGACGCCGTGGTGGCTGTTGGTCATGGTGGCGATTCCCGTTGGTGATTGTTGGGGCGTGTTTGTCGTGATGCCCCAGCATCGGCCGTCCGGCAAACTGGTACAAGGCAAGCGCTTATCCTGGTATAAGCGCTGCCACCATGAGTTCCGACGACGATGCGCGGCACCGGCTTGGCGCCTTCCTGCGCGCCCACCGGGAGCGGCTGACCCCGGCCGAGGCCGGCATCCCGCTGACCGGCTCCGCCCGCCGCCGCACGCCCGGCCTGCGGCGGGAGGAGGCCGCACAGCTCTGCGGCCTTAGCCCGACCTGGTACACCTGGCTGGAACAGGGGCGCGAGGTCTCCGTCTCACCGCAGGCGCTGGCGCGCATCGCCGGGGCGCTGCGGCTGACCGCGGCGGAGCGCGTCTATCTGTTCGAGCTGTCGCGCAAGCGCGATCCCGACGCCGACGCGATGGACGGATCGGACCAGCCGCCAGCTCCGCTGCTCGCCGCTTTGGAGTCGATGACGGCGCCGGCCTACTTGCTCGACCGCGTCTGGAACGCCCGCGGCTGGAACGACGGCGCCGCCCATCTCTTCTCCGGCTGGCTGGGCGGGGCGGAGCGGAACCTGCTGCGCTACGTCTTCCTCGATCCCACCGCGCGGGGCTTCATCGCGGACTGGGAGGACCGCGCCCGCCGGCTGCTCGCCGAGTTCCGCGCCGACACCGCCCGCCGTGCCGGCGATGCGGAGGTGACCGCCCTGGTCGATGGCCTGCGCGCGGCCTCGCCCCGCTTCGCCCGGCTGTGGGAGGACCAGGGCGTGCTGGAGCGGGAGGGCGGCACCCGCGGCTTCACCCATCCCCAGGACGGGACGCTGGTCTACGAACAAGTGACGTTGTGTCCCGCCGGACGATCCGACTACAAGCTGGTGATGCTGCTGGGGCCGCAGGCTCCGTAAGACGCCCACCGACACGCTCCGGACGCCCCATGGACCGCCAGCCGCGCAACGCCCCCCAGAGCAACGCCGTCTTCACTGCCTACAGCCTGTATCTGCTCTCCTCGGCCTTCTTCGCCTCCAACGTGGTGATCGGGCGGGCCGCGGCCGCCATCGTGCCGCCGGTCGGGCTGGCCTTCTGGCGCTGGGTGCTGGCCTTCCTGATGATCCTGCCGCTGGCCCTGCCCGGCCTGATCCAGCACCGCCATGTTCTGCGCGCCTCGTGGAAGCGCTTTCTTCTGCTGGGCGCGCTGGCCCAGGGCGTGTGCGGCGCCGTCGTCTACATGGGGCTGGAGCGCACCAGCGCGACCAACGCCGCCCTCATCTACGCCACCAGCCCGGTCATCATCCTGATGATCGCCGCCCTGTGGCTGCGCGAAAAGGTGACGCCGCGGCAGGCCGCGGGAATCGCCGTCGCCATGGCCGGCGTGCTGGTGATCCTGACCCGCGGCGACGCGCAGGCGCTGCTGCATCTGTCCTTCAACGCCGGCGACCTGCTGATCCTGGTGGGGTCGGCGGCCTGGGCGGTCTACACGGTGCTGCTGCGCCAGACCCGCAGCTCGCTGCCGGTGGTGACCATGTTCGCGGCCAACGCGCTGGCCGGTGTCGTCGTGCTCGCCCCCTTCTACGCGTGGGAGACGCTGGCCCTGCGCCCCGTCCCGCTGAGCCTGGACGCCGCCATCCGCATCGCCGGGGTGGCGCTGTTCGCCTCCGTCCTGGCTTTCCTGACCTACCAGAAGACGATCAACCTGATGGGTCCGGCGCGGGCCGGCACCTCGCTCTACGTCATGCCGCTGTGGGCGGCGGTGGCGGCCTGGGCGCTGCTGGGGGAACAGCTCCAGATGTTCCACCTGCTCGGCGTCCTGCTGGTTCTGCCGGGGGTGGCGCTGGCGACCCTGCCGCCGCGCGCCGCCCCCGCAAAACCGATCAGCCGATCATCGGAAGCGTGAGCCCCTGCTCCTTCGCGCAGTCCTTGGCGATGTCGTAGCCGGCGTCGGCGTGGCGCATCACGCCGGTGCCCGGATCGTTGGTCAGCACCCGCTCCAGCCGCTTGGCCGCGGCGTCCGTCCCGTCGGCGACGATGACCATGCCGGAATGCTGGCTGAAGCCCATGCCGACTCCGCCGCCATGGTGCAGCGACACCCAGGTCGCCCCCGAGGCGCAGTTCAGCAGCGCGTTCAGCAGCGGCCAGTCGGACACCGCGTCCGACCCGTCGATCATCCCCTCCGTCTCGCGGTTGGGGCTGGCGACGGAGCCGCTGTCCAGATGGTCGCGCCCGATGACGATGGGGGCCTTCAGCTCGCCCTTCGCCACCATCTCGTTGAAGGCGAGGCCGAGCCGCGCCCGGTCCCCCAGACCCACCCAGCAGATGCGCGCCGGCAGGCCCTGGAAGCGGATGCGCTCGCGCGCCATGTCAAGCCAGTTGTGCAGGTGCGGGTTGTCGGGGATCAGCTCCTTCACCTTGGCGTCGGTGCGGTAGATGTCCTCCGGATCGCCGGACAGGGCGGCCCAGCGGAAGGGACCGATGCCGCGGCAGAACAGCGGCCGGATGTAGGCGGGGACGAAGCCGGGGAAGGCGAAGGCGTCGGCCACCCCCTCGTCCTTGGCGACCTGCCGGATGTTGTTGCCGTAATCCAGCGTCGGCACGCCCATGGCGTGGAAGTCGAGCATGGCGCGGACATGGGTCGCCATCGACGCCTTGGCCGCCGCGACCACCGCCGCCGGGTCGCTGCGGCGCTTCGTCTCCGCCTCCTCCATCGTCCAGCCGGCGGGCAGATAGCCGTTCAGCGGGTCGTGGGCGCTGGTCTGGTCGGTCACCGCGTCGGGGCGGAAGCGCGGATAGGTCTTGGCGCGGCGCACCAGCTCCGGGAACACCTCCGCCGCGTTGCCGAGCAGACCGACCGACACCGGCTTGCCGGCGGCCTGGGCCTCCCACAGGATCGCCATGGCCTCGTCCAGGCTGGTGGCCGAGCGGTCGAGATACTTGGTCTCCAGCCGCCGCTCGATGCTGCGGGCGGAGCATTCCACGGCCAGCATGGACGCCCCGGCCATGGTCGCGGCCAGCGGCTGCGCGCCGCCCATGCCGCCCAGCCCGCCGGTCAGGATCCAGCGGCCCTTCAGGTCGCCGCCGTAATGCCGCCGCCCGACCTCCACGAAGGTCTCGTAGGTGCCCTGCACGATGCCCTGGCTGCCGATGTAGATCCAGGACCCGGCGGTCATCTGGCCGTACATCATCAGGCCCTTGGCATCCAGCTCCCGGAAATGGTCCCAGGTCGCCCAGTGCGGAACGAGGTTGGAGTTGGCGATCAGTACGCGCGGCGCGTCGGCGTGGGTGCGGAAGACGCCGACCGGCTTGCCCGACTGGACCAGCAGCGTCTCGTCCTCGTTCAGGGTCTTCAGCGACGCGACGATGGCGTCGAAGCAGTCCCAGTTCCGCGCCGCGCGCCCGATGCCGCCATAGACCACCAACTCGTCCGGGTTCTCAGCCACGTCGGGGTCGAGGTTGTTCATCAGCATGCGCAGCGGCGCCTCGGTCAGCCAGGACTTGGCGGACAGCTCCGTGCCGTGCGGCGCCCGGATGACCCGGCGATTGGCCGGCGGCTTGGTGTCGGACATGTGACTCGTCCCTCTCGGATTCAGCTTGATGCGTTTGTTGTTTTCAGACGGGAACCGTGCCGCCGCCCAGGAGGACGGTCAATGCCTCCCAAGGGGTGGAGCGGGTGCGGGCGTGCAGGCGCTTGTCCAGCGTGACGAGCGGCGCGCCGAGTTCCTCGGACAGCGCCAGATAAAAACAGTCGTAGGCCGGGTGATCGAGGGTCGCGGCAATGGAGAAGGCCCGCCGGATCAGCCCCGACGTCGGCACGAGCATCGTGTAGGCTTGCGGAATTTCCGCCAACGCCCGGTTCGCCTGCTCTTCGCCGATGAGACCGGACCGCCGCATCTTCCACAGGGCGTTCGTCACCTCTGGCACCACCAGGTCGGGGGCGACGAGCATCCCGTCGCCGCTGACAAGCTCCTGGGCCAACGGCGTGTAACCGTCCTGGATCGACCATCGCAACGCGACACTAGCATCGACGACGTTCACCGGTCGCGGTCCTCCCGGATGAGGTCCGTAATATCCGCATCCATGTCCGGCCGCGTCATGGCGGCTGTCCGCCGCATGCGCTCCAGCAGGTCGCGGCGGCGTGCATGCTCACCGGCTTCGCGCGCAAGAGCACCCGCCAGCAGGAGCTTCGCTTCCTCCTCCGGCGTTCGTCCGGTGCTGCTCGCAAGCGCCTTCAGACGATCGAGCGTGCCTTCCTCAACATCCTCAAGAACGATCTTGCCCATCGCGCCCTCCAGATGGGTTCAGAATACGCCATCGTACCGGCAACGTCACTCCACACCGCCCCGCACCAGCCGCCCGCCGCGCACCACCGCAGCGCAGGGATTGGCGCCCAGCCAGTAGCACAGCTCCGCCGGGTCGCCGACGTCCCACACCGCGAGATCGGCGGCCTTGCCGGGCTCCAGCGTGCCGTGGGTGGCGGCCATGCCCAGGGCCTGTGCGGCGTTGCGGGTGACACCGGCCAGCGCCTCCTGCGGGGTCAGGCGGAACAGGGTGCAGGCCATGTTCAGCATCAGCAGGAGCGACACGGCGGGCGAGGTGCCGGGGTTGCAGTCGGTGGACACCGCCATCGGCACGCCGTGGCGCCGGAACAGCTCGATGGGCGGCAGCTTGGTCTCGCGCAGCATGTAGAAGGCGCCGGGCAGCAGCACGGCCACCGTCCCCGCCGCGGCCATCGCCCGCGCGCCCTCCTCGCCGGTGTGCTCCACATGGTCGGCGGACAGCGCGTTGTAGCGGGCGGCCAGCGCGGCGCCGCCGCCGTCCGAGAGCTGGTCGGCGTGCAGCTTCACCGGCAGGCCCAGCCGCCGCGCGGTGTCGAACACGCGGGCCGTCTGCTCCGGCGAGAAGGCGATGCGCTCGCAGAAGGCGTCGACCGCGTCCAGCAACCCCTCCGCCGCCAGGGTGGGCAGGATCTCGTCGCACACCAGCGCGATGTAATCGTCCGCCCGCCCGGCGAATTCCGGCGGCAGAGCATGGGCGGCCAGCCCGGTCGTCCGCACCGCCACGGGGAAGCGCTCGCCCAGCGCCCGCGCCGCGCGCAGCATCCGCCGCTCCGTGGCGAGGTCGAGACCGTAGCCGGACTTCACCTCCACCACCGTCACGCCCTCGGCCAGCAGCCGTCGCAGGCGCACGGCGGCGCTCGCGATCAGGCTTTCCTCGTCGGCGGCGCGGGTCGCGGCGACGGTCGAGGCGATGCCGCCCCCGGCGCGCGCGATCTCCTCGTAGGTCGCGCCCTCCAGCCGCATCTCGAACTCGCGGGCGCGGTTGCCGCCGAAGACCAGATGGGTGTGGCAATCGATCAGCCCCGGCGTGACCCAGCGCCCGCCCAGGTCATGCTCCGCGGCGGCGCGGCCGGCGGGGCGCTCCTTGGCGGCGCCGATCCAGGCGATCCGCCCGTCCTTCACGGCGATCACCGCGTCCCGAACCGGTCCTGCCGGCCCCATGGTCGCCGCATGACCGTTGAACCACAGGCTGTCCCACTCCATC
This sequence comes from Azospirillum brasilense, assembly GCF_005222205.1. Classification (NCBI taxonomy): domain Bacteria; kingdom Pseudomonadati; phylum Pseudomonadota; class Alphaproteobacteria; order Rhodospirillales; family Azospirillaceae; genus Azospirillum; species Azospirillum brasilense. The sequence goes on along the minus strand of NZ_CP032346.1, from coordinate 286,126 downwards.
ATCCCCTCCCCGGCTTAACGCCGCTGTCCACCCCACCTTACATCGCCATGCCCGACACCGACACCACCCCAGCCCCGCGTTCCATGCATCCGGTCCTGCTCTGCGCCGATGACTACGGCCTGTCGCCGGGCGTCAACGAGGCCATCCGCGACCTCATCGCCGCCGGGCGCCTGACCGCCACCTCGGCCATGACGCTCTGCCCCTATTGGGCGGAGGGAGCGGCGCCGCTGAAGGAGCTGTCCGACAAGGCCGACGTCGGGCTGCATTTCACCCTGACCGACCAGCCGCCGCTGGGTTCCCTGCCCAGACTGGCGCCGGACGGCAAGCTGCCGCCGCTGGGACGGCTGATGAAGCTGGCCTACAGCGGCGGCCTCGACCCCCAGGAGATCCGGGCGGAGCTGGCCCGTCAGCTTGACGCCTTCGCCGCGGCCTGGGGCGGCCCACCCGCCTACATCGACGGCCACCAGCACGTCCACCAGCTTCCCACCGTGCGCGAGGCGGTCGCCGACGCCCTGTCCGCCCTGCCGGGCGCCTATGTCCGCCTGTGCGGGGAGCCGGTGGGTGCCGTCCTGCGCCGCGGCGTGGCGGTGCCGAAGACTCTGCTGATCGGCGGGCTCGGCGGCGGGCTGGCGCGGCTGGCGCGGGCCCGCGGCATTCCCGCCAACGACCGCTTCGCCGGTGTCTACGACTTCTCCGGACGCCAACCCTTCCCGGACCTCATGGCGCGCTTTCTCGACCGTCCCGCCGGACGGCTGCTGGTGATGGTCCATCCCGGCATCCCGGACGAGGCCCTGCGCCGCGCCGACCCGCTGGTGGACCAGCGCAAGGTGGAGCACGACTATCTGAAGAGCCCGGCCTTCGCCGCCCTGCTCGCCGAGCGGAACATCCGGCTCGCCCGCTTCGCCGGGTTCCCGGCGACCTGACCCCGCTCCGTCCTCCCCTGGCGGCATAGTCCCCGCCGGTCATTCTTGACCATTCCGATTGTTCACACCTACCATGATTACGACACGGTCGGATCGAGGGGGCTCTTCCTGGCGAAGAGACGAACAACACAATCCCCTCGGCAAGAAACGACCCACAAAGGGGATGCGGGATATGCACGACAATGGGACGTCGTCCGGGCCACCGGGCGGACAGGGTTCCAGCGGCTGGGTCGATTTCTGGAACCGGCCCAACGCCATCTACGCGAATCAGCGCAATTTGGAAGCGCATTTCGCCTGCCTGCAGAACGACCTCGACGCCCATCTTCCGGAGGGGGGGACCGTCCTGGATTTCGGCTGTGGCGACGCGCTGGCGGCGGAGGCGATGGCGAAGCGCTGCGAAAACGTCTGGCTGTACGACGCCGCCCCCGCGGTGCGGCAACGCCTGCGCGACCGGCTGTCCGGCCATCCGGGAATCCGGATTCTCGACGACGACGACCTCGCGGCCCTGCCGACGGGCAGCGTCGATCTGGTGCTGGCCGTCTCCGTGCTGCAATACATCCCGCGTGAGGAACTGGACGGCGTCCTCCACCGCTGGCGCCATCTGATCGGGGCGCGGGGGCGCATCCTGATCGCCGACGTGGTGGAACCCGACACGCCGATGCTGCGCGACATCGCCAGCCAGCTCAGCATGGCGCGCCGGCACGGCTTCCTGATGGCGGCGCTGATGGGGCTCGGGCGGATGGCCCTGTCCGACTACCGCCGCATCCGGCGCGAGGCCGGCTTCTCCACCTACACACCGGCGGAGTTGCAGGCCCGGCTGTCCGCCGCCGGGCTGCGGGGCGACCGTCTGGCGAAGAACATCGGCCCGACGCCGCACCGCCATTCCTTCGTCGCCCGCCCTCATGGCGCGACGACCGGCGCTCAGGCGGCGGGCGATCCGGCCTTGAAGGTCCAGTAGCGGTTCGCGCCGAAGCTCCACAGCATCACCAGCGCCGTGGCGGCAAGCTGGGCCGGCAGGTAATGCAGGTCCAGCCGTTGCGCCAAGGCCCACATGATGGCGCTGTTCAGGCACAGCCCCACGGCCGCGACCGCCACGAATTTCGTGGCGGTGGGCAGGTGCTCCTGCTCGCTGCGGAAGACATGGCCGTAGTTCAGCAGGTAGCTGATGACGCCGCCGACGAGAAAACCCGCCGCCGAGGCCAGGACCGGCGGAGCCGCCGTCAGCTCCGACAGGGCGATCAGCACGCCGTAATGGCCGACAGCCGCGGCGCAGCCGACCACCACGAAGAGCAGGAACTGCACCAGCGGTGGATGGGCAGCCCGGTTCCCGGTCAATCCTCGCCGTCCACCCATTCCCTCTGCCGCAGCTTGTAGCGCTGGATCTTGCCGGTCTCGGTCCGCGGCAGCTGCTCCAGGAACTCCACCGCACGGGGGTACTTGTAGGGGGCGATCCGGTCCTTGACGTAGCATTGCAGCCGTTCCGCCAGATCGTCGCTGGGCCGCACGCCGTCGCGGGTGACGATGAAGGCCTTGGGGATGGAGCCGCGCAGCGGATCGGGCGCCGCGATGACCGCGCATTCCTCCACCGCCTCGTGGCCGAGCAGGACGTCCTCCACCTCCAGGCCGGAAATCTTGTAGCCGGCGGAGACGATCAGGTCGTCGGTCCGCGCGTGATACCAGAAATAGCCGTCCTCATCCATGCGGAAGGCGTCGCCGGTCAGGTTCCAGCCGCCCTGCACGTAATTCTCCTGGCGCGGGTCGTCCAGATAGATGCAGCCGGTCGGGCCGCGCACGGCCAGCCGCCCGATCTGGCCGGGGGGCAGCGGGGTCAGGCTGTCGTCGACCACGCGGGCCTCGTATCCCGGCACCACCATCCCGGTGGCGCCGGGCCGGACGGCGCCGGGCGGCGAATGCAGGACGGCGTTCAGCATCTCCGTGGTGCCGAAGCTGTCGAGGATCTCCATCCCCGTCACCGCCTGCCAGCCCTCCAGCGTGGTGGCGGGAAGCGGCTCGCCCGCCGAGACACAGGCGCGCAGCGTGCGCAGCCCCTCGGCCAGGGCCGGGTCCTCCTCGATCCGCGCGGTCATGGCGCGGTAGACGGTCGGCACGGTGAACATCACCGTCGCCTTGTGCCTTGCGGTCACCTCCAGCAGCCGTTCCGGCGTGGCGCGGTCCAGCAGCACGACCGACGCCCCCACCCGCAGCGGGAACAGCAGCATTCCCCCCTGCCCGTAGGCGAAGGCGAGCGACGGCGTGCCGCAGAAGACGTCGTCGCCGCCGGTCTTCAGCAGCGATTGCGGCGACAGGTCGGCCACCGCCAGAAGGTCCCGGTGGAAGTGCGCGGTCGCCTTGGGCTTGCCGGTCGTGCCGGAGGTGAAGGCGATCAGCGCCACGTCGTCGGCGGCGGTGTCCACCGCGGCGAAGTCGGCGTCCGTCTCCTCCAGCCACCCTTCCAGGTCGCCGCCGTTGAAGGTCACGACGGGCATCCCTCCACCCATCGCTTCCGCCGCAGCGTTCAGATCCTTGGCGAAGCGCGCGTCGCACAGCGCCAGCGAAACGGCGGCGCGCTCAATGATGCTCTCCAGCTCCGTCGCGCGCAGCAGCGGCATGGTCGGCACCACCACCGCGCCGGCCTTCAGCACCGCCAACCAGCAGGCGGCCAGCATCGGGGTGTTCGTCCCGCGCACCAGCACCCGGTTGCCCGGAACGATCCCGAACCGCTCGGCCAGCAGCCGGGCGATGCGGTCCACCGTGTCGCGGAACCGGCCATAGCTCCACACGTCGCCGTTGCCGATGACGCAGGGACGCTCGTCCCAGCCGCGCTCCCGCCAGACGTCCAGCAGGGCCGCGGCGGCGTTGAGACGCTCAGGATAGGTGAGTTCGGGGCGGTCGTAGGAGAAATCGGGCATCTGCTCCGGCGGCGGCAGCCGGTCGCGCGTGAAACTGTCGATGTGACCGGACCGAATCATCCCCTGACGCCTCCACCACGCACCGTGTTCTTGAGCTTTCCCAACAAACCCATCAACTGGACCACGTCGCCGTGGGGCATTCCCGCCGTCAGCTCGGCCAGCCAGCGGCGTTGCGCCGCCGCGATGGCCTGCGCCAGGGCGCTGCCTTCGGGAGTGATCCGGACGAACTGCATGCGCCGGTCGTTCGACGCCGCGGCGCGCGTGACCAGCCCGTCCACGGACAGCCGTTCTACAATGCCGGTGACGTTGCCGTTGGTGACCATCATGCGTTTCGACAACTCGCCCATGGTCAGCCCCTCCGGCTGGCGGTCGAGCAGGCTCAGCAGGTCGAAACGCGGCTGGGTGGTGCTGAACTCGTCGCGCAAACGGCTGCGCAGCCGGGCGCCGATCAGAACGGCGCACGCCGAAAGACGCAACCAGAGGCGCATCTCCGGGGAGGCGGCAAGGTCAGCCGCAGCCTCCACATCGACCGACACGTCCCCCTGCGCCTCGGCCGATGTCTCGGCCGCTGCGGTGGCGGGTCCCTTCACGGTCTGTCTCCACTCCCGGTGGGAGGCATCCGCCGCAGCGCCGCCTCTTCTTCGTTCGAAGGCTTACTGTAGTTGGACGCTCGGCCTTTGAGCCATGCAAGGAAAGAATGCTTGGTGCACAAGCAATGATCATCTGCGCAGAGATCGGGCGTTTTTGCCCGACGCGGTCGACCGCTCAGTCGGCGCTCAGATACAGGTCGATTTCGCCCTGCTCCATGACGTGGGCGGTCCCGTGGATGATGCCGTTGGCGACCTGGATGATTCGGTGGATCATAGCGACCGAAGTCTGGCAGTCCACCCGCAGCTTCTCGCCCGCCCCATCCTTGATGTCGACGGACACGCGCTCCAGCGTGTGGCGGACCACCTGATGCGCCTGGGCGATGGTGTCCTCGAACGGCCGCTTGAACTTGGCCGGGACGTGGCCGTACGCCTCGATGGCCAGATCCTTGTCCGAGAAGCCGCTGTCGCGGAAATGTTCCTGGTAGCTCTTGGGTTGCCAGATCAGGCATTCCTCCAGCATGTCCGGCATGTCCGGAATCATCTCGATCAGCATCACGATTTCGTTGAAGTGATTGAGATAATCGGTCGCCAGCAGGGTCTTGTCGGAAATGTTGGTGCCGACCACGCGCTGCCGCCAGGCATGGAAGTCCGCCAGTTCGTCCGGCGCCATGCCATCGGTCACCGGCGGATCGGAAGCGGGCCGATCAGAGTCTGCCGGGTCGAAATCTGGTTCGGTCATACGCGACTCTGGCATGCGCGGCCCTGGCATACGCGGCCCTGGCATACGCGGTTCGACAGGCACGGGTCTGGCGTGACGGTGCCGGGCGGCTTTGACGCCGTTCCACCACCGGTGCGCGACGCCGGGGACAGTCAGTAATATCGCACTCATCCCGGCGCAAGCCCACCGGCGCGGTTTTTTTCGACGCCGTGCAAAAAAAACGCCGCCGGCGCGTCCCCGCTGGGACAGGCGCTGCGGCGGCAGTTCATGGCGGTTCAGGGAGGAATCACACCATTGGCTCACCCAACAACCGCCCCCGGCCGATTGTTCCGCCGCCCTCGCAACTGCAGCGCATCGAACGGCTGAGCGCCATCCCGAGGGGCGTCGCGCCCAAGCGAAGGGGCTAGGACGCATCCCGTACGGCGAGTGGACTTAATCCGATCAAGCTATCCCGAATAACCCTTTCGTCGTCACTCCCGATACGGCGCGAACTGCGCCATATGAACTTAACTTTGTAAGCGTTCGGACGGGAACATTCGGGAAAGTCCGGGAAACGCGGCAGGCAAGCCAGCGCCACTCGGCGGTCCGCACTGGCTGGAGGTACGGGGAAAACGTCATGGATCAGAACACCCGCCACCTGATGGAACATCTGCCTTATCTGCGACGCTACGCGCGGGCCTTGACCGGCACGTCGACGCAGGGGGATGCCCTGGTGACGCGCACGCTGGAATGGTGCCTGGACGGGCCGGGAGGGTCGGCGGCATCGGACCTGTCGCGCGGCTCGCTCTACCGGTACCTGAACCAGTTGCAGGACAGCTCGGGCGCCCGGGCCGGCTCGCCCGGTGGCCATCCGGTCGAAGCGGCGCTGCACAGCCTGGACGAGATGGACCGGCGGCTCTACCTGCTGGTCAACCTGGAGGACCTGCCGGTCGCCGATGCCGCCACCGTTCTGGGCATCGCCCCGGAAGACGCTGTGGAACGGTTGAACTTCGCGCGCGAGCGGGTGCGGTCGAAGCTGACGGCGACGATCCTGATCGTCGAGGACGACGCCATCATCGCCTTCGATCTGGCGGAGACGGTGCGCGGCATGGGCCACACCGTCTGCGGCAACGCCGCCACCATGGACGAGGCGCTGACTTTGGCGTCCCGCCACTCCCCGACGCTGGCGCTGATGGACATCCGTCTGGCCGAGGGCGACAACGGGATCGAGGTGGCGCGGGAACTCCGCCGCAAGCGCTTCCTGCCGGTGATCTTCGTCACCGCCTTCCCCAACGAACTGGCCAAGCAGGGGCTGGAGCATCTCGGCCCGGTGATCCCCAAGCCTTTCACCCGCGAGCAGATCGAACAGGCGATCACCCGCGCGGTCTTCACCCCCCACCCCGAGGAAGCCTCGCTCGCCATGAAGCACTGAGCTTCCACGGAGGGATGGGCAGGGCCAGCCGGCCCTGCTCGACGACCGTCTTACTTGAAGACGACCGTGCGCCCGCCGTTCAGCAGGACGCGGTGTTCGACGTGGTAGCGGACCGCCCGAGCCAGCACGATGTTCTCGATGTCGCGCCCGATGGCCACCAGGTCGTCGGGCGTCATCGTGTGGTCGACGCGCTCCGCCTCCTGCTCGATGATCGGCCCCTCGTCCAGGTTCGAGGTGACGTAGTGGGCGGTGGCGCCGATCAGCTTCACGCCGCGGGCGTGCGCCTGGTGGTACGGCTTGGCGCCCTTGAAGCTGGGCAGGAAGGAATGGTGGATGTTGATGACCCGCCCGGCCATCCGCTCGCACAGGGCCGGCGACAGCACCTGCATGTAGCGGGCGAGCACGACCAGATCGACCTTCTCCTGCTCCGCGATCTCCAGCAGCCTGGCCTCCTGCTGGGCCTTGGTGTCGCTGGTCAGCGGCAGGTAATGGAAGGGAATGTTGTGCCACGCCGCGAGCTGGTAGAAGTCGCGGTGGTTGGAGACGATGGCCGGAATCTCGATCGGCAGATAGCCGGTGCGGTAGCGGTAGAGCAGGTCGTTCAGGCAATGCCCGAACTTCGAGACCATGATCAGCACCCGCTGGCGCCGCCCGGCGTCGTGCAGCTTCCAGGTCATGCCGAAGCGTTCGGCCACCTGCTCGGCGAAGGCCGCCTGAAGCTCCGCCTGCGACGGCCCCGACGGCTCGGCGGAGAAATGGATGCGCAGGAAGAACAGATTGGTCCCGCGGTCGCCGAACTGCGCGCTGTCGATGATGTTGCACGACCGCTCGGCCAGGAAGCCCGACACGGCGTAGACGATGCCCACGGCGTCGGGGCACGAGACGGTGAGGATGTATTCAGAAGCGGTGCCGGACATGCGCGCCTACCGTTGCGACCTGGAATCGAGGGCGGATTCCCTAGCACGATCGTCGGCGGGATGCATCGTGCAATGTGGGAATACCGGAACGCCCTTCCGGCAGCATTTGGTAAGGATTCCCATGCGATGATGCACCGTTTCGGCATCGGGCCGACCGCGGAGGCGAGCTAGCGGAGGCGAACCATGGGCATGGGCGGCAAGATCATCGGCGAATACGCCAAGGGCAAGGTTGACAAGCTGCTGACGCCGGAAGCGGCGGAAAGCACCTCGCGGCACCGGATCATGCACTTCCTGGAAAACATGGAAGCGGCGGTTCTGGAGGCGAACTGCGAGGTGATGGGGCGCGAGCTGCCCAACCTCGACCAAACCTCCTTCCTGCGCATGGCCGTGCGGGTGGCGGAGCTGCGGGCGGACTACCTGCGCGCCGGGCTGAAGGTGGCGGATCACCGGCACCCCAACGCCGCCGCCATCGAGGAGCTGGCCCGCGTCCGCCGCGCCTACGAGGAGATGCAGGCGGTCTTCGAGGCGGCGGAACGGGTGATCGAGCGGGGGTACGTGAAGCTGGGATAAGCGCGCCTCACCCAGCGTCACGGTCTGGTCGAATCCGCGGCGTCAGGCGTCCATGCCGGGGTGACGGTAGACCATCGGTCCCGGCCCGCCCTCCTCGCCGTTCTTCTCCGGAAGCTGCGGCTGCGGCAGGGCGTAGAATTTCGGCTTGTTGGGATCCAGCGTCTTCTCGAAGGGCAAGGTCATCGCCATGCCGGACCGGTTCCTCTCCGCCTCGCGCATCGCCTGCTGGAGCTGTTCGGCCAGCTTCTGGTCCCAGGCCAGCTTGTAATAGCGCGGCTCGGCCCCGCCCTCCAGCTGGAGCCACAGGTAGATCCCCTGCCCCTCCTTGATCTGCGCGCCCAGGATGGTGGCCTGGGCGGTGGCGCTCTGCGCCCATTCCATGCGGACCGGCTTCGGCTTGCTCAGCAGGTCGGCCATGCCGGCGTAGGCGACGGGCATGAAGCCGATGGAAACGGCGACCGCCGACACCTTCACCCACAGCCGGCGCGGCGCCCAGATGGCGATGGTGGCGAGCGTGGCGGCCAGGGCGACCGCGGCAACCTGGAAGTCGAGCAGTTGGGTCATGATTTCCTCCCGCTGCGCAGGGGCTTGTAGAGGCTGTGCACGCTGTCGCCGACCAGTTCGCCGGACTCCGTCAGCTTGAAGCGGAAGACGGTCAGTTCCTGCCCTTCCCGGTCGAGCTGGACGGTGGTGGCGAGGAGCTGGCGGGCGTTGTCGCCGTCCGGCCGCTTGGCGCTGACCACCACGGTGACCGGGACCGGGAAGACCACCGCCTTGTTGCGGTAGAGGTGCAGGTTCACCGCGTATTCGCCGGGCGGAATGCCGCGGCTGTAGCTGGCCTCGTAGTTCAGCTTCGTCGGGTCGGCGTTGCGGCCGAGATCGTCGCGCAGCAGGTTGAAGATCACGCCGGACTTGTTGGAGTAGCCGACCGGCACGTCGCCCGGCGCCTCCACCCACAGGTCCACGTCGGCGTCCAGCTCGTCGGGCCAGCGGGCCTCGACCATGACGTTGCCGGGTGCCGCGACGCCCGCCGTGTCGGCCTGCTTGGCCTCGGGCCGGATGTGGGGAAGCAGCAGGATGACCACCGCCACGAAGCCGCAGAGCGCCAGCGTGATGACGTCGCGGAAGACGGTGCCGGCGTCGTCCTCCTCGAACTGGTCAAGGGCCTGCATGGCGTTCCCCCACGGCGACGATCTCGGTGATCAGGTTCACCGTGGCGCCCGACAGCAGGCCGATGTTGATGTTCAGCCAGATGTTCAGGACGCCGCCGACCAGCGTGGTGTAGAGCGCGACGGCCATCCCCTCGATCAGCTTCGACACCATCGGGCCGATGGCGGCGATGTCGCCGGCCTTCTCCGGGTCGACGCCCGACAGGGCCATGATGAAGCCGATGACGGTACCGATCAGCCCGAGGATCACCAGGGTCGAGGAGATCTGCCGCACCGTGCCGATGCGCGCCGACAGCTTGAATTTCAGGGACGACGCGGCGATCGACCGCGCACCGGAATCCCGCCCGCGGACCTCCGCCAGATAGCGCGCGGCGCGCGACGGGACGGAGGGATCGAATTCCTTGGCGCGGTTCAGTTCGCGGCTGGTGCGCAGGATGCGCTGCGCCGACAGCCCCAGCCCGGCCAGGAAGACCAGGAAGATCAGCAGGCAGAGATGCGTGCTGTCGGTGGCGACGATGGGGTCGATCAGCCCTTCCGCCCAGGCGGCGGCGAGAAGGGCGAAACCGGCGGCGTTGACCACCGCGAAGCGCAGAAGCAGCAGGTAGCGTTGCGACACCAGCGACAGGCCGGCGGTCAGTTGGCCGCCGCGGCGGCGGCGCACGGTGGGCACGTGGGAATGAACGGGGACGTTCTGGGCGTCATCGGCCATGGCGTCCGAAACAGCGTCCGACATCGGGCAGCCCTCCATCCAGGGAGCAGGGAGCGTTCGGACTGGCACTCCGCAACCGGCGTGCCAGCGGTTCGTCATCGGTCTCGCCCAATCCCGCAGCCCGCCGCCCCGGTCCGTTCATGTGCTTGGCCGGATGGGATAAATCGCCCCTGTGACAAACAGGCTACCTCGGAAGTCTGCACGGCGCCATCGCAGCCCCCATTGCTTTGGATCAACGGTTTCCACGATTTCGCGTCACACCATGATTAAATTCTGGTCAAAGCCCAGGACGGCACCCGATCGCTGCTCATGAAATAAGCATGTTTATGCTGCAACGCAGCATGACAGTGGTGCGTCGCCACAGGCACCGAAAAACCGTCGCGAATACAGAAAACCCCTTCCCCGCCATTGCGGGAAAGGGGCTTGCGGACTGATTCGTTCGTATTCGTTGAATCAAACGTCGCGATAATGTTCCAGTTCGCGCCGCAGGTCGGTGACCTCGCGCTGCAGCGCAACCACCCGGCCGACGTCGGGAGCCGTGCGGCGCTCTTCCTTTTCGAGTTCGTCTTCGACCTCGCGCTGCTCCTGCCGGATGATGTTGAACAAGGCTTTCCTCAACATCGCCACCTCCCGAGCTTATTTCTAAAATTTTAGCGCTTTCAGCCATCATCATCAAGGAATTCTTGGAAAGAGTCGAATCTTCATAGGGTGGCGGCGCCCTCCATGACGGCTTGGCCGCGACAATTGGCGGAGCTAACCCGGCCGGCCTTGACAACCCTTTTGCGCGTCCCCATTGGTTAACGCTCACACCTTGGGCTCAACCTCAGGCCTGTTCGGGCCGGACGCCGCCTTTCCGATCGCGCTCAGGACTTTTGGTTTCGGCGGCCCCAACTCCTTGCGGAATCAGGGGCGAATGGAACGCAGACGTCTTCTCCAGCTGGCGCTGACCGTCCCCCTCGCCGGGGCCGGCGCCTTGCTGTTCCCGCACGCCGCGGGCGCCCAGGCCAAGCCCCGCCCGGCGGCGCGGCCGCGCATGGTGGTGCTCGACCCCGGCCACGGCGGCATCGACCCGGGCGCCATCGGTGCCCGGGGCACCCAGGAAAAGGAAATCACCCTGCACATCGCGCAGGAGGTCGGGCGCCTCCTGTCACGGCAGCACAAGCTGGGCGTGACGCTGACCCGCGACGGCGACCGCTTCCTGGCGCTGGGCGAGCGGGTGGACGCCGCGCGCGCGGCGCGGGCCGACCTGTTCGTGTCCATCCACGCCGACAGCGCGCCCAACCGCGAGGCCCGCGGCCTGTCGGCCTACACCCTGTCCGAAAAAAGCTCCGACTCCTTCGCCGCGGCGCTGGCGCGCAAGGAGAACGCCGTGGACCGGCTGGGCGGCGTCGACGTCAAGGACGCCAAGAAGGCCGTCAAGGAGATCCTGCTCGACCTGACGGCGCGCCACACCAAGCACGCGGCGCTGGTGGCCCGGCACGCCATCGTGAAGGGGGCCGGCAAGGACATGCCGCTGCTCGACAACCCGATGCGCTCGGCCAACTTCGCGGTGCTCAAGGCGCCGGACGTCCCGTCCGTCCTGCTGGAAACCGGCTTCCTGTCGAATCCGAAGGACGAGGCGATCCTGCGCGACCCCAAGGCGCGGCAGAGGATCGCCCGCGTTCTCGCGCGCGAAATCGCCGGGCTGGTGACGCGCGCTCCCTTCGCCTAGCCCGGATCCCTTCGCGCTCGCAGCGAGTGAAACATTCGTGCATCACCCCGGGACAAAACCACGATGAAGCCGAACACCGCCAAGATTACCCATTGCCAACGCACCTGCGGCATGACTTTTTCCGCCCGCCCGCTCTTTCGGCGGGCCGGGGATCGGAGGCAGAGCGTGTCGGGGTTTGGCCGCCTTTGGGCGCTGGTCGGGATGGCCGCTGTGGCGGGCCTTGCGTCTGGCTGCGCGCCCGTCGTGCTGGGCGCCGCCGGGGGCACCGCCGTCGTCGCGGCCAGCGAGCACCGGGGCCTGTCCGGCTTCGCCTCGGACACCGAGATCAAGGCGCGCATCAATCACCTGTGGTTCCAGCACTCGCTGGAGATGCACAGCCGGATCGGCCTGACGGTCGACCAGGGCCGCGTGCTGCTGACCGGCCGCGCCACCGACGCCCAGATGCGCCTCGACGCCGTGCGCCTGTGCTGGCAGGTGGAGGGCGTCAAGGAAGTCATCAACGAGATCCAGGTGGACACCGACTCGGGCATCATGGACAGCGCCCGCGACACCTGGATCACCACGCAGCTGCGCACCAAGCTGACGTTCGATTCACAAATTCATAGCCAGAATTTCAGCATCGATACCGTCAACGGCGTCGTCTATCTCATGGGTCTGGCCACCCACCAGGGCGAGCTCGACCGCGTGATCGAGCACGCCCGCACGCTGCCGAACGTCCAGCGTGTCGTCAACTACGCCCGCGTCCTCTAGCGCACCAGGGTCTCCGCACCGCCATGGCCATCCTGCCCGCCCCCGCCCGCCGTCTTGCCGCCTCCGCCGCCATGAGCCTGTTCATGGCGCTGGCGGCGTTCACCGTGGCGGCGGGGGGCGCCGGCACCCCGGCGATGGCGCAGCAGCAGCAGCCGCAACCCGACCAGGGGCCGGCCAACCGCCTGTTCGTCCAGGCGATGCAGATGATCCGGCAGGCGGACAACACCTACGACATCGCCGAGGAAAGCCGCTTCCTGAAGGAGGCGGACCGGCTGCTGAACGAGATTGTCGTCAAGTATCCGGACAGCGCGCTGGCCGTCCAGCTCGTCACCAACCAATTCGTCGGCGACTTCGACTTCTTCGAATTCCGCTCGCGCATCCGTTCGCTGGTCTGCAACGAGCCGATGACCTCGCTGTGCTTCCTGCACCGGGTGGCCGAGATGCTGCCCCCGGTGGAGACGCCGATCACCGCCGCCCGCTGGGACTGGCTGTCGCTGGCCGTCGCCTACAACACCATCGGCGACACCGCGCGGGCCAAGGAGATCATCGCCCCCTTCGTCAGCGCGGTGCGCCGCGGGGCGGCGTCCGACGGGGCCGGCCAGGACCTGTTCGTCGCCCGCGCGCTCGCCCTGATGGGGCAGAACCAGCTCGCGCTCGACATCACCCGGCAGATCCCGGAATGCTCGACGCGCATCTACAACCTCGCCGACATCGCCAAGGCGGCGGCGTGGCGCGGCGACATGGCGCTGGCCGGCCAGCTCGCCGAGGAGGCCAAGGCCTACGCCACCGCCCGCAACTGCAGCTGGGAGCTGGGTCTGGTCGCCCAGACTCTGCTGCGCGCCGGCAAGGAGGGCGCGGCCCGCACCCTGTTCCTGAACACGGTGGAGACGCAGTTCTCCAAGTTCCGCGAGACCAAGACCGACTGCTGCCCGCCGGAGCTGGCCGTCGCCGCGTCCGAGCTGGGCGACACCAATCTGGCGCTGGGCCTGCTGCGCACCGTGCAGGACGAGAATCCCTGGACGATCCCGGCGGTGCTGGGCCGCATCGCCCGCCGTTCCGACGCCTCGGTCGCGCTGTCCTACGCCGAGCAGGTGCAGGACCTCGACATCCGCGGCGAGGCCCTGGCCGAGCTGATCGAGGCGGCGCTGAAGCGCGGCGACCCGACCAGCGCCAACGAGCTGATGAAGCGGCTGACCCGTCTGGTGGACGACTCCGCCGGGCGCCGCCCCGGCCTGCTCGCCCAGAAGGCCAAGGCGGAGAAGGTGATGTACGGCGACGACCGCTGGCGCAAGAGCTTCCAGGGCTCGCTCAACGCCGCGGACCGGGCGAGCAACTTCGTCCGCCGCGACATCGGCGCCCCGCTGCTCGCCGCGCTGGTGCGGATCGAGACCGGCCTGCCGATGCTCGACTGAGGCCGGCTTGCGGGCCCCGTCAGGGCCGCGCGGCCAGCACCACCAGCCCCGCCACCGGCGCGCCACTCTCATGGCGCAGAGTGTCCGGAGCGAGGCGCAGGACGGTCAGCCCCGCGGCGCTCAGAGCGTCCCGCACATGACCCTCCGTATGGGCGTAGCGGCCGTGCGGGCTGACCCGCCAGGGCGCCCCGCCCTCCTCCAGCCGCTCCACCGTGAAGGCCAGCCGCCCACCGGGACGCAGCGCCGCGGCGGCCCGCGCCAGCACCCCGTCCAGCGCGCCGAAGTAGCACAGCACGTCGGCGGCCACGATCAGATCGAAGGCCGCCGGGCGCTCCGCCAGGAAAGCGCCGAGTTCCGCCTCCTCCAATGCGTCGTACAGGCCGCGGGCGGCGGCGCGCTCCAGCATGCCCGGCGACAGGTCCACCCCGACCAGACGGCGGGCCGGGCCGCGCAGGAAGGGGCCGCACAGGCCGGTGCCACAACCGGCGTCCAGCACGTCCAGCGTCCCGTCCGCCGCGATCCCGGCGTCGGCCAGCGCCTCGGCGAGCAGCGTCGGGGCGCGGTAGCCCAGTTCGCCCAGCAGCTTGTCGTCGAACTCCCCGGCGAACAGGTCGAACACCTGCCGGACATAGGCGTCGGACGCCCGTTCGCCGGCGTCCAGGCCGGCGATGGCGGCGCCGATGTGGCGGGCCATCGGATGGTCGGGATGATCGCGCAGCCACAGCCGGGCGAACCACGCCGCCTCCTCGTGCCGTCCCTCCTCGTGAAGCAGGTAGAGGGCGCCGGACAGGTTGTCGTGCGCCTCGTCCCAGTCGGGCCGCAAGGCCAGCGCGCGGCGGTAGGCCATGGCGGACTCGGTCAGCCGGTCGCCCTCGCGCAGCAGGTTGGCCAGGTTGTTGAAGGCTTCCGCGTAGGCCGGCTCCTCGACCAGCGCCCGGCGGAAATGCCGCTCGGCCGGCGCCGCGTCGCCCGCCGCCTTCAGGGCCGAGGCCAGATTGTAATGGACCAGCGGATGGTCGAGACCGCAGGCCAGCGCCTCGCGGTAGGCGGCAACCGCCTCCTCGGCGCGGCCAAGCGCGCGCAGCACGTTGCCCAGGTTGTTGTGCGCCTCCGCGAAGCGCGGGTTCAGCGCCAGCGTCCGGCGATAGGCGGCCTCCGCCTCCGCGGCCAGCCCGTCCGAGGCCAGGGCGTTGGCGTCCGCGTAGAGGCGCATGGCCTGAGCGGCCAGACCGCCCAGCCTCCCCGCGCCCCGGGCGAGCAGGCCCGGACGCGGCGACGGGGAACGGGGCGGATCGCTCGGCTCGGACACGGAACGGCTCCTGTTTGGGGTGAGGGCTAACAGCATCTTTACCGGGAACCGGTGAACATGGCACTCCCTTCCGGCAACAGACCGGCGGCAGCAGGCCGGCGGAAGGCCCCCGCCCCGGGGCCGGATCGGGCAGACGGAAAAGGCGACCCCCATGAACCAGCCCCCCGACCAGGCTTCGCCGACGACGCCCGAAGAGGTCGCCGCCCGGCTCGGCGACGCCGTCGCCCACCATCGGGCGGGGCGGCTGGCCGACGCGGAGCGCGACTACCGCGCCGTCCTGGTGGCCGACCCGCATCACCCCGACGCGCTGCATCTGCTGGGCGTGCTGGCGCTCCAGGCCGGTCATCCCGGCCCCGCCGTCGCGCTGATCGAGGAAGCCATCCGGCAGGCCGGCGGCGTCGCCGACTACCACGACAATCTGGGAAGCGCGCTCGCCGCGCTGAACCGTCACGCCGAGGCGGCGGACGCGCACCGCATGGCCGCCGCCCTGAATCCCCTGTCGGCCCAGCCGCGCCACAATCTGGGCAACGCCTTCCAGGCGCAGGCACTGCCGGGATTGGCGGCGCTGGCCTTCACCGCGGCGGTGGAGATTGAGCCCGGCTACGCCAAAGCCTGGTTCAATCTCGGCAACGCGCTGCGCGCCCAGAACCGCCTGGATGACGCCCTGCACGCCTTCGCCCGCGCCGCGGTGCTGGCCCCCGCGATGGTCGAGGCCCACACCAATCTCAGCGACGCGCTGAGCGCCGCCGGGCGGCTGGACGAGGCGCTGGCCCAGGCCCGCGCCGCGCTGCGGCTGCGGCCCGATGACCCGAAGGCCCATCACACTCTCGGCACAGCCCTGCAGCGCAAGGGCGCCTACGAGGGCGCGGAGATCGCCTACCGCGAGGCGCTGAAGCGCGCGCCGGACAACCCGGTGACGTTGAACGATTTGGGCGGCGTTCTCCTGAAGCTGGGACTCCCCGCCCAGGCCGAGCGGTGCTTCCGCAAGGTGCTCAGCCGGAACCCGCACGCCGTCGAAGCCATCCACAACCTCGGCAACGCGCTTCGGGCGCAGGGGCAGTTCACCAAGGCGGAAGCCTGCTACGAGGAGGCGCTGGCCCACGATCCGAACCTTGCCAGCGCCAGCGACAACCTCGCCGTCATCGCCCTTCTGCACGGACGGCTGGAGCGCGGCTGGGAGGGCTATGAACGGCGCTTCGCCGCCGGCCGGGTTCTGCCCGACCGGCGGATCGATGCGCCGCGCTGGCGGGGCGAGGGGCTGCGCCGGCGCCGTCTGATGATCTGGCGGGAACAGGGAATCGGGGACGAGATCCTGTTCGCCTCCTGCTACGGCGATGTGATCGCCTGGGGCGGTGGGCCGGTGACCATCGAGACCGACCCACGGCTGGTCAGCCTGTTCGCCCGTTCCTTCCCGCGCGCGACGGTGCGGGCGGAAACGCTGGACGCCGAAGGGCGGGAGACGGTGGTTCCCCCGGATGCCGACCTCCAGATACCGGCGGGCAGCCTGCCGGGCCTGTTGCGGGGAGCGCTGGACTCCTTCGACCAGTTCGCTCCCTGGCTGAAACCCGATCCGGCCCGCACCGCCCTGTGGCGGGAGCGGCTGGACGCGCTGGGGCCGGGCCTGAAGGTCGGCATCGCATGGCGCAGCCATCTGGCGACTCCCGAGCACAAGGCCGCCTACACCACGCTCGACCAGTGGGGGCCGCTGTTCGCCGTTCCGGGGGTGGTGTTCGTCAATCTGCAGTATGGGGATTGCGCGGCGGAGATCGCGGCGGCGGAGGCGCGCTTCGGCGTGACCATCCACCGTTGGG
This sequence comes from Azospirillum brasilense, assembly GCF_005222205.1. Classification (NCBI taxonomy): domain Bacteria; kingdom Pseudomonadati; phylum Pseudomonadota; class Alphaproteobacteria; order Rhodospirillales; family Azospirillaceae; genus Azospirillum; species Azospirillum brasilense. The sequence continues at coordinate 269,217 of NZ_CP032346.1, read as the reverse complement.
ACGATCTGGACCTGAGGGACGATTTCGAAGGCGCGGCGGCGCTGACCGCCAATCTGGACCTCGTCATCACCCCGGCGACGGCGGCAGGCGAACTGGCCGGCGCTCTGGGCGTTCCGGTGTGGCGCTTCGGGCACCGCGACTGGACGCAGCTCGGCACCGGTGTCCGCCCCTGGTTCCCGACGATGCGCCTGTTCCAACCGCGCCCCGGCGAATCCTTCGACGACGTGCTGGCGGGCATGGCGCGCCGCCTCGCCGCGATGCGGCCCGCTCCCGAGCTTGCGGCCGCTCCGCCTCCACCGCCGGCGCCTTCCGCCGATCCGGATGCCCTGCTGAACGACGCCATCGCCCTGCACCGCTCCGGGCGGCTGGACGACGCCATGGCGGCCTACCGCGCCATCCTCGATCTGGTGCCACGGCACAGCGACGCGCTTCACCTTCTCGGCCTGACCGAGCATCAGGTCGGCCATCACGCGCAGGCGGAGGCACACATCGCAGCCGCGCTCCGGATCGATCCGGATTTCCCCGCGGCCTGGAACCATCTGGGCCTCGTCCGGCAAGCCCTGGACCGCCCGGGCCAAGCCCTCGCCTGTTTCGGCCGCGCCATCGCGCTGCGCCCGGACTTCCCCGAGGCGATGACCCACATGGGGCTGAGCATGAACGGGCCGGACCGGCTGGCCGAGGCCAAGCGCTGGCACCGCCGGTCCATCCGTCTCGCTCCGGCCAACCCGGCGGCCCACACCAACCTGGGTTTCGCCTGCGAGGTCGAGGGACGCTTCGAAGACGCCGCGCGCCATTACCGGCGCGCGCTGACCCTGCGGCCGGACTCCGCCGACACCCTGAACAACCTGGGCACCCTCGCCAAGATGGCGGATCGGCCCGCCCTCTGCCGGCACTTCCTCGATCGCGCCCTGCGGGTGGCCCCCGGGCTGGCGCTCGCCGCCTGGAACGTCGGGCTGCTGGCCCTGGCGGACGGCGACCTCGTCACCGGCTGGGCCGGCTACGGGCGGCGTTTCTCCGCCCGCCAGCTTCAGCGGGCGCGCCGCATCGCGCTGCCCGTCTGGAATGGGGAGCCTCTGCGCGGGCGCCGCCTGCTGGTCTGGCCTGAACAGGGATTGGGCGACGAAATCCTCTTCGCCTCCGTTTTTGGTGACCTGAAGGACAGCGGCGGCACCGTGGTTCTGGAATGCGACCCGCGCCTGGTGTCCATCTACGCCCGCGCCTTCCCTTGGGCCGTTGTCCGGGCGGAGTCCGTCACCGCCGATGGACGGGAGCGGTTCGACCCGCCGGACTGCGATCTGCAGATCGCCGCCGGCTCCCTTCCCGCTCTGCGGCGAGACCGGATTGAGCGTTTCCCAGCCCGCCCGTTCTTCCTGTCCCCCGATGCGGAGCGGGCCGTTTTCTGGCGGCAGCGGGTGGACGCGCTCGGCCCCGGCCTGAAGGTGGGCATCAGTTGGCGCAGCCAGATCGTCACGGCGCACCGCGAAGGCGCCTACACCCGGATCACCGACTGGCTGCCGATTTTGGAGGTGCCGGGCGTTCGCGTCGTCAACCTGCAATACGGGGACTGCTCCGCCGAACTGGCTTCCATTGAGCCGGATGGCGTGCGGCGTGTCCATCGCTGGGACGATCTGGACCTGAAGAACGATTTGGAGGGGGTGGCGGCCCTGATGGCGGCGCTCGACCTCGTCATCCTGCCCGCCACCGCCGCCGGTGAGTTGGCGGGCGCCCTGGGGGTTCCGGTCTGGCGGTTGGGGGGCCGCGATTGGACCTGGATGGGCACCGGGGTACGGCCCTGGTTCCCCACCCAAAGGCTGATCGCCCCACACACCGACGAGACCTCCGCCGACGTGGTCCGCCGGATCGCCCGGATGCTGGCCCGGATGGCGCCAAAACCTATCTCCGACGGGGTATGACCACGAAAGAAAGGACAAACTTTCGGTATAATCCCGCAACGAACCGCACAAGGTGGGCCTATGCGGCGAATTGTCCTACTCCACATCGTAAGGGGCGGTCACCCCCCGTCTTTGGAGTACTAGGACAAAAGTTTGGGGTTGTTTGGCGGCACGGATGGGTGAACACTATGGTTTCCGGCCTGCCGGACTTGGCAGGAGCCGGTTCGATCTGACGGAGAGCAGCCCATGCACACTGATGCTCGCCTATCTTCCCTGCAGGAAAAGCACCTGCGTCTCGACCGCGCCATCCTCGACGAGGAAAAGCGTTCGTGGCCTGACGAAAGTGCCATCAAGCGGATGAAGCTTGAGAAGCTCCACCTCAAGGAAGAAATTGATCGCTTGGCCAGAACCAGTCACAGGGTGAATTAACACCCTTCCGGATCGATCCGATTCGCAAAGTCGGGGGCGGCGGACGGTTCGCTCCCGGCTTTCTTTATGAGCCCGGCTCTTTTACGGCGGGATTCGCGACGACCGGCGCGGCGGCGGGACGAAGCCCGGCCAGACGGCGCGCGATCATCGGCAAGGCGCCCGAGGCCGGCTCCCCCGGCGGCGCCGGGATCAGCGCCATGGTCGGGAACCAGGGCCGGACACCGGTGCCGAGCGCCGTCCAATCCCCCCGCGGGCCGAACCGCCAGACCGGGACGCCCAGCGCCCCCGCCAGCTCCCCCACCGAACTCGCCGGCGTGATGACGAGGTCGAGCGCGGTCATCAGCGCCGCCACGCCGTCCAGGTCGTCCTTGAGGTCGAGATCGCCCCAGCGGTGGATGGTCACGCCAAACCGGCGCTCCGCCTCGGCGATCTCGCTGGCGCAGTCGCCGTATTGCAGGGTGACGAAGACCACGCCGGGCAGCGCGAAGACCGGCCCCCAGGCGTCGAGCGGGGCGTAGGCCCCGCGGCGCTCCGCGGTCATCAGCCCGCTGCGCCACGCGATCCCCACCTTCAGCCCGGGGCCGAGAGCGTCCACCCGCTGCCGCCAGCGGGCGGCCCGCTCCGGGTCGGCGGTCAGAAAGGACGGGCGCGAGGGAAAGCGGTCGAAGCGAGGCCGCAACCAGCGCGGCAACGATCCCATGGCGACGTGACGGTCGATTCCGGCGCAGGGCGCTTCCGGGTCCGCCGGGGCCGGACGCCACTCCGCACGGGGAAAGGACCGCGCGAACAGCGGCACCAGCCGCCGGTCGCACTCCACCACCACGGCGGCGGCCCGCGCGATCAGCTCGTCCAGGCAACCGGCGAACAGGATCTCGTCGCCGATCCCCTGCTCCGCCCAGACCAGCAGGCGCAGGCCGGCGGGGTCTTCCCCCGACCAGACCGGCACGGGGAGGGCACGGGCGGCGCCCGACAGCTCACGGGCACGGAAGCGGGCGTCATAGCCGGCCCAGCCCACCTCCAGCCGGCCGCGGGCGAGATCCAACAGACCGAGGTTGAAGGCCGCCGCCGGGTGCCCCGGCTCCACCGCCAGGGCGCGGAGGCACCAGCGCTCCGCCGCCGCGGTCTCGCCCCGGTCGCGCAGCAGCCGTCCCAGATTGGCCAGCGCATCCACCGTCATCGGCTCCAGGGCCAACGCGCGGGCCAGCGCCCGCCGCGCCTCGTCCAGCCGTCCCGCCCGGCGCAGCACCACCCCCAGATTCAGCCAGCCGTCCGCGCGGTCCGGGGCCAGGCGCAGGGCGTGGCGGTGGCGCTCCTCGGCCGCCCCCAACGCGCCGAGCCGGGTCAGCACGGTGCCCCAGTTGTCGTGCGCCTCCGCCAGCGCCGGGTCGGCCAGGGTCGCCCGGCGGTGGGCCTCGGCGGCGGCGGGCCGATCGTGCGCCGCCTCCAACGCGTTGCCGAGATTGGTCAGGGCCGCGGCGGCGGCGGGTTGCAGGGCGAGCGCCAGACGGAAGCGGCGCACCGCCTCCGGCGCACGGCCGAGCGCCAGCAGCACGCTTCCCAAACTCGACTGGGCGGCGCCGTAAGCGGGCAGAACGTCCAGCGCACGGGCGATGCGCGCCGCCCCCGCGGCGGAATCGCCGGACTGGTGCGCCAGCAAACCCGACAGGTGGAGCGCGACCGGGTGGTCCGCCCGCACCGCCAGCACACGCTCGTACAGGGGGGCCGCCTCGGCCAGCCGCCCGTCCCGGTGATGGGCGGCGGCGGTTTCCAGCAGCGCGTCCGGATCGTCCGGAGCACCTTGCTGCGAGGCGCCGGGCGGCGGTCCGTCGTCCGCGGGCATGAGCCGGCGCAGCGTGGTCGCCATCCGGCTCATGACGGCGTCCAGCCCCTCGCCGGGGCGCGGCTGGAACAGGCGCATCGTCGGGAACCAGGGGCGGACACCGGTGCCGAGCTGCGTCCAGTCGCGGTGCCCGAAGCGCCACACCGGCACGCCCAGGGCGCCGGCCAACTCGCCGGAGGAGACGGCGGGCGTGAGGACGAGGTCCAGATTGGCGGTCAGCGCCGCCGCGCTTTCGAAATCGTCCCTCAGGTCCAGATCGTCCCAGCGGTGGATGGTCACGCCGAAGCGCGCCTCCGCCGCCGCGATCTCCGCCGCGCAGTCGCCATACTGCAGATTGACGAACACCACCCCCGGAACGGCGAACAGCGGCGCGAAGGCGTCCAGCGTGACGTAGGCGAACCGGCGCTCCCCATCCATGACCTGGCTGCGCCACGCGATGCCGACCTTCAAGCCCGTCCCCAGAGCGGCCAGCCGGTCCCGCCAGCGGGCCAGCCGTCCGGGATCGGGGACCAGCCAGGGCTGGGCGGGGAACCGCTTCCGGTCGGCCCGCAGCAGCCGCGGCAACGACGCCGCGGCGATCTGAACATCCACATCCCGCGGCTCGACGGTCGGCGGACGGACCGTCGCGCCGGGGAAGGAGCGCGCGAAGAGCGACACCAGGCGGCGGTCGCATTCGACCACGACATGACCGGCGCGGCGCAGCAGATCGGGATAGCAGGATGCGAAGAGGATCTCGTCGCCCACCCCCTGTTCCCGCCAGACCAGCAGACGGGCGGACGCGATGTTCTCGCCGCGCCAGGGTCTTGCCGCGAAGCGCCGTTTCTGGTTGCGGAACTGGGGGGTCCCGAACCGCCACTCGTGGTCTGCCCATCCCGAGCGGAGTTCCCCCTGCTCAAGGAGAAGGAGCGAGAGGTTGTAATGGGCGGTCGCCAGCGCCGGATCGAACCGGATGGCTTCGCGGTAGGCGGCGATGGCCTCGGCCGGGCGCTGCCGCCGCGCCCAATGCATGGCGAGGTTCGCCTGCGCCTCCGCCATCTCCGGCGCGCGGTCGACGGCCCGGCGGTGGCAGGCGAGCGCCTCCTCGACGCGGCCGAGCCGGTCGAGCGCGCTGCCCCGGTGGCTCCAGGCGGCGGCGGCGTCCGGTGCGGTCGCGGTGGCGCGGCGCAGCAGCCGTTCCGCCTCCGCGGGCTGATCGGTGCGCAGATGGAAGGCGCCGAGATTCACCAGCGCCTCCACCTCCGACGGCGCCAGCGCGAGCGCCCGCCGGTGGCTCCGCTCCGCTCCCTCGCGGTCCTCCCGCTCGGCGAGCAGGTGTCCCAGATGAGCGTGCGCCAGGCCGAGCTGGGGACGGACGCGAAGGGCGCGCCGTGCGCAGGCCTCCGCCTCGCCCCCCTCGCCCCTCCCACGCAGCAGGGCGGTGCGGTTGAGCCAATGCTCCGCCGCGTCCGGACGAAGCAGAACGGCGTTGCATTGGGCCGCGAGAGCGGAATCGTGCCGTCCCAGCGCTTGGCAGGCGTCGGCCAAGGCGGCGTGCGCGGCGGCGTTGCCGGGATCGGCCTTCACCGCAAGGGCCAGCACCGCCGCCGCGCCGTCGGCATCGCCCTGGCGAAACCGCAGAATCCCCAGAAGGTGAAGAGCGGTGGGATGGTCCCGCACGGTGTCCAGCGCCGCCCGGCACCGGTCTTCCGCCTCCGTCAACGCCCCGGAGCGGTAGCGGGCGATGGCCTCGCTGATCAGCGGCGCGACATCCGCCGGCGCTACGGGAGCCGCAGGGGCCACGGATGGACGGCTCGCCCCGGCCTCGACCGGTGGTGCCAGATCGCGCAGGGTCCGGGCAATGCGCGTCATCACGGTTTCCAGCGTCTCGCCGGGGCGGGGCTGGAACAGCCGCATCGTCGAATACCAGGGGCGGATTCCGGTGCCCAGTTGGGTCCAGTCGCGGGCGCCGATGCGCCAAGCGGGCACACCCAGGGCTCCAGCCAGTTCGCCGGTGGATACGGCGGGCGCGATCACCAGATCGAGCGAGGCGGTCAGTGCCGCCGCGCCCTCGAAGTCATCCTTGAGATTCAGATCGTCCCAGCGGTGGATGGGCACGCCGAAACGCGCCTCCGCCGCGGCGATCTCCGCCGCGCAGTCGCCGTATTGAAGATTGACGAAGACCACGCCGGGAGTCGCGAACAGGGGCGCGAACGCCTCCAGAGTGATGTAGGCGGACTTTCGCTCGGTCGTCATCAGTTGGCTGCGCCAAGCGATACCGATCTTCAGGGCAGGCCCCAGGGCGGCCAGCCGCTCCCGCCACACCGCGAGGCGTTCCGGGTCGGGGATCAGCCAGGGACCGCCCGGAAAGCCCGCCACGTCCCGACGCAGAAAGCGCGGCAGAGCGCCCGCGGCGATGTGGGCGTCGCAATCCGCCGGGACCAGCGTCTCCGTTCCGTCGGCGGCGGTGGTTTCCCCCCGGACGGTGGCCCAGGGAAAGGAACGGCGGAACAGGCTGACCAGCCGACGGTCGCACTCCAGGATGACTTGGCCGATCCGGCCCGCCGCCACGCGATCCGCCAGGGCGGGATAGCAGGAGGCGAACATGATCTCGTCCCCCACCCCCTGCTCGCGCCAGACCAGAAGGCGAGCGACGGCCGCACCGTCATCCCGCCAGAGCGGCGCCGCGATCGCGCGCTCCGGATGCTCCTTGGCTTTGAACCGGTCCTGGTAGGCCTCCCAGCCTTCCCGCAAATTGCCCGTCGCGAGGCAGACCAGAGCGAAATTCAGCCGTGCCGCGGGCAGCGCCGGGGCGATGCGCAGGGCGCGGCGCAGGGCTTGCTCCGCTTCCGCCACGCGCATCGATTGCCATTGCAGCATGCCGAGGTTGGCATAGGCCTCCGCGTGCGCGGCGTCGATGGACAGGGCGCGCCGATGCGCGGCCTCCGCCTCCTGATTCCGTCCCAGCACATTCAGGGCAAGCCCCATCGTGGTCAGCGCGACGGCGCTCCGCGGCGCCAGACGCACCGCGCGCTGGTGCAGGCGCAGCGCGCCCTGCCAGTCGTCCCAATCCTTGATGACGTTGCCGAGGTTCGTGTAGCTGTCCGGATAGTCCGGCTGAACGACCAGCGCCCGGCGGTACAGCATCGCGGCCTCTCCCCCCCGGCGCGCGGCGCGGCGGGAATTGCCGAGGTTGTTCAGCGCCTTTCCGTAGTCCGGCTGAATGGTCAGCGCACGCTGGAAGACTCGTGCGGCCTCCTCGGGCCGGTCGATACCGTCGAGGCCGGTGCCGAGGTTGTTGAAGGCCACCGCATCGGTGGGGCGCAACGCGATGCATGTCCGCAGCGCCGCCACCGCGGCGGCATGATCGCCCAGGTCGAGCAGCGCCACGCCCAGATTGTTCCACGCCCCCATGAGCAGAGGGTCACCGGACAGCGCGCCCCGGTAGCGGGCGATCGCCTCCGCCAAGCGCCCGTCCCCCTGAAGCGCGCTGCCCAAATGGAAGAGCAGCCGAGCGTCCCGGCCGTTGTCGGCATCCACCGCCGGGGCCAGAACCGCCGCCGCTTCGGCGAAGTCGCCGCGTTCGTTCAGAAGGGTCCCCAGGTCCCGCGCCACCTCGGGGTCGGTCGGATCGTCGGACAGGGCGCGGCGCAGGCACAATTCGGCGTCGGCATGGTTTAGGACGCGCAGCACGAGCGCCAGGCTGCGCCACGCGCCGGCGTGATCCGGCTGCGCCTGGACGACCCGGTAGAAGGCCAGGGCGGCCTCGTCGAGACGGCCGAGGCGCCGATAAAGAATCGCCAGATCGAAGCGGGTCGCCGTGCGTCCGGGATCGGCGCGCAACGCCTCCTCGTAGGCCGCGATGGCGTCGCCGATCCGTTCTTGCCCCTGCAGAAGAAGACCGAGATTGCCGAGGGCCTCGGCATAGCCGTCCTGAAGCGCGATGGCGCGGCGGTAGGCGCGGGCCGCGGCGTCCGGCTGGTCGCGGTCGGCAAGAACATTGCCCAGACTGTTGTAGGCCGGAGCGAAGGACGGATCGGTCTCCAGGGTCGCCCGGAAGCACGCCGCCGCCCGCTCGGGGTGGCCGGCCTGATAGGCGGCGATGCCCAACAAATGACGGGCATCGGCATGGACCGGATCGTCGGACAGGATGCGGCGGTAGAGTTGCGACGCCCCATCCAGGTTTCCCGCCCGGTGCCGGTCGATGGCGTCGGCCAGAAACGCGTCCGCGGATCGGCCGTCCCAACCCTCAACCATTGTGCCGTTCAGCCATTGTGTCGATCAATTATGGTGTCGATCACGGCGCCGGATCGGCCGCCGGGCTTTCCGGCGCCCCTTCGGAGGCGTTGGACGAGGCATCTCCACCCTTGAACATCTTTCGGCAGATTTTCAGCGCGCGATAATAATTGCGGGCCTCCACCAGCCGCTCGATCTCATCGATGTCGTCGCGGCAATCAGGGCGGGCATCGCGCGTCTCGCCCAGTATCGCGGCGAAGCGCTGCAGGTTGAGCACCGCATCCTCTGGGAAAATGTAGATAAGCTGGATGACGAAGTAGAGCTTCTTCTCGATGCAATCAATCTGCTCCTCCTTCAACACCTCGCGTCCGCGAAGGAAATTGGCGGTGTTGTAAAGGAAGAACGAGCCGGGACGGTCACCGGCCCCGATGACCGCACCGTTGATGATGACCTTCTCATTGGGGCGGAGAACGAACTTCAGAGGCATGAAACGGACCCGGTCCTTGTCTCGGCGGCGCGCGGAAGCGGAAAGCGCATGCCGGAAAACGCCGCACCAAATGAAACGGGCGGCGGCTTGCGCCGCCGCCCGCCGGGCGTAATCCTACCCGAACTCCCAGGCTTAGAACAGACGCAGGATCGACTGCTGCGACTGGTTGGCCAGCGAGAGGGCGATGGTGCCGAGCTGCTGACGGGTCTGCAGCATCAGCAGGTTCGCGCCTTCCTCGTTCTGGTCGGCCAGCGTCAGCTTGCTCGCGCCTTCGGTCAGCACGTCGCTGAACTCCTTGGTGAAGTTCTCACGGGTCGTGATGACGTTCAGGTTGGTCGACAGCGTCTGCGAAGACGACCGCAGGGTCTGCTTCGCGTAGTCGATGCTGGCGACCGCCTTGTCGATGTCGGCGCGGTCGGTCCAGTCGTTCTGCGCGTAGTCCAGACGCAGGCCCTGGCCGCTGGTGGTCAGGTTCTGGGCCTTCACCGTGATCGCGTTGGTGTTGCGCTCGTTGAGCTGCACCGTCAGATCGTTCGAGGTGTTGGCGTCGGTCACCTGCACCGAGACCAGGTTGGCCGCCGAGTTGGCTTCCGCCGCCTGCTTGATGCTCTTCTGATCGACGTTGAAGCGCACCGTGCCGGTGTCGAACGCGTAGGCGTTCTCGCCTTCCGCCAGCTTGCCCTCGCCGCGGTTGGCCATGCCGTCGCGGGTCACCGTGGCGCCGCTCAGGTTGCTGACCTGGATCTGGATGTCGACCTTCTTCTCGATGGTCGAGATGCCATTGCCGTTGTTGGCGGCCTGCTCCAGCAGATTGCGGTCCACCGTGAAGGACACGATGGTGCCCGACGCGAAGCTCTCGGAGATGCGCTTGGTGAGGGCGTTGTCGGCGGTGGCCTTGACGGTCATCTCACGGGCGGAGTTGCTCGTCGTCGCGCCTTCCAGCGTGATCGTGCCGGTCGTGCTGACCGTGACGGTCTGGACGTCCTTGCCGCTGAGGCGGCCGTTGGCGCCCAGCGCGCTGTTGATCGACGCCTTCAGCTGGTTGGCGATGTTGACGCGGGCGGTCTGGCCCGTCGCCACGTCGCCGGCGGTGGCGGTGTAGGTGAAGGTCTGGTCTTCGACGGTGATCGTGAAGCTGTCGCCGGCCTCGATCGTGCCGCCCATCGACACCTGGGTGAGCTGCGCGGTGCCCGACTTGGCCGCCTGCGTCGTGTTGGCGGCGATGGTCTGGCTGTTGTCGAAGTAGGTGATCGTGCGCGACTCGTTGCCGTCGGTCACGATGAAGGAGCGCTCACGGCCCTTCGCGCCGCGGACCTCGATCTGCACGTCGGAGAAGCTGCCCGCCGACGTCGACATCGTGCCGGACAGCTTCAGGCCGACCAGGCCGTGGGCCATCTCGGCGCTGTTGATCTCGCCGGCCGCGCCCTCGATGGAGCCGTCGCCCTTGACGCGCACCGTGTAGGTGTCGGTCGACACCACGTTGGTGACGCGGGCGTTCTCGATGCCCTGGATGGTGTTGACGGCGCGGCGCGAATCGCTGGTGGAGTCCAGGCGCAGGCCGTTGCCGGCCAGCAGGTTCTTGCCGCCGTACGCGGAGTCGCCGGCCAGCTTGTCGATCTGTTCCTTCAGCGAGTTGAACTGCGAAGCCAGCGACTTGCGGGTGGCGACGGAGCCGGCGTCGGTGCCCAGAGCGGAGTAGGCGGCGGTGGTCAGGCCGCGCGCCTGCTCGATCATGTCGTCGATCGAGGTCAGGCCCTTGTCGGCGGCCTTGATGGTGCTGATGGCCTGGCCCATCGTGTCCTTCAGCGCGGTCAGGTCGCCGGCGCGCTGGGTCAGGTTCTTCGCGGCGAAGAACGACGTCGGGCCATCGAGCGCCGAGTTGATCTTGTTGCCGGTGGCGAGGATGTTCTGCTTCTTCGCGATCGAGTCTTGGACGCCCTGCAGCTGCAGCAGGTTCGTGCGCATCGACGACGAGAGGGAGATGTCGTTGGTAGCCATGGAGTCACTCCTTTTGGAGATTGTCGATCCGCACGACGGTGCGCGCACGGAGAGGGACTAATTCCCTCGGGCTACCGGTAGGCAAAAAATAGGCCAGATCGAATTTGCCGGGCCGGCGCGGAAAATCCTGCCTCTGGGCAAATCAGGGGTCGGCACTTTTTGCCGGGCTCTCGGCAAAAATTGCCTCCCGCCCGGCACGCTTTGCCGGTTGCGCATCCGGCCCGGCAGAATCTGCCGGGCTTGCAGGGAGCGTGATCACCTCGCAGACGGCGAGCGGTCCGGCGGTCAGCGCGGCACTTCCCCACGACCAGCCGACACCGAACCCCGAGAGCAGAAGGCGCAGCGATCCGCCGCTCAGCGCCTCGTTCAGCTCCGAGGCCAGCGCCAGGGGAATGGACGCCGAACTGGTGTTGCCGAACCCGGCGAGCCCGACCACCGTCTGATCGGGCGTTGCGCCGAGCTTCTGCGCAAGGTGGCGGATCATCTGGGCGTTGGCCTGATGCAGGACCAGACGGTCCACCGTCTCCATCGTCCAGCCGGCCCGTTCCAGCGCGGCGCGGATGTTGCCCGGCACCTCCCGCAGGGTGAAGGCGAAGACCTGGGTGCCGTCCATGAACAGGTGAGCGGGCGCGCCGGGCCGCCGCAGCCCGCCGCCGGGAACGGCGAGATAGGGCGCGCCGGCGCCGTCGCTGCCCAGCGCGAAGACCATGGGCGCCGCCCCCTCCTCCGCCACCAGCGCCGTCGCCGTCGCGGCGTCGCCGAACAGCGGCGCCACGGCGCGGTCGTCGGGGTCGAGCACGCGCGACGTCGTGTCGCCCGCGATCAGGAGCGCGCGCCGCCCACCCGCCGCCTTCAGCATCGCCGACGCCGTCCACAGGCCGTGGACATAGCCCGAGCAGCCGAGCGTCAGGTCGAGCACCGCCGCCCCCTTGCCCAGCCCCAGCCGATGGTGGAGGAGATAGCCCGAGGCTGGCAGGATGTGGTCGTGGGTCTGGGTCACCATGACCAGGAGATCGACGCTGTCCGCCGCCCAGCCCAGCCGGTCGAGCAGGCGCCGCGCCGCCGCCTCGCCCAGGTCGGAGGTGCATTGATGAGGGGGCACGAGGTGGCGGGCCTCGATGCCGGTCGCCTTGGCGATCCGGCGGGCGGCGTCCTCGCCGAACCGCAAGGCCAGATCCTCCACCGTCTCGCGCCGCTCCGGGACGCAGGCGACGATCCCGCTCAGGCCGACGCCCTCGATCACGCTGGCCACCATGGGGCGTCTCCCTCCGTCAGCCGGTGATGCCGCCGTCGACGACGATGGTCTGGCCGGTCACGAAGCCCGCCCCGTCGCCCAGCAGGAAACGGACCACCGGCACCACATCGGCCACCTCGCCGAGCCGGCCCAGCGGCGTGCGCCGGACGATCTGGTCGCGCTGCCCCTCGGCCAGCGTGCCGGACATCTCGGTGGCGAGATAGCCGGGCGCGACCGAATTGACGGTGACCTGGAGCCGCCCGACCTCGCGCGCCAACGCGCGGGTCAGCCCGTCCAGCCCCGCCTTCGACGCCGAATAGGCGGACAGGCCGGTGTAGCCACGCTGCCCGATGATCGAGGAGATGTTGACGATCCGCCCCGGCCCCCGCTTCACCAGCTTGGCGCGCAGGAAGGCGCGGGCGACCTGGATGGCGCCGGTCAGGTTGACCTGGACGACCTCCTCGACGTCGATCTCGGGAAAAGTCGCCAGCACGCCCTCGCGCGCGATGCCGGCGTTGTTCACCAGCCCCCAGAGCGGCGACGCGCCGCCCCACTCCAGGGCGGCGTCCATGAAGGCCCGCACCGCCTCCCCGTCGCCGATGCGGCAGGCTTGCCAGAACAGGTCCGGCCCGGCCAGCCGCTCCAGCGCCTCGCCCGGCGCGCGGCTGCAGGTGGAGACGCGGTAGCCCTCGGCCAGCAGCGCCTCGACGATGCCCAGCCCCAGCCCGCGGCTGCCGCCGGTGACGATGACGTGCCGCTTGCCGCTCATGCCGTTCCCTTCCGCGTCTTCTTGCCCGCCGCCCCCAGCGCGATGCTGCCCGTCATGGTCACCAGACGGGGGCGCGCGGCGGGCGGCAGATCGGCCACGGCGGTGCGGATCGCGGCGCGCAGGGCCGCTTCCTCCACCCCCGGCGCCGGGACCACCAGGGCGGTCAGGATGTGGCCGGTCACCGGGTTGGCCGCGGGCTGGACCAGGGCATCGCGCACGCCCGGCACGTCCAGCAGCACCTGCTCGACCACCTCCGGGGAGACCTTGACCCCGCCGACATTGACCCGCCCGTCGAGCCGCCCGGCGAACAAGGCACGGTCGCCGCGCAGTTCCACGACGTCGCCGGTGGACAGCCAGCCTCCCCCGTGACCGAGCATCGCGCGGGGGCTCTCCACCTCCAGCACGCCGTCGCGCAGGCGCAGGCCCACCCCGTCGATGGCGCCGTCCAGCCAGGCGGCGGGAAAGCCGGCCCTGCCGTCCCCCACCGCGAAGAGGGCCCCGGCCTCGGTCGAGGCGTAGATGTGCCGGATCTTCGCGGCCGGGAAACGCTCCGCCAGCCGGTCGAGCAACGGCTGGTCGGCCACCTCCCCGCCCAGCGTGACGGCCGCCAGCGGCGGCGCCTCGCCGTCGAGCGCCAGCAGGAAGGCGCGCCAGAAGCTGGGAGTCGCGCTGATGTGGGTCACCGCGTGGCGCACGGCGAGGCGCGCCAGCTCCGCCGCTCCGGCGCCGGGCGCCGTCACCAGCGTCGCCCCCGCGGCCAGGGCCGTCAAGATCACCTGGAGCCCGGCGAAGGCCGCCGGCTCGTAGGCCAGCAGCCAGCGCGCGTCCGGATCGGCGGCGCCACGCAGCCGTCCGCGCAGGCGCTGGAAGTCGTGCCGGATCAGCTTCGGCGCGCCGGTGGTGCCGGAGGTCTCCAGCAGCACCGCGAAGCCCGGCCCGTCGGGTGCACGCCCCGTCTCGGCGGGGGCGTCGCGACGCGGCAGATGCAATTCCACACCGGCCCGCTCGGCGGCGACCAGAGCGGCGACCAGAGCGCCGACTGGGGCGCCGACTGGGGCAGCCCTCCCTTGCGGCGGCAGGACCACCCGCCCGCCCGAGGCGCGAAACGCCGTCTCGAAAGCGTCGGCCTGCGCGGATATCTCCGCCCAACCGACGCCGCGCTCCGCCTCGATCAGGCGAAAGCCGGGATGCAGCCAGGAGGGCGGCGGCAGGCTCATGGGGACCCGGCGGGCAGGCCTGAATGGCGATGGGCCGGACGGTAGAGGGCGGCCAGTTCCCCGACCGTGTTGAACTGGACGAAGCCGGCGCGGAAGGGGTCCTGGCCGGTGCGCTGCTCCAGCACCACCAGCAGCGTGGCGAGGTCGAGGGAGTCGATCGGCAAATCCCCGCCGAGGAAGCGCGTGTCCGGGTTGAGCGCCGGCAGGGTCTCCCCCTTGTCGGCGGCGATGCGGGCAAGCTCTTCGGCGATCAGCGCGAACATGGAGTCGGTCATTGGGGGGAATCGGTCATTGGGGATCGCAGGCGGAAAGGAAGTCGCGGAGGGTGGCCGTGACGGGAGTCGCCGCCTCACTATGCGGCAAGTGCCCGGCCTTGTCGAAGAGATGAAGCGGCGCACCGGGAGGCAGCCGCTCGGCCGCCGGCACCGGGATGATGCGGTCCTCGCGCCCCCACAGGAGCTGGATCGGCATCGGGATGGCGGTCCAGTCCACCGGGCCGCGCGACCGGTGCGCCTCCGCGAAGGAGCCGGCGATGATCCGCTCCAGGGCGGCGCGGCGGCGGGGGTCGGCGGCCTGGGCGTGCATCACCTCGCCGACGCGTCCCGCCAGCAGCCAGGGCCGGGCGAACAGGCGCGCGGCACAGTCCCGCCCCTCCTCCACCGTCTCCAGCGCGGCGACCCGCCGCAGGAACTCCAGGTCGAAGTCGGGGCCGAGGCCGGCGCTGGCGACCAGGGACAGGCTCGCCACCCGCTCCGGAGCCAGCCGCGCCAGCTCCAACGCGACGTAACCGCCCATCGAATGGCCGACCGCATGGACCCGCGGAATCTCCAACGCGTTCAGCAGGCGCAGCAGCCAGGGCGCGAAGGCGCCGACCCGCCCGTCCCCGACCTCCAGGGTCGAGGCGCCGTGCCCCGGCAGATCCACCGCCAGCACCCGGCGGTCGGCGGCCAGCGCCGCGGCGTTGAACTGCCAGGTCAGCGAATCCCCGGCGAAGCCGTGCAGCAGAAGGGCCGGAACGCCGCCCCGCCCCATCGACAGATAGGAGGCGGGACCACCCTCGATGTCGGCCCGTCCGCGCCGCGGGGAACGCTCAACCGTCGACGTCACCGGAGCGTCAGGCCGTGACAGCGATGCCGGCCAGACCCAGCAGGTCCTCCACCGTCTTCGCCTTGACGAGCTTCTCGCCCTCCACGACGTGGCCGAGCTTCTCGTCGACCAGCGCGATGAAGCTGATGACGGCCAGCGAGTCCCAGGCGTCGATCGAGTCGAGGTCTTCCGTGCCCGTCAGGGTGCCGGCGTCCAGTTCCAGCATCTCGTCGAGCGCGAGCAGGAAATCCTTGCGGTCCATGGTGGTGTCTCCGTTTCAGTGGAGCGTGTTCTGACGCACGCTGCCGTTCAGGTTGGCCCATTCAGGGTGCTGGCGCAGAACTTTGCAACAATCCTGCCAGCCGAAGTCCGGCTTTTCGGGAAGCAGCGCCCCCAGCAGGCGGCGCACCAGCTCCAGGTCGGCGGCCTCGTCGACGCACCAGCGCTGCTCCAGGACGCTGCCGTCCTCCGGCGCCAGGGGGGCGCCGATGCGGAAACGCTCCGGACGGCGGTAGAGGTGGGCGGTGACGTGCTCGCGCTCCGCCGGCTCGGCGGCCACGGCGGCGGCCGTGTCCAGGGCGGCGCGGGTGAAGACCTCCGCATCCAGGCCGCGCGGGAAGCGGGTGACGTCGAGGCTGAGATAATCCAGCGGCGGCCCGGCTTCCAGGAAGGCGGTCACCACGCGGTCCACCAGCGCCGGGTCGATCAGCGGGCAATCGGCGGTGACCCGCACCACCACGTCGGCGCCGGCCATGGCCGCAGCCCCGGCGAAGCGTCCGAGCACGTCCTGCTCATCACCGCGGAAGACCGGGACGCCGAGTGATCCCGCCAATTCCGCCACCGGGTCGTCGGTGCCGTTCACCGTGGTCGCCAGCACCAGCGCGTCGAGCGTCCGGCAGCGCGCCAGACGGCCCAGATGGTGGACCAGCAACGGTTGCCCCGCCGCCTCCATCAGCACCTTGCCGGGCAGGCGGGTCGAGGTCATGCGGGCCTGCGAGATGCAGACGACGCGCGGCTTGGCCGTGGCAAGGCTCATTTCTCCTCCGGGGCCAGCATGTCCCAGCGCAGCGGTTCGCCGCGCTTCAGGGCGCGGGCGGCGCGGCGGCCGAGCACGGCGGGGAGATGCTTCGGCTCCAGGCCGAAGCCGGGGCGGATGGAGCGGACGCTGGCGCTGCTCAGCGCCTCGCCCGCCCCCACGTCCGCGGTGACGTAGAGGGAGCGGCGGTAGTCGCGGCCGCCCACCTCGCTCGGCTTCACCCCGTAATGGACGCGGCCCAAGGCCGCCCAGGTGGTGCGGACGGACTCGGCCATCGCCTTGAACTCCGCCGGTTCCAGGGAGAAGGCGCTGTCCACCCCGCCGTCGGCGCGGGACAGGGTGAAATGCTTCTCGATGACCACCGCCCCCAGCGCCGCCGCGGCCACCGGCACCGCCGCGCCATGGGTGTGGTCGGACAGGCCGGCGGCGACGCCGAAGGCCTGCGCCAAATGCGGGATGGTGCGCAGGTTGCAGTCCTCGGGCGGGGTCGGATAGCCGCTGACGCAATGGAGCAGCACGAGCGGCGCGGCGCCGACGGCCTCCACCGCCTCGGCAATCTCCCCCAGCGTGGCGAGCCCGGTGGACAGGATCAGCGGCTTGCCCGAGCGGGCGGCGCGGCGGATCAGCGGCAGGTCGTTCAGCTCGAAGGAGGCGATCTTGAAGGCCGGGGCGTCCAGCCGCTCCAGCAGCTCGACCGCCGTGTCGTCGAAGGGGGAGCTGAAGATGGTCAGGCCGATGGCGCGGGCGCGCTCGAACAGCGGGCCGTGCCACTCCCAGGGGGTGTGGGCCTCGCGGTAAAGGTCGTGCAAGGTGCGGCCTTTCCACAGCCCACCCTCTAGCAGGAAGCCCGGCCCGTCATGGTCGATGGTCAGGGTGTCGGCGGTGTAGGTCTGCAGCTTCACGGCGTCGGCGCCGGCCTCCTTGGCGGCGTCGACCAGGGCGAGCGCCCGGTTCAGGTCACCCTTATGGTTGCCCGACATCTCGGCGATCAGATAGGGCGGGTGGCCGGGGCCGATGGGGCGCCCGTTGATGACGACGTCGCGCGGCACGGGATGGGTCTCTCGGTGATGGTCGAGGGTCACTTTGCCACGGAAGCGGCTGGCCGGGCTTCCTTTTGTAACGCAGCCCGCAGAAGATCCCGCGCCTCCTCGCCATAGGCCAGCAGCCGTTCGGCGCAGCGGTGGCGGTCGCCGACGGTCTGGAAGCGGACGCGCGACAGCTCCGCCTGCCGCTCGCGCAGCGCGGGGTCGGCGACCAGGGCGGCGGCGCGCTCCACATAGGCGGCGGCGTCCGGCACGGGGATGCCCGCCCCCGCCACGCTCGCCACGTCGCCCCAGGCCAGCGTGACCACCGGCAGCCCTTCGGCGATGGCGTAGGCGGCGCTGCCGCCGCCGCCCTGGCGGGAGGGGTTGAGGTAGGCGTGGCAGCGCCGGTAGAAGGCGCGGATGTCCTTGAGATGGCCCAGGCTGCGCATCCGCGCCCCGTTGCGCGCCGCCGCCAGCCGGGCCGGCAACTGCTCCACCTCCCCGGCGAAGACGATCGCAGCACCGGGGCAGCGGTCGAGGATGGAATCGGCCAGCGCGAGGAACTCCGCCGTCACCTCCAGATCCAGGCGGGTGCCGACCACCGCGAAGACGAAGGCCGCATCGCCGAGGTCGAGAGCGCCGCCGACCCCCGCCGTGGGGGGCGGGGAGAAGCCCAGCGTGAAGGGCCGGAAGCGCTGCGCGAAGGGGCCGCGGTAGAGCGCCGGCATGGCGTCGGTGTGGTTCCCCTCCTCGTAGCCCAGCACCAGATGGGCCAGCGAGATGGTCATGCCCGACGTGGTGGGCAGGCAGACCACCGGCCGCGCGCCACTCACCGCGAACAGGTCGCCCACCACGTTGGCCCCGCCGAAGGTGACCAGCAGGTCGGGATCGTAGCCGTCGATCGCCCCGACGATGGTGGACAGCTTGTCCTTGGAGAAGGCGCGGTCGGTGAAGGACGCCATTTTCACCTGCCGCCCGAACATCTTCAGCGCGTAGACGCCCTCATAGTCGGCGACCAGTTCCGCGACCATCGGCGGCACGAACAGGCTCTCGGCCCGCAGCGGCATGGTGTTGCAGTTGATGATGGCGACGTCGAGCCCGAAATCGTCCTGGAGCCGGCTGGCGTAGTCGAAGCAGTCGCGCGAGGGCTGGTGCTGGTCGTTGGTGAACTGGTTGGTCAGCACGGCCACGCGGCGGATCGGCCCGTCGCGCGGCACATGGCGCGGCGGAACGACGCCCCAGCGCCGCGCCACCGCCCAGACCAGCTCCTCGTAGAAGCGGAAGAGGTCGCAGGGCCCGAAGGAGGCCAGCTTCTCCGGCGCCGAGGCCGCCAGGAACAGCTGCCGCGCCATGCACCAGTAGGTGTAGTGCATCAACTGCGGCCCGACCCGCTCCCCGCCCAGCAGCAGGTAATGGAGAATCCGCTCGTAGTGGTAGAGGTCGCCGGTGAGCTGGAACAGGACGGAGTGGAGCAGCACCGTCTCTCCGGTCGGCGGGTCGCGGCGCAAGTCCTCGGCGATGGACAGGCGGGCGTCCCGATCCAGCTCGCGGCGCATGCGTTCGCACTGGGCCGTCAGGGCGTTGAGGCGGTCGGCGTTGAACTGGCGCTCGGCCAGCAGGGCCTTCAGCGTGGCGGCCTGGTCCCCGGCGATGTCGGACATGCTGTTCCCCCAACCGGCGCGTGTCGCGCTTCGCCTCCTGATAGCCCCGGTGTGGTTAAGGTTTCAAGAACGCGCGGCAACCCGCTCCGCCAGCGCCGCCGCGGCATCCCCCGCCACCGCGGCCCAATCACCGGGGCGGGGCTGGCGGAACAGGCGGGCGGTCGGGTACCAGGGGCTGTCGGCGCGGTCGAGCAGCCAGCGCCAGTCCGGCGCGTGGGACAGCAGCACCCACAGCGGCACGCCCAGCGCCCCGGCCAGATGAGCGGGCGCGGTGCAGGAGGACACCACGAGGTCCAGCGACGCCATGATCGCCGCGGTGTCGGCAAAGTCGCGGATCCCCGGCGCCAGATCGGTGAAGGACGGCGGCATCGCCCGTCCCGCCAGTTCATCATGGCCGGGGCCGAGTTGCAGGCCGAAAAAGCGGCAGCCCGGCACCGCCAGCAGCGGCGCCAGCGCCGCCAGCCCCGGCGACCGTTCCCGATCCCCGGCGAACTGCGGGTTTCCGGCCCAGACCAGCCCGACCGCGAGGCCGTCACCCGCCAGCCGCTGCCGCCACGCCGCGGCGCGCGCCGGGTCGGCGGTCAGGTAGGGAACGGTGGCGGGAATGGTCTCCAGCCGGGTGGTGAAGGCCCGCGGCAGGCTGAGCAGCGGGCACTGCCAATCGAATTCCGGCAAGGGCTCGCCGCGCGCGACGACCCGCTCCACCCCCGGCAGGCCGCTGAACAGCGGCACCAGATCGGCCCCGACCTCCAGCAGCACGCGGGCGCCGCGGGCCGCCACCAGGGGGGCGTAGCGGACGAACTGGATGGCGTCGCCGCGGCCCTGCTCCTCGTGCAGCAGGATGGTTCGCCCGGCGATGCCCTCGCCGCTCCACAGCGGCTGCGGCAGGCCGCGCGGCTTGGTGGGGAAATCGGCGACGCCCCAGCGCGCCTCGTAATCCTCCCAACCGCCCGCCAGGTCACCGGCGAGCAACCGGGCCAGGGACCGGTTCCAGCGCGCCTCCGCGCTGACCGGCTGGAGGCGGACGGCGCGGTCGTGCAGACGCAGCGACGCCGCGATCTCCCGCCGGTCCCGCAGGCGGTTCGCCAGCCCGCCGAGCGCGTTGCGGTGATCCGGCTGGAGGGCCAGCGCGCGGCGGAGCGCCCCCCGGGCGTCGGGTTCGGCGAAGGACAGCGCGTACCAGCCGTCTGCGGCGTCCGGGCGCAGCCGCAGCAGACGGCGCAGCGCCGCCACGGCCTCTCCCTCCCCGCCCGCCACCTTGCGCCGGGCGGCGGCGAGAAGCTCCCACACGTCATCCTTCGCCGGGTCGAGCGCCAGCGCGCCGCGCAGGGCCGCAGCGGCGGCGTCCCAACGCCCTGCGTCATAGTGGGCGCGGCCGAGATTGAGCCGAACGGCCGGGTCCTCCGGCAGAAGGGCAGCGGCCTGCGACAGCGCCGCCGCCGCCTCCCGGTCCCGGACGCGCTGAAGCGCGACGCCGAGATGGTGCCAAGCCTCCCCATGGTCGGGGCGCAGCCGGACGGCGCGGCGCAGGGCCGTCACCGCCTCCCCCGTCCGTCCCGCGTAGCGCAGCAGGATTCCGGACTGGACCAAAGGCTCGGCAAGATCGGGCTGGATGACGGTTGTGCGGCGATAGGCCGCCAGGGCGAGCCCGCTGTCCCCCGCCTGCCGCGCCGCTCCCGCCAATGGGAAGGCGAGCGCCGCCGAATCGGGGCAAAGCCGCAGGGCGGCCCGGTATTCCGCCGCCGCCGCCGCGGGATTGCCGCGGGCCTGATGGAGCGTCGCGAGGTTGGCGCGGTAGTCGGGCAGGCCGGGGCGCAGCGCCACCGCCCTTTCCAGAAGCCCGGCCGCCTGCTCCAGCCGCCCGCCCTGGGCGCAGAGGAGACCGTAGAGATGAAGGGCGTTCGGCTCGTCCGGAACGGCGTCGAGGATTCGCCCGTAGAGGGTTTCCGCCTCCTCCGTCCGCCCGGCGGTGTGAAGGTCGAGCGCGATGGCCAGCGCCTCGTCCAGCGTCGCCACGGCGCCCGCTCCGCTCAGGTCTCGCGGCCGCCGATCACGCTGGCGGCGACCGCCAGACTCTCCGGCGTGCCCATGTCGATGAAGCGGGCCTTGGCGATGTGGCCGTGCAGGGTGCCCGGCGGCATCTTGTGCAGCACGTCGCGGGTCAGCGAGCTGGCTCCGGAGGCCGCGAGGCGGTCGAGGAAGGCCGCGGAGAAGAGATAGACACCGGCGTTGATGACCCCGCGTCCCGGCGCCTTGTCGAGGAATTGGCGGACCCGGCTGTCCGGCCCGACCTCCACCCGGCCGAAGCGGGCGGCGTCCTCGACCTCAACGCACAGGACCGACGCCTCGGCCCCCGACAGGCGGTGCGAGGCGACGAAGGCGCGCAGGTCGGCGTCGAGGAAGGTGTCGCCACTCATCACCAGGACGGTGCCGGCCTTCAGGTCCTTGCGGATGTAGGCGAGCGCCGCGGCGGAGCCCATCTGGCTCGGCTCGATCTGGCAGACGACGTCCAGCGACCGGTTGGTGTCGCCCTGGGCCAGCCACGCCGTCACCCGGTCGGCCAGATGGCCCAGGCACAGCACCACCCGGCGCGCGCCGTAGGCCGCCAGATGGTCCAGCAGATGCCCCAGAAAGGCGCGGCCCGCGATGGGCGCCAGCACCTTGGGCGTGTCGCCCGAGACGCCCCGCATGCGCGAGCCGAGACCGCCGGCGAGCAGCGTGACGTCGATGTCCGTCAAGGCTTCCTCAGGCCGCACCGTGCTTCCCCTCATGCTCCCGGCGCCGCGGCGCCGCCCCCACCCCCGCCGCATACCGCGTCGGCGGTGGATTGGTCAAACATTCGGTGGGGGTGACGGCGAACTTTCCCGGCCGACCGCCCAACGTAAGCCCCCCGCCGCATGGCCTAATCCGCGAAGGCGGCCAGCGTGGTTTCGCGCGGGAAGAGTCGTATATGCCCCTCCCACTCGCTGCGCAGCGTTTCAAAGACATAGACGTCGTGAAAGCGACCGTATTTGTGGACATGTTGCCGCAGCACGCCAACCTCACGTATTTTCAGCACGCGTTGGATGCGGATGACCGTGTCGTTCCCTTCCATGAAGTAATTGACGATCTTGTTCATCCCCATGCCGTAATAGCAATAATCCATGATGAAATTATGCAAAAACCCAGCGAGCTTCCGGCGGTCCCTCTCCTCCACGATGTAGGAACCGGAGGAGCAGCGCAGGTGCACCCAGTCGATGTCCGAGTAGGAGAGATAGCCGATAGGGCGTTCCTCATGCTCGATGATGAAATGGCGGAAGTCCCGGCGCGCCTCGATCGCGGCCAACCACGCGCGCTGCCGGTCCACGTCCGGGTTCTCCAGATCGGTGAACATGAAGCGGGTGATCGACGGCTCGGTGCGCCAGCGCAGAAGCATCTCGGCGTCGGCGGCAGTCGGACGGCGGAATCGAAACATGAAGACCTCTACCCCTTGCACTCGCGCGGCGTCACTTCGCCAGATAGCCGCCGTCCACCGGCAGCGTCACCCCGTTGATCCAGCGGGCGGCGTCCGACAGCAGGAAGGCGATGGCCGACGCCACGTCCTCCGGTTTGCCGAAGCCCATGGGGTGGGCGGCGCGGATGGCCTCGAACTGCTCCGCCGTCGTGGTCTGGCGGAAGCGCTCCATCATCTCCGTCTCGACCATCGCCGGGGCGACGCAGTTGACTCGGATGCCGTCGCGCAGGAACTCCATGGCGAGCCCGCGGGTGGCCGAGACCAGCCCGCCCTTGGCCGCCGAATAGACCACGTTGCCGGGCTGCCCGATCTCCGCGGCGACGGAGGACACGAGCACCAGCGCCGCCGGTTCGGCGTGACAGCCCTTTTGACGCAGGCCGCGGGCCAAGGCCAGGGCGCTCAGAAGGTTGGCGTGCAGGATCGTATCGAAGAAGGCCTGATCGACGCTGCGCACCGGCTTGCCGATCTGAACGCCTGCGCAATGCGCCAACCCGTCGATGGGACCGGCCTCCGCCGCCTGAAGCTTCACCCATGCCGGAATGGAATCGACGTCCGACAGGTCGAAGGCCGCGATCCGATGTCCGTCGCCATCCAGCCGCGCCAGCGTTTCGGAAAGCCGCCCCTCGTCCCGCCCGCTGAGGGTGACCCGCGCGCCGAGGCTCGCGGCCGTGGCCGCCGTGGCCCGCCCGATCCCCGAGGACGCTCCGGTCACCAGCACATGGCGTCCGGAAAGATCGCCCAGCGGCGTCATTCGTCGGCCATGCGTGCGAACCACGCCCGGTGGAAGGCGGCGATGCGCTCTTCGCAGGCGCCGAGGGCCGCGGGAACACGCACCTGCTTCAGCCCGCGATGAGCGGATTCGGCAACGATCCGGTCCTCATCGAGAACGGTGCGGTTGAACCCGCAGACGTTGGCTTCCACCGCCTTGCGCGTCGGGCCGCCGATGCTCTTCGGCTTCGACGTTTGCCCCAGGAACAGCCGGAAATGCAGGTTGCTGCGCTCCGGTCCGACGGGGTCGTAGGTCTGCACGCTCATCAACGCGCCGTGAGTGACGCCGATGGCGAGGTTGGGGAAAATCATGAAATGATCGTAGTTCCGCAGCGTCTCGCTGCGCGGCAGCCCCAACCGCTCGATCACGCCGTCCCACCAGCGCGCGGAGGTGTCCGAGAGATGGGTCGTGCCGCGCGAATGCTCCCCTTCATAGGAGCAGATCCAGACCTTCTTGGCGAATTTCTTGAAGGTTTCCGGGTGGGTCGCATCGACGTGATAGACCTCCAGCGCGCTTTCCAGCGCCGCCTTCCAGTTCGCCTGCCAGGGAAGCACGTCCTCGTCGATGCGGTCGGTGAACATCTCCGACAGATGGTCGAGAATCGCTCCATAGGCGCCAAGTTGCTCGTCCAGTCCGGGCCCGCCCGGCTCCAGCCGGACGAAGACGAAACGGCCCCGCACCCCCACCTCGAAGCGCGGCAGGGCGAGACGCTTCTTGTCCGCGTCGTCGAATCCGAAATGCTCGCGGTTGCCGGGAATGCCGACCGGCACGCCATCGCGGTTGAAGATCCAGCCGTGATACGGGCAGACCGGCTTGCCGTTGCCGCAGGGCCGCAGGTGGATCTGCGCGTAGCGGTGGGTGCAGACGTTATGGAAGGCCCGCAGCTCGCCGTCGAAGTTCTGGACCAGCACCGACGTTCCGGCGATCTCCGCCGTGATGAAATCGTTGTCGTTCGTCAGATCATTGGCAAACCCAACGAACATCCATGACCGCCGGAAGATTTTAGCGACTTCTTCGGCAAAAGTTGCGTCACCGGAATATCGCTGAGGCGGGATAACGGAGTCCGAAGGGTACGCGAGCTGTTTCACCTGCACCCGGTCATCCATGGCTGATCCCATTTATCGGTTCGTTAATCACTCGACCCTAGCGTTCTTTCGGTTAATAGTCTCCGAATTCGCTCAAGTCCAGGACGGACGGAAGGGCGGCGGAGGGAGGGAGCATCCGGTGAAGGCCATCATCGAGGGCGTGCGCATCGCGGGTTTCCGGGCCGCCGTGCCGCCGCACCGCCATTCCTTCCTGGAGGATCATTCCCTCTTCACGGCGGAGGAGGCGGAGAAGCTGTTCGCCACCACCGGCGTGTACGAGCGGCGCATCGCCCCGCCGCACATTTGCGCGTCGGACATGTGCGTCGCGGCGGCGGAAGGGCTGCTTGCCCAGCTCGGCTGGGACCCGGCCAGCGTCGACGTTCTGGTCTTCGTGTCGCAGGACCCCGACTACAACGTCCCCGCGACCTCCTGCGTCATGCAGAAGCGGCTGGGGCTGGCGACGGGGGCGGCCTGCTTCGACGTCAATCTGGGCTGCTCCGGCTTCGTCTATGGCTTGTGGATGGCCGGGCGGCTGCTCGGCGGATCGACGGGGCGGCGGGCGATCGTCCTGTGCGGCGACACCAGCTCACGCCACCTCGTGCCGGGCGACCGCTCCACCCTGCCGCTGTTCGGCGACGCGGGCGGCGCCGTGGCGCTGGAGGTCAGCCAGGGGGCCGCGCCGATCCACGTCGTCGTCGGCACCGACGGCGGCGGCGCCAAGAACATCTGGGTCAAGGCCGGCGGGCGCCGCAACTCGCTGGTGCCCGGACGCGAGCCCTGGCCGGCGGACAAGCAGGAACAGATGTTCACCGACTCCCGCCTGTCGCTGAACGGGGCGGAGGTCTTCGCCTTCACGCTGCGCGCCGTTCCGCCGCTGATCCGCGAGACGCTGGAGTTCGCCGGCGTTGGGGTGGAGGACATCGACCTCTGCGTGATGCACCAGGCCAACGCCTTCATGCTGGAGCATCTGCGCAAGAAGACCAAGTTCCCGCCGGAGAAATTCCTCGTGGACATGCACGACTTCGGCAACACCAGCTCCGCCTCCATCCCGCTGGCGGTCAGCCACCGGCTGGGCGAGGCGCTGTCCACCGGCACGCGCAAGATGCTGCTGGCCGGCTTCGGCGTCGGCTGGTCCTGGGGCGCCGTGGTCGCCGACGTCGGGCCGATCCCCGCCCCGGCGGTGCAGGAGATCCCCGACGACTTCCCCCTGCTGACTCCCTGAGCCGCCGGACCATGCGCAACCCGCTCGACCTCACGGGACGGCGCCTGCTGGTGACCGGGGCCTCCGCCGACAGCGACATCGGCCGCGAAATCTGCCGGACGCTGGCCGGGCTGGGCGCCACGCTCACGCTGGTCGGCCGCCGCGCCGACGCGCTGGAGGCCACGCGCGCGCTTCTGGACGAACCGGAGCGGCACAGCGCCGCACCCTTCGACCTGACCGACCTCGACGCCGTCCCCGGCTGGATGAAGGCTCTGGCGGAGGCGGGCGGCCCTTTCGCCGGGCTGGTCCATTCCGCGTCGGAGCAGGGCTACTCCGTGCTGCGGCAGGTCAACCGGGCGCAGTTCGACCGCTACTTCACGCTGAACGTCGGGGCGTCGCTGATGCTCGCGCGCGGCTTCCACCAGAAGGGCGTCTTCGCACCGGGCGGCGGGTCGATCGTCTATGTCGGCTCGGTCGCCGGGCTGAAGGGCCAGAAGGGCCGCTCGCTCTACGCCGCCAGCAAGGCGGCGCTGGTCTCGGTGGCCCAATCGCTGGCGCTGGAACTGGCCGACAAGCGCATCCGCGTCAATGTGGTCGCCCCGGCGGTGGTGCTGGGCGCCAAGGCGGAGAAGCAATTCGCCATGCTGCCGGCGGAGCAGAACGCCGCCCTGGCCGCCGCCCACCCGCTGGGCTACGGCGCGCCGCAGGACGTGGCCGACGCCGTGGCCTATCTGCTGGCCGACAGCGGGCGCTGGGTGACCGGGGCCGTGCTTCCGGTGGACGGCGGCTTCACCGCGGGGTGACGGCCTCCGCCAGCGCCCGCGCGATGCGCAGGGCGCCCTGCCCATCGACGATTCCCGCCAGCTTGCCCGCCATGGTCCGTCGCCGCGACGGATCGGCCCACAGCTCCAGCGCCACGTCGGCGATCCGCTCCGGAGCGCCTGCGGCCTGTCCGGGCACCAGGGCGCACCATCCCAGAGCCTCCGACTGGCGGGCGGCCTCCAGTTGGTTGTCGGCGATGGTGACGAGGACGGCGGGCGTGCCGATGGCAGCCAGCTCGCCGGTCGTGGTGCCCGCCGCCGAGACGGCCAGCCCGGCCTGCGCCATCAGGTGCCCCATGCGAGGCGTGTCGCGGTGCAGCCGCACGCTGTCTTTGCAACGCGCCGCCACGGCCTCCACCGCCGCCGCGTCGCGCACCGCACCGCCGACCGCCACATCCAGCCAAACACCGGGCGGCAGGCGGGGCGCGAGGCGTTCGATCACCGGAGCGGTCAGCCCCAGCGGGTCGGAGCCGCCGAAGGTCACCAGAAGGTTGCGGCGTTCCTCCAACGGCGGCTTGGCCGCCGCCACGGCCTCCCGCACCTCCCGCCGCAGCGGCGCGAAGGCCGGGCCGAGCAGCAGCCGGGCGTCCGGGTTGCCCTTGCGGTAGGGCAGCGACGCGGCGTCCGGCGCGGCGTTGACGATCAGCCCGGCGTGGATCGGCTCCCCCGTTCCGGCGTCGTCGAAGGCCAGGGTGGGCAGCCCCGTCCCGGCCAGTCCGGCCCGCCAGTCTTCCGGGAAGCCGTAGCCGTCCAGCACGATGGCGTCGGCACCGGCTTCCGCCGCGATGGCGCAGGTCGCCGCGAGGTCGGCAACACTGCCCGGGGCGGCGTCGATCCGGTAAACCGCCATGCCGGACGAGCGCAGACGTTCCTCCAAAGCTGGCGGCAGGCTCGCCGCGGCGAACAGGGCGTCTCCGCCCAGCTCCTGCACGGCCTCCGCCACCGCCAAGCAGCGCATGACGTGCCCGGCCCCGATCGAGGCTCCGGCGTCGGCGCGGAACAGCACCCTCATGGGCCGCTCTCTCCGGCGCTCAATGCAGGGTGGGCGCGCCCGGCCCGGTCGGGCGCAGCCGGGTGCGGGCGGAGGACAGGCAGAAGGCGTGCCAGTAGAGCGCGACCAGGGCGCCCGGCAGGCTGTCCAGCTCGTGCCCCGGCAGGGCGGTGATCCCCGCCGCGTGGGCCATGGCGGCGTTGGCGGCGTTGACGCTGTGCTGCGCCGCCGGACCGATCAGCGCCAGCGTCTCCGCCAACGCGCGGGCGTCGAGGCGCAGGGTCGCCGGGGCGACGGTCACCTGGGCGGTGCCGTCGCGCAGGCGTCCGATGGCGATGTAGGCCTCCAGAAGGTCCGGCCGGTCCTCCGGGCGGATCACCGCGGCGACCACGCGGTTGCCGGTCAACGGGCCGGTGCCGTCGAACTCGAACACCACGGCGCGCTCGGCCTGCCGGGCCTCGGCCAGGGCGGCGGCGCGCTCCCCCGGGGAAACCCCGGAGAGCCGCATCGCCTCCTCGAACATCTCCGGCCGCCCGCCGCCCTCGGCGTGCACGACCAGCGGCGCGTCCATCGTCGCGGCGATGGCGAGACGGCGCGCCATGATGTTCACGGCCTCCTCCGCCGCGTTCTCCGGAAGCGTGTCCTGCAACAGTTCCGCGCCCTTGCGCAGCATCACCTCGGCGAAGCTGATGTCCGGGGCGGTGTCTGGGGTCATGGCGCGGTCTCCGTCGAATGGGGTCGGCTGTTGTACGCCAGCGTCACGCGGGTTCTCAATGGTTGCCGCCATCAATGATAACCGATCGCGCCCGTCACCTTGCCGCGGAAAACCCAGTAGCTGTAGGCGGTGTAGATCAGGATGGTCGGAATCAGGAAGGCCATGCCGATCAGCAGGAAGACCTGCGTCTCCGGCGGGGCCGCCGCCTGCCAGATGGTGATGCCCGGCGGAATCAGCACCGGCCACAGGCTGATCGCCAGCCCCAGGTAGGACAGGGCGAACAGCCCCATGGCGAAGGCGAAGGGCAGCACCTCCCGCCCCTCGTCCAGCGCCCGCCACAGGCCGAAGGCGAGGAAGCCGACCATCAGCGGCACCGGCGACAGCAGCAGGATGTTGGGAACCGAGAACCAGCGCCCGGCGATGGAGGCGTCCAGGAAGGGCGTCCACAGGCTGACCGCCGCGACCAGAACCAACACCACGATCAGCAGCCGCCGCGCCACGCGGAAACACCAGTCCTGCAAAATCCCGATGGTCCGCCAGATCAGCCACGTGCTCCCCAGCAGCGCGTAGCCGGCGATCAGCGCCACGCCGCAGAACAGGCTGAAGGGAGTCAGCCAGTCCAGCATGGTCCCGGCGAAGTTCCTCCCCTCGACCTCGATCCCCTGGATGAAGGAGCCGAGAACCACCCCCTGCGCGAAGGTGGCGAGCAGCGAGCCCAGGAAGAAGGCCTTGTTCCACAGATGCCGGCTGCTCCGCGCCTTGAAGCGGAATTCGAAGGCGACACCGCGGAAGATCAGCGCGATCAGCATCAGCAGCAGCGGCAGATACATGGCCGGCAGGACGACGGCGTAGGCGATGGGAAAGGCCGCGAACAGCCCCGCCCCGCCGAGGATCAGCCACGTCTCGTTGAAGTCCCAGACCGGCGCCACCGAGTTCATCATGACGTCCCGCGCCTCCTCGCTGGGGGCGAAGGGGTAGAGGATGCCGATGCCGAGGTCGAAGCCGTCCATCAGCACATACATGAAGACGGCGAAACCGACGATGGCGACCCAGGCGAGGGTCAGCAGGCTGCCTTCCATGGACGTCACTCCGCGGGTTCGATGGATTCGCCGGGCACCGACAGGGGCCGCTTCGGCTGATGGCCCTGCGCCACCGCCGGGACCTCCAGATCCTCGTCGTTCAGCCGCGCCGGGCCGATGGTCAGCAGCCGGAACAGGTAGTAAGTGCCGGCCCCGTAGATGATCGTGTAGACCACCATGAACACGATCAGCGAGGTCAGCACCGCCCCGCCGGTCAGGGCCGGGGTGACCGCGTCCGCCGTGCGGATCATTCCATAGACCACCCAGGGTTGGCGCCCGATCTCGGTGGTGAACCAGCCGGCGAGGATGGCGATGAAGCCCAGCGGCATGCAGCCGACCAGAAGCTTGTGGAACCAGTTCGGGCTGTAGAGCCTCCCGCGCACCCGCTGCACCAGATGGATCAGCGCCACCGTCAGCATGATCATGCCGATCCCGACCATGATGCGGAAGGTCCAGAACAGGATTTCCGGGTTGGGCCGGTCCGTCACCGGGAAGTTCTTCAGGCCGGGAACCACCCCGTCCCACTCGTGGGTCAGGATCAGGCTCGACAGGGCGGGAATGGCGATTTCCGCGTGGTTGGTCTCCGCCTCGTTGTCGGGGATGGCGAACAGGATCAGCGGCGCCCGCGCCCCGCCCTCCCAATGGCCCTCCATCGCGGCGATCTTGGCCGGCTGATGCTCCAGCGTGTTCAGCCCGTGCAGGTCGCCGAGGAAGATCTGCAAGGGCGCCAGGACGGTGATGAGCGCCAGCGACATGCTGAGCCCGACCCGCGCGTGGTCCAGGAAGCGGTTGCGCAGCAGGTAGAAGGCGCTGATGCCGGCCACCACGAATCCGGTGGTCAGGAACATCGCGGTCAGCATATGGGCCAGCCGGTAGGGGAAGGAGGGGTTGAACACCACCGCCCACCAGTCGGTGACGAAGAACCGCCCGTCGCGCAGCTCCGCCCCCGCCGGGGTGTGCATCCAGCTGTTCGCCGAGAGAATCCAGAAGGAGGACAGCACCGTCCCGGTGGCCACCAGCACCGCCGCCAGGAAATGGATGCCCCGCGGCACGCGGTCCCGCCCGAACAGCAGGATGCCGAGGAAGGCGGCCTCCAGGAAGAAGGCGGTCACCACCTCGTACTGGATCAGCGGCCCCAGAACGTTGCCGACGATGTCGGACCAGCGGCTCCAGTTCGTGCCGAACTGGTAGGTCATCACGATTCCCGAGACCACGCCCATGCCGAAGGAGATGGCGAAGATCCGCGTCCAGAATTCCGACAGGCTGCGGTACAGCGCCTTGCCGGTTATCAGCCACCGCGCTTCCAGAACCGCGATCCAGCAGGCCAAACCCACGGTAAAAGATGGGAAAAGAATGTGAAAAGAAATCACGAAAGCGAACTGGATTCGTGACAGAAGCAGCGGATCGAGGTCCATGGCCGCGGCCCTCCGTTGACGGTCACAGGGGCCGGTTCCAGCCGGCCCGACCGACCCCCAACGCGGTCGGTTCCGGGGAGTTCCCGTTTTCCGGCTGCGGATACTTTCTTTCCCCACGCCCCTTGAACCGCGGCGGCGACCTCTTATTTCTAAGCTCTTGCCGACATCCACACATTCACGGCCGGCCCTGGGCCACAGCCGATCCCACCCCGCTCCGATGGCCCCGCCGGCCAGCCGGGCCGGGGGCCATCGGTTCATTGCAGGGTGTTTCCCGAGGATGCCGGAATCAGGAGAAGCTCTTTGACGGAACTGGCAGTTTCTGGCGAACCCCTCACCCTCTTTCTAAAAGAAACCCGCAAGTACGACTACCTCACCCCCGAGCAGGAACGCGACCTCGCCATCCGCTGGCGGGAGCGGCAGGACCGCCGCGCCCTCGACAAGCTGATCGGCAGCCACCTCCGGCTCGTTTTCAAAATGGCCCGCGGCTATCAGGGCTACGGGTTGCCGCTGTCCGACCTCATCGCCGAGGGCAACGTCGGCGTCATGCAGGCGGCGCAGAAGTTCGACCCGGACAAGGGATTCCGCTTCGCCACCTACGCGTCCTGGTGGATCCGGGCGGCGATCCAGGAATATGTGCTGCACAACTGGTCGCTGGTGAAGATCGGCACCACGGCGGCCCAGAAGAAGCTGTTCTTCAGCCTGCGCCGGCTGAAGGCGCAGTTGCAGGACGCCGAGAACGGCACCTTCGGCGGCGACCTGTCGCCGGAGGCGGTGGAGAGCATCGCGACGGAACTGGACGTCTCCAAGGCCGACGTGATCGAAATGAACCGCCGGCTGGGCACCGACCGCTCGCTCAACGCCACGCTCGCCGAGGACGGCGACAGCGAATGGCTGGACCTTTTGGCCGACGAGGGTCCCGACCAGGAGGCGATCCTGGCCGGTGCGCAGGAGCGCAAGCGCCGGCAGCAGTTCCTCAAGCTGGGGCTGGGCGTTCTGGACGACCGCGAGCGGCAGATCCTGGTGGCCCGCCGCCTGCGCGACGAGCCGCTGACCCTGGAGGAGCTGAGCCAGCACTTCCACGTCTCGCGCGAACGCGTGCGCCAGCTCGAGGTGCGCGCCTTCGAGAAGGTCCAGAAGGCGGTGATGGCCCAGGCCCGGCAGGTTCCGGGCACCACGGGCAAGGCGCTGCTGCCGGTGTGACCGGCGGCAGCCTTCGCACGGTGCGTTACGGCGTGACGAAGCGCGGCGGTTCCGGCAGCACCGGGGACCGCCGCCGCACGCCGCGCAGCGCGTGATCCACCGCGGCCATCTGCTCCTCCACCGAAATCAGAATCTGCGACGTGACCTCCAGCGACCGGTCCTCGTAGACCCAGCTGTCGGGATGGCGGTCGCTCCAGGAGGCGACCGTCCGGTCGCGCTCGTTCAGCAGGCTGAGGATCTGCGGCCGGAACAGCCGCATCATCGCGGTGATCCAGCGGTTCGCCGGCCAGGACGGCCGGGCGTGATCCACGGTGAAGCTGTCGAGCATGCGGATCACGTCGTCGGCCGCGTACCACGTCTCCCCGGTCACCCAGCGGTTCGTCGTGAACAGGCGCACCGGCTGCCCCGCCACGTCCATGGCGATCCCCACCAGATGGGACAGGGCGTCGTTGGGATTGTCCGGCTCCTCGTAATCCTTCAGCGGCACCGGCTCCATGCCCGGCGGCATGCCCAGCGGGCGCAGGAAGGTGTGGAAGTGCCCGTGCTCGCCGTCGGGCCGCTCGTCCTCGGGATGGCAGTGGTAATAATACTGGGCGTGGTATTCGGCGTCGTAGACGTCGCCCGGCGGGTAGTGCCGCCATTCGTAGAGCGTGCCATGCCCGCGCAGCAGTTCCCCCACCACCGTGTCGCCGGTCTTGGCGAGCACCCGCTGGCACAGCCGGACCTCCCGCGCGGCCTCCGACATCGCCTGCAACTCGTCGCGCGAAAGCTCCGAAAGCTCCATCATCGGATGCTCTGCCCCGTCAGCCCCTGCCCTTCCCACATCCCTATTACGTATGAGGCTTTGTACGCATAGCAAGCGCTTTCCTCAACGAAGGCCCGCCGAACCCGGACGGCTGGCTTCGGCGCGGAACACCGCCTCGCCCCGCCGCAGGGTCCAATCCACCAGCGCGCCCTCCACCTGCCCCAGGGCTGTGTTGAAGGCGGCGATCACGTCGCTGAAGTCCGACCCGCGCACCGGCACCACGGCGTCGAAGGTCTCGCCCGCCTCAATGGTCCGGTTGGGCATGGCGACCAGCTTGGCCGACAGCCGCACCCGCACCCGGTCTGGCACCGCGGCGTTGGGATCGGTGAATTCCGCCTGGAAATCGCGCAGTTCGGTCTTCAACAGGAAGTCGGAGCGCAGCCCCGCCGAATCCCGCCCGACCGAAACGATCCTCCGGCTGTCCTCGAAGGACTGGACGATCAGCCCCTGCACCATGTTCGGCGCCCGGTCGGCCCAGGACACCCCGGCGAAGTAGTCGAGCGCGGTGGCCGAGCGGGTGACCGCGATGCGCGGCGTGTCGATGCCGGCGCTGGCCGCAGGCGGCTCCACCAGCAACTGCCAGCGCACCGGTGGCGAACCGGTTTCGGCCACCGTCCCCGGGGTCAGCGTGTAGAGGCTGGGCGCGGTGGGGTTCAGCGCCGCGCAACCGGTCATCAGGCCGACCGCCAGAAGCCCCGCCGCCATCGCCTTCATCAAACGGCTCGTCATCGTCCACGCACCTCCACGCCCTGGCGGGTTCCGCCGAACAGGAAGTTCGACGGGTCGTTCTCGATCCGCGTCACGACGCGGGACAATTGCCCCGACAGGTCGCGCAACTGCGAGATCAGCAAGGTCAGTTCATACAGCCCGCCGCCGGTGAAGTCGCGGATCGCCCCGCGGTTCTCGCCGATCATGGCGTTGAGCTGGTTGGCGGTCTTGTTCAGCGATCCGGCCAGCGTGTTCAGGTCGCCGGTCAGCGTCTTGGTGCCGCTCTCCACCGCGGCCAGGGTGCGCTGCGCCTGCTCCATCGTCTGGCCGAGCTGCGGCCCGACCGTCTCGAAGCCCTGAAGCGTCCGGTTGGCCTGGGCGAGCGTCGTGTCCAGCCCCTGGCTGGCGCGGGCCAGCTCGCCGGTCAGGTCGCGGGTGTTGGCCAGGATCTCGGCGATGGCCGCCTGGTTCTGCGGGGTCAGCAGGTCGGCGACCCGGTTGGTCAGGTCGAGCGCGCGGTTCAGAAGCTGCGGGGCGGCGTCGACGAAGACCGTCAGCGACGACGGGCGTGACGGGATCACCGGGATGCCGCCGTCATGCGCGGTGCGCAGAAGCTCGCTCATCTCCGTGCCGCCGGAAATCTGGACATAGGCGCCGCCGGTGATCCCCTGGACCTCCAGCGAGGCGATGGAGTCGGTCTTGATCGGCGTGCCTTCCTGCACCTCGATCCGCACGCGCACACGGCTGACGTCGTTGGGGTCCAGACGGATGTCGGTCGCGGTGCCCACGGGGATGCCGCGGTAGCGCACCGGGCTGCCTTCCTGCAGGCCGGTCACCGAACCGGTGAAGTAGATGTAATAGGGCTGGCGCGTCTCCTCCAGCTGGATCTTGGCGACCCAGACGGTGAAGACGAAGAGGCCGGCGAGCAAGGCCAACACGAAGCTGCCCACGAGGATGTAGCTGGTGCGGGTTTCCATGGCGTCCGGTCAGCTTTCTGCATGGCGCGCGGCGCGGCCGCGCGGTCCGTGGAAATAGTCGTGAATCCAGGGGTGCGGGTCCCGGAGATGCTCCTCCAGCGTGCCCACGCGGATTTTCTTGTCCACCAGCACGGCGATGCGGTCGCAGATGGAGGTCAGACTGTCCAGGTCGTGGGTGACCATGAAGACGGTCAGCCCCAGGCTGCGCTGGAGGTTGCGGATCAGCTGGTCGAAGGCGGCGGCGCCGATGGGGTCCAGCCCCGCGGTCGGCTCATCCAGGAACAGGATGTCGGGGTCGAGCGCCAGCGCGCGGGCCAGCCCGGCGCGCTTGATCATGCCGCCCGACAGCTCCGACGGGAACTTCGCCCCGGCGTTGGGCGGCAGGCCGGACATGGCGATCTTGACCCGCGCGATCTCCGCCGCCAGCGCCGCCGAAAGGTCGGTGTGCTCGCGCAGCGGCACCATGACGTTCTGCGCCACGGTCATGGAGCTGAACAGGGCGCCGTTCTGGAACAGCACGCCGGTGCGCGCCTGGAGCGCCACCCGCTCCGATTCCGGCAAGTCGGCGGTGTCGCGGCCCAGCAGCTCGATCCGGCCGTCGGCCGGGCGGATCAGGCCGAGGATTTCCTTGAGCAGGACCGACTTGCCGGTGCCCGACCCGCCGACCACGCCCAGCACCTCGCCCCGCCGCACGTCGAGGTCGAGCCCGTCATGGACCACCTGCGGGCCGAAGCGCGTGACCAGCCCGCGCACGCGGATCACCGCGTCCTGCGCATCCGGTTGTTTGTCGTCAAACGGCGCCACGGCCCCTCACAGCCTGAGGAAGGAGAAGAGGACGGAGAAGACCGCGTCCAGGACGATCACCAGGAAGATGGACTCGACCACCGACTTGGTGGTCAGCGTGCCCACGCTCTCGGCGCTGCCCGAGACCTTCAGCCCCTCGTAGCAGCCGACCATGGCGATCACCAGCGCGAAGACCGGCGCCTTCACCAGTCCAACCAGGAAATGCGGCAGGGTGACGGCGCCGTGAAGCTGGCGGATGAACTGCCCGAAGGTGATGTCCAGCGTCGCGTAGCTCATCACAGCACCGCCGAACAGCCCCATGATGTCGGCGTAGAAGGCCAGCAGCGGCAGGGTGATCATCAGGGCCAGCGCGCGCGGCACCACCAGAAGCTCCACCACGTCCAGCCCCAGCGTGCTGATGGCGTCCACCTCCTGGTTCACCTTCATGGTGCCGATCTGCGCGGTGAAGGCGGAGCCGGAGCGCCCCGCCACGATGATGGCGGTCATCAGGATGCCGATCTCGCGCAGGATCGACACGCCCAGCAGATTGACCACGAACAGCTCGGCCCCGAAGCGGCGGAGCTGGTCCGCCCCCTGGAAGGCCAGCACCACGCCGATCAGGAAGGACAGCAGCCCGAGGATCGGCAGGGCGTTCAGCCCGGTCTGCTCGATGTGGAACATCACCGAGCGGAAGCGCAGCCGCCGCGGGTTGACGATCAGCCGCCCGAAGGTGATGGCGATGAGGCCGAGGAAGGACAACAGGTCCCGCCCCTCGCGCAGCCCGTCCACGGCGGTGCGCCCGGTGCGCTCCAGCATGTCGAGGATGGGGCGGTGCGTCTGCGCCCGCTCGACCGGCGGGGGGCCGACCTCGCGCACGGCGTCGAACAGGGCCGCGTGCTCCGGGCGGATGGCCGCCAGATCGACGCCATGGCCCGCCGCCTTCAGCCGGTCGGACAGGGCGGTCAGCAGATAGGCCCCCACCGTGTCCATGGCGTCCAGCCGCGACAGGTCGAGGCTGACCGCCCCGCCGCCATCCAGCGCGAAGCCGTCGAGTCTGCCCGACAGGGACCCGGCGGCCTGCAAATCCCAACG
Organism: Azospirillum brasilense; assembly: GCF_005222205.1. Taxonomy (NCBI): domain Bacteria; kingdom Pseudomonadati; phylum Pseudomonadota; class Alphaproteobacteria; order Rhodospirillales; family Azospirillaceae; genus Azospirillum; species Azospirillum brasilense. The sequence goes on along the minus strand of NZ_CP032346.1, from coordinate 233,197 downwards.
ACCGAGGGCCGTCAGCCGCCATTCACCGTCGCCGGCGCGCGACGATTCCAACCACGCCCTTTCGCGCGCCATGCCCCGTCCTGCCCTTTCCTTCCGGTGCCGTCCTGCGGCGATGCTCATGCTTGTGGAGAGGAACTTGGCGGCAAGCCCCCCCGATGGTCAACCTCAAGCCGGGGAAAAACAGCCGCACAGCGGTGGTTTGCACGCGGACCGCCGCCCCGATAGTATGGCGCCGCCGTTGCACAGGAACCTTTTCACCATGCCGAACCCCATCGATCTGAAGAACCACATCCGCGGCATCGCCGACTTCCCCAAGCCCGGCATCCTCTTCTACGACATCTCCCCGCTGCTGGCTCACGCCGAGGCGTGGAAGGAGGCGGTGGACCAGCTCGCCGAGGCGCTGCGCCCGCACAAGCCGGAGCTGCTGGTGGGCATCGAGTCCCGCGGCTTCCTGATCGCCGCCCCGCTGGCCCTGGCGCTCGGCACCGGCTTCATCATGGTGCGCAAGCACGGTAAGCTGCCCGGCGACAAGGTCGCCCATTCCTACGACCTGGAATACGGCACCGACACCATCGAGGTTCAGGCCGACGCCGTGAAGCCCGGCCAGCGCGTGGTCGTGCTGGACGACCTGCTGGCGACCGGCGGCACCATGGCCGCGGCGATCAGCCTGCTGCGCCGCGTCGGCGCCGACGTCCGCGCCGCCGCCTTCCTGGTCGAGCTGACCTTCCTCAACGGCCGCGACAAGCTGGACGTGCCCAGCGTCTCGCTGATGAGCTACGATTCGTAAAAAGCGCCTTTCCGAGAGGCGTCTGCCCATGATTTGTGCGGAAGCGGTGCGACACAGTTCCTTCTCCCCTCTGGGGAGAAGGTCAGGATGAGGGGGCGCCGAAGGCGGCCTCCGTCGCGAGACGAGGGCTTTTCTCCGCCCTGCCGGGCGTAATTCCCCCTCACCCAGCCCTCTCCCCGGGGGAGAGAGGGTTTGGACCGTTCATGGCACAGCGCTTGCGAGAGTTGCCGGTCACAGTTGCTCGGCAGGGCGCCCCATGACCCATATGGCCCCGGTGATTCTCGAACAGCCGCCCCTCCTGGCCGTCCGGCCGCCCGAAACCATTTCCATGCGGACGCGCGACGGTGTGCGGCTGGACGCCGACCTCTACCGCCCCGACGGGGTCGGCCCCTGGCCGGTCCTGCTGCTGCGTCTGGCCTGCGGGCGGCGCACGGCGATGACCAGCCATTACGCGCACCCGCGCTGGTACGCCGCCCGCGGCTATGTGGTGGTGGTGCAGGATGTGCGCGGGCGCGGCACGTCGGAGGGGCGTTTCCGCCCCTTCGAGGCGGAGCGCGAGGACGGCGCCGACGCGGTGGCCTGGGCGGCGTCCCTGCCCGGCTCCAACGGCACGGTCGGCATGTACGGCAGCGGCTACGCCGGGATGGCGCAGCTTCTGGCCCTGGCCGAGCGCCCCCCGGCTCTGCGTGCGGTGGTTCCGGCGCTGGCCGGCTGGGACGTCTTCACCGACTGGGCGACGGAGGGCGGCGCCTTCCGGCTGGCCGACGCGATGGGCTGGGCGTTGCACTGCGCGGCGGAGTCCGCCCGCCGGCTGGAGGATGGCGCGGCCTACCGCGCGCTTCTGGAGGCGATCCGCGGCCTGCCGCTGGACGACGAGATCCCGTCCCGCCCACGGGTGCTGCGGGACTACGCCCGCCATTGCCATTACGACGACTGGCTGACCACGCCCGGCCCGGGCGGAAGCTGGGACGAGCTGTCCCCCCGCCACGCCCTGTCCGGCGGCGTCGGCGAGGTCTCCGTTCTCCAGATCGGCGGCTGGTACGACCCGCGCCTGACCGGCACCCTGGCGGCGCACGAGGCCCTGTCCGCCGGCAGCGACGGCACCGTCCGCCTGCTGGTCGGCCCATGGGACCGCCATGGGGTGACCGCTCATCCCGGAATGGACGGCCGGGCGCCGTCCGACCTGCCGTCCTTCGACGCCCTGCAACTCGGCTGGTTCGAGCGGTTCCTGAAGGGGGAGATGAACGGCGCGGAGCGCGGCGGCCCGATCCGCCTGTTCGACGTTCTGGAGGGCCGCTGGCGCGACCTGCCGGCCCTGCCGCCCGCCGAGCGGCCGCTGCACCTGTCCAGCGACGGACTCGCCACGCGGCGCGGCGGCGCCCTGCGCGACGATGCCCCGGACGACGCCTTCCTCGACGTGCTGGTTCACGATCCGCGCGATCCGGTGCCCACCGTGGGCGGCCACGCCGTGCCGGACGCCGGTCCGCGCGACCGCGCCGCCGCCGACGCCCGCCCCGACGTTGCGGTCTACGACACCGCACCGCTCACGGCGCCGCTGACGCTGTCCGGTCAAGCCGCCCTGGAGATCTGGGTGGAGGCCGACGCGCCGTCCTTCGACGTCAGCGCTGTCCTGTCCGCCGTGTTGCCCGACGGGCGTGTCCTGCCGCTCAGCCAGGGCCACGCGCGGGTGGAGCCGGGCGGCGAGCAGCGCCCCATGCCGGTGGCCTTGCGCGCGCTCTGCGCCACCCTGCCCACCGGCAGCGCGCTGCGCCTCAGCCTCGCCGGGTCCTGCTTCCCGGCCTACCCCGTCAACCCGGGGACAGGGGCGGAGCCGGGCGAAACCCGGCTGGTGGACGCGCAGCCGATCACCCTGCTCATCCACGGCGGCGGCGCCCGGCCATCGCGCCTGCTGCTGCCGGCGCGGGACTGACCGCCAGTCCCGTCAGGGACGCCGGCCGTAGCCCTCCTCATGCGCGGCGCCGAGGCCGTCCTCGTCCTCCTCGGCCGGCTCGAAGTCGCGGAGGGCGCGGGCGGCGCTGCGCAGGCACAGGTTCAGGCTGCGGTCGAGAAGGCGCATCATCAGGTCGCGGAACGGCGTCTTGTCGCCGAGCGACCAGGCGCGCTCCACCATCGCGCCATACATCTCGCGATCCTCGTCGGTCACCACCACCGGCGGGAAGCCCGCGCGGTTCAGGATCAGGTTGCAGAGCAGAAGCGCGGTCGCGGCGTTGCCCTGGAAGAAGGGGCGGACGCTCATCAAACGGTGGTGCGCCTCGAAGGCGGCCTCCGGCCCCGCTTCCGTCCGGCGCAGCCAGCCCGACAGCGCCGACATCGACACCCGCACCTTGGCCGGATCGGGGGAGGCGCCGGCGTCGTCCTTCAACGGGCCGTCGCGGTAACGCCCGGCGTTGGTGTCGATTCCCTGGTACAGCACGCCGTGGAAAGCCGCGATGGTGCGCTCCGTCACCACCCCGCCGCCCTGGAAGGACAGGCGGGCCATCAGCTCCAGCGCGGCGCGGTGGTTGAGCACGAGGCGCTGCGGGTCCGCCGGGCGGCTGCGCAGCACCGCGCCGCGATCCAGCACCATGCGGATGTCGTCCGGGGACAGGTCCACCCCCTCGACCAGGAGGCAGGCGGTGGTCAGGCCGCGCTCGAAGCGGTCGGCCAGATCGCGGACCACCGTCAGCGGCATCGGCCGGGCGTCGTCCAGAACCCGCTTCTTCTCCAGAATATCGTCCAGCAGCGCCATTGTCCCGAACTCCGCAGATCCCGTGCATTTTCATAATGCCTGGACGGCGCGCGGGGAAGCACATCCTTTGCCGCCCCACAAGGTCTACAGGGTGGGGCGCAACCTCCGGCCTGCGGTTTTTTGCCGCTTGTGCCGCCGCGGTTGCCGGTTTTAACATCGCATTACAAGATTTACGCGCTCCCTATACTCGCCTGACCCGGCCCTCTGAAAGGATTGATCCGATGCAACATGTTGCCTGGGATAAATCGATGAGCGTCGGCGTCGAAATTCTCGACGACGACCACAGAAAATTGCTCGACATGTTCAACCATCTTCTGAAGGCCGGCATCGCGGAGAAGGATCGCGCCAGCCTGTCCGGGCTGCTGAGGGGCTTGCAGGAATACACGACCGTGCATTTCTCGCGGGAGGAAGCGCTGATGGAGCGGCAGGGCTATCCCGGCCTCGACGCCCACCGGGCCGCGCACCGCTATTTCATCGACGAGGTGCATAAGCTGACCCTGGACGATGACGACAGCAACGAGATGATGCTGCGCATCGACCTGATCCTGTTGTTGAAGGAATGGTTCATCGAGCACATCCAGTCGGTGGACAAGCAATACAGCCCCTTCATGGCCGAAGACGCCGGCAGCAGCACCGCCCATTGAGCGAGCGCGCGAACGCCCCCGCACCGGTCGGCACGAGGGCGTTTCGTCAGGGCCTCGGAACCCGGCACTCGATCAGAATGCCATATCAAAAGGCCATGGTGCCGCCCGGCTCGCGAAGGCGCAGATTGTTCTGGACGTGACGGACGCCGGAGATGGCGTCGGCCAAATCCTCGGCGCGGCGCTTCGCCATGCGGTCGTCCACCGTGCCGTCCAGCGTGACCTCGCCGCCCGACACGGACACCGCAATGTCGGTCGCGTCGAGATAGGGATCCTCGGTCAGCCGGTCGTTCAGGTCATCGCGGATCCGCTCGTCCGAGCGGGTGTAGCCCCGTGGACCGCGACCGCGGAACTGGGCGCGGCGCTCATCCTCCTGGCGACGGCGCTCGGCGTCATCGTTGCCGAACCAGGACGCCACCTCGTCGCCCGCCTGCTCCCAGAAATTGCGCTCCCGCGCCATGCCGATGGGTTCGTCGCGGTTGCGCTGATCCCGGATACGGTCGTCGCGATGCCAGCCGCGTTCGGCGTGGCCCCAGTCGCTGCTCCAGCGGCGACCGGGATCGCGCCCGCCGGAACCGCCGCTTTCATAGTCACTCCGGGAATATCCGCCTGCGCCGTAGGCGCCACGCCCAAATTCGTTGCGCTCGCGGACGTCGCGACGGTCGTCCTCGTCCACGTTGCGGGCCTCGTCCTTCCACCGGTTCTCGTCCTGAGTCATCGTGCCAGACTCCCGTTCGCCGTTGCCCGCCGCCCCTCCGGACGGCTCTTTTGCAACAGGACGGCGCCGGGCTGCGTTCCCCTTTCGGCGCATCGCCGGAGTTTCCGCACAGTCTGGCACGCGGATTGCTGCGTTGCACACAGTCATCCACGCAGCCTTGGCCCTGGTCCCCCCTTCGGACCGGGGCTTCTTTTTTCCAGGAGACGGGTTACGCCGCGCTGACCCAGTGGCGGATCGGGCTGCGCGACAGGGCGGAATTGCTGTAGGCCGCCCGGTGCGTGACCTCCGCCCCCACCCAATCGGGAAGCGGAACGACTTGGTCGGCGTGGGACAACTCGACCTCGGCGATCACCAGACCGGCGTTCTCGCCGCCGAACACGTCGATTTCCCAGCCGAGACCATGGTGGTGGACGAGGTAGCGGGTTTTCTCGATCAGGCCGCCACGGCAGCTGTGGCGCAACAGACCCAGGGCGAGATCGAGGGGAAGCGGATGTTCGACCTCCTCGCGGCACAGGCCGTTGCGGGGGCCTTTGACGGTCAGCGTCGCGTCCGGGCCGGCCACCCGGACCCGCACCGTCCGGCCGTCGTCGGAGGGCAGATACCCCTGGACGATGGAAAGGCCGTTTCGACACAGGGAACGGATGTCTCTCCGCACCAGAAACCGCCGTTCGATCTCAACCGCCATGATATCCGCCTTTCGGCTTATCGGACGCCGCTGAGGATAATCGCCCACCAGAACGCGGCGCAACCATGCCTCATACGCATGAAGTCCATTCCTGCGTTGCGGTATTACCATTTGGACACAGTGCCGAACAAGCGCCCATGACGCCGTTCCCGTTGCTCCGTGGTGGGAGCGGCCACCCGTTCTGGGGTAGCATGCCGCCATGGCACAAGACCTCGCACCCTGGCTCATCCTGTTCGCCCTCTATGGCGCGCCTCTCCTTCATGTGATGCTGTCACGGCGCGGCGGCCCGTGGCGTCCCCCGCCCGGCACGCGCTGTCCCTTCGGCCCGCGGGCCGGCTGGGTGGTGATGGTGCTGATCCTGGGGCCGATCGGCTGGCTGATGTTCGTGATGCGCAACGGGCGCCGTTCCCGTCCCGGCCGCAGCCCCGGAGCGTGACGCCCAGGGGCCGGTGGCGGAACGGGAACGGCGCCCGCGCGTCGGAGAGCCGTTGTGGCTTGCCCGTCAGATCCGGCCCATCAGCAGAAGCACGATCAGGACGAGCAGCAGCACGCCGAGAATGCCGCTGGGGCCATAGCCCCAGCCGCGGCTGTGCGGCCAGGCCGGAACCGCGCCGATTAGAACGAGAATCAAAATGATGAGCAGAATGGTGCCGATGCTCATGGCGTCCTCCCAAATGTGGAGCTTTCGCTGACAAGAACGCGAGCTTGGCCGGCTGGTTCCGGCTTCATGCCTGTTCTTTGGCGCCCGCCCCCTCCATTCGTGGCAAACCCGCCCTATCCTTCCGGTCTTCCTGCAAATCCGGTTTCCAACGGCTCACAAAGGTGGCCCGGCGCGGCGACTCGGGCGCTCCCACACCTTCGTCAGGAGCGCCAGCTTGCTCCGACCCGGCAGCCGTTCGTCCGACAGCGCCTCCAGGAAATCGGCCAGACGCTTGGACCGCATCACGCTGAAGGCGATCAGCCCGACCGTCGCCAGCAGGACGAAGAGAAAGAACAGAATCCGCATGGGCAGCGGGTCGTCGGCCATGGCGAGCAGGTTCATGCCGAGGAAGCCGGTGACCAGCGTTCCGATGGTGCTGACCACCGTCACCACGGTCAGCCGCAGCACCGTGTTGGCCTGCCGCCGCAGCCCATCGCTGTCCAGATAGTCGCTCATGTCCTGAACCTCGTCCCGCACATCGGCGTAGAGGCGGTCGGTGCCGAGATGCCCGGCCCACAGGCGGAACAGGTCGCGCAGCGGCCCCTGGATTGACAGCTCATGAAACCAATAACGGTGGGTGAAGCGCAGGAAGATCTCGAACACCTGCCGGATGTCGCGCTTGAACCGCTTCACCGACTCCACGGTTCCGATGTCGAGCTGGCTGACCGCCAGCACCAGCCGGTCGGACAGCATCACCAGCGCCGCCCGGTGGAAATGCACGACCAGCCCGAGCAGGAAATACTGGTGCCGGAACTGGCCGAGCAGCCCGGTTTCCGCGTCGGTGAAGAAGGCGTCGCCCTCCGGCCCCACCATCACCAGCGAATGGCCGCAGCACAGGATGCGGCTGCGCGTCCAGGCGCCGGGCGCCCGCGGGTCCCAGTAGCGGTCGTAGCAGTAGCGCTGCTCGAACCCCTCCAGGAAAGCGGGGGCGAAGGGCATCACCTCGCTGGGTCCCACCCCCGGCGACGTGGCGAATCCCAGCCGCACCCAGTCCGCCCGCTCCAGCCGCTCCGGCTCGTCCAGCGACAGATAGGCCATGGCCGGCATCCGCTGGTATTCGAGCTGGCGGTAGCGCAGCAGCCCGGTCTCCTCCGAATGGTGGTGGACCAGGGGGCGCAGAAGGAACGACCAGTGGGCGGCGATGCGCGGCGCCCGGTGGCGGCACACGAAGGACAGGTATTCGGCCTTCCGCTCATAGTCCGAGACGGCGAGCACGGCGCCGTCGGCGCCGAGCCATTCGACGCGGTGCGGGCACTGCGCGGCGCTGCCGTCCGGCTCCCAGGCCGGCGGATAGGTGCGGCCCAGCCGGAACAGCGTGTCCTGCACGCGGTCCAGCGGCAGGTCCTCGCCGAACAGCTCGACAACGATAATCGCCACATCGACGTCGTGGAAGAAATGCAGATCGACATGGGCAATGGCGAAGCGCAGGGGCGCCTGCCCCCGCCGCAGGGTGACCGTCAGCGCCGCCACGTCGCGCCGCCGAAACACGCGGATCGGGGAGCCGCCATAGCCGGGCCGGTGGTCGCGCGATTCCCCCTCGCCATAGAGGAAGCGCTGCACGTAGGGCAGGAAGGACACGAACTCGCTGTAATGACGCTCGCTGAATTCGCCGGGGTCTTGGGTGAACTCGTCCGCCACCTCCTGCCAGGGACAGTCCGGCCCGCCCAGCCACTCCCAATGGTTCTGGATCTGCGCGCCGTCCTTCAGCGGCATCAGCTGCACCGGCCACAGCAGGATTTCGCGAAACCGGCGCACGCGGATCGGGCTCTCGTCCATGGCGCCCCTCCCCCTTGTCCTTCTTTTCCCACATCCTAGCAGAGTCCAATCCGGCGAGAACGCGGCACCAAGGGGGCAGTGCCGGGCGTTCGCGCCATCCCCATCGGCCCTGACCATTAACCAGGACGAAAGCCCGGCCCTGTTAGCGTCCCCCGTTCAGACCATGCGCCGGAGGAGGATTCATTTGCCGATGACGCGCCGGATCGGGCTGTTCCTGCTTGTGGCCGGGCTGGGAACCGCCACACCCGCCCTGGCCGTGGATGCCCCCGTCTCCGATGCCGTCTGCGCCGGGGAAGGCCCCGGGCAGCGCTGCACCGTGTCGGCCGTCCAGCCCTTCGCCGACAACCGCGGCGGACTCGGCGAGCTGAGCATCAGCGCGGTGCGCGACGCCGCCTGCACCTCCCTCTACATCGTGTTCGACGAGCCCATCGCGCTTGCCCACCCCGTCACCCTGGCGGTGGACGGCGCCCCGCCGCAGCGCTTCTACACGCCGCGCCAGCTATCCGACCTCGCCGACGCGCTCGACGCGGGACCGCAGGCCGGCGCCGCACCGGAGGCGGCTCCGCCCGAATTCGCCCGCTTCCTGGCCCAGGTTGCCGCAGGCGCCATCGCCGACGAGGACGCCGGGACGGAGATGCTGAGCCGCTTCGCCGCCATCAAGGAGCCGCGGCGCATCGGCCTGACCTGCGGCCCGATGGAGCGCCTGATGCCGCTGATCCGCTCCAACCGCCCAGTGAGGCTGGAATTCCAGAGGCAGGCCAACGGCGCGACCCAGGTCTATCACTGGCCGCGGCTTGATCGGCGGACCGTGGAGTTCCGGCTCGGCGGCCTTCTGGAGGCGCTGGACCGCGCCATGCCCGGCTCCTGATGGCGCCATACGGGTTAACCATTCCGGCCGCTTGACGGCACCCCCTCTTTCCAGTCCGACTCGACCCATGTGGATGAATGGGCGAACCCGGGCCGGGCAAGCGGGTGTGCGACTTGAGTGCGCGCGCCGTCATCCCCATCCTGTCAAGGCAGGACCCACCCATCGAGAACGGAGGAGAGCGGAGCGTGTTCGGCTTTGCGCGCAAACTGTGGTCGGACCCGGAACCCGTCGCGAGCCATGTGCCGCGGGGTATGCGCGTCTACGCGGTGGGCGACATCCACGGACGCCTGGATCTGCTCGACCAGTTGCTGGCGCAGATCGACCGCGACGCGGCGAGCGGCGCCGACCTCGTCAAGTATCTGGTCTTTCTCGGCGACTATGTGGACCGCGGTCCGGACTCCGCGATGGTCATCGAGCGGCTGTGCCGGGAACCGCTGCCCGGCTTCGGCGCCATCCACCTGCGCGGCAACCACGAAGCCGCGATGATGGACTTCATCGAGAAGCCCGAGGCCGGGCCGGACTGGCTGGAGTATGGCGGGCGGGCAACGCTGGCCAGCTACGGCGTTCCGGCACCCGTCGAGGGCGCTCCACCGGAGCATGTGGAGGAAGCCCGCCAGCGCTTCGCTGCGGCCCTGCCGCCCCATCACCGGGCCTTCCTGGCCGGGCTGCGCTCCAGCGTGGCCATCGGCGACTATCTGTTCGTCCACGCCGGAATCCGCCCCGGCCTGCCGCTGCATCGCCAGCGGGACGAGGATCTGCTGTGGATCCGGCGGGAGTTCCTGACCTCCCACCTCGACCACGGCAAGCTCGTCGTGCATGGGCACACCATCGTCGAGCAGCCGGACGTCCGCTCCAACCGCATCGGCATCGACACCGGAGCCTACGCCTCCAACCGGCTGACCGCGTTGGTCCTGGAGGGCGGGGAGCGCCGCTTCCTCTGCACCGTCTGACTCCCTACGGAGCGGCCTGACGGCGCCAGTCCTTGAGGAAGTCGAGGAAGGCGCGCAGCGCCGCCGGGGGCTGGCGGCGCGACGGGTAGTAGAGGAAGGGGCCGGGGAAGCTCTGGCTCCAGTCCTCCAGCACGGCGACGAGGCGGCCGGCGGCGATGTGCTCGCGCACATACTCGTCGAAGGTCATCAGGAACCCCAGCCCGTCCAGTGCCGCCCGCAATTGGATGCCGGTGTGGCCGGCGTGGAAGGGGCCGCCGGGCTGGATGCGCACGATGCGCCCCTCCTTCTCGAATTCCCAGGGCGGGTGGGCGCCGCTGGCGTAGACGGTTGAGACGCTCGGCTTGCCCAGGAGATCCTCGGGCCGCTCCGGCACGCCGAAGCGGTCCAGAACGGCGGGCGCCGCGCACAGCACGAAGCGCTGCGGCGGGCCGAGCGGCACCGCGATCATGTCCTGCGCCAGATGTTCCTCGTAGCGCACGCCCGCGTCATAGCCCTGCGCCACGATGTCGATCAGGGCGATGTCCACGGTGATTTCCAGCTCCACATCCGGAAAGCGGGTCAGGAAGGGCGTGACCATCGGGGCCAGCACGAGATCGACCGCCGGGGCCGGCGCGTTGATGCGCAGCCGCCCCGCCGGCCGCCCCTGGCGTTCCCGCAGGTCGGACAGGGCGCCGGCCACCTCGCCCAGCGCCGGTTCCAACCGGCGGAGAAGCTGCTCCCCGGCCTCGGTCGGGGCGACGCTGCGGGTCGTGCGGTTCAGCAGGCGGACGCCAAGATGCTCCTCCAATTCCCGCATCCGCTGGCTGAGGCTTGAGACGGACACCCGCTGCTCCAGCGCCGCGCGGCGGAAGCTGCGGTGGCGGGCGACGGCGGCGAAGGCTTGCAGGTCGCGCAGGTCGGTGTCGTCCATTCCCCCGGTTCCGATTGTTCGATGCAGTGAACAGCCCGTTCGGCATTGTCCAGCTTATCGGATCAATGGCGCCGGGTCATCATCCAGGGCGAGGCGGCGCTGGAACGGCGCCGCGACGGACGGAGAGGATCAGGAACATGGAACAGCGCACGCTGGGGGCCGCCGGCCCCGTCAGCTCGGTCATCGGTCTCGGCTGCATGGGCATGTCGGACTTCTACGGCCCCGCCGACCAGGAGGAGAGCATCGCCACGATCCACGCGGCGCTCGACGCCGGGATCACCCTGCTCGACACCGGCGACTTCTACGGCATGGGGCACAACGAGCTGCTCATCCGCGACGCCCTGCGCGGGCGCGAGCGCGACGGGCTGCTCATCAGCGTGAAGTTCGGCGCCCTGCGCGACCCGCAGATGGGCTGGAACGGCTACGACTCCCGCCCGGCGGCGGTGAAGAACTTCCTGACCTACTCGCTGCGCCGGCTGGGGGTGGACCACATCGACATCTACCGCCCGGCGCGGCTCGACCCGAGCGTCCCCATCGAGGACACGGTGGGCGCCATGGCCGACATGGTGAAGGCCGGCTACATCCGCCACATCGGCCTGTCGGAGGTCGGCCCGGACACCATCCGCCGCGCCGCCGCGGTGCACCCGATCAGCGACCTGCAGATCGAATATTCCCTGATCTCCCGCGGGATCGAGGAGGCCATCCTGCCCACCTGCCGGGAGCTTGGCATCGGGGTCACCGCCTACGGCGTGCTGTCGCGCGGCCTGATCAGCGGCCACTGGAGCAAGGGCCGGACGGGCCAGGACTTCCGCAGCCGCAGCCCGCGCTTCCAGGGTGAGAATCTGGACCGGAACCTGGCGCTGGTGGAGCGTCTGCGGGAGATCGCCCAGCGCATCGGCGGTTCGGTCGCCCAGGTCGCCATCGCCTGGGTGGCGGCACAGGGCCACGACATCGTCCCGCTGGTCGGCGCCCGCCGCCGCGACCGTCTGGCCGAGGCGCTGGGTGCCCTGGACCTCGCCCTGTCGACGGAGGATCTGGCGCAGCTCGCCGAAGCCCTGCCACCCGGCGCCGCGGCGGGCGAGCGCTACCCGGCGGCGCAGCTCGCCCATATGGACAGCGAGACGTACAAGAAGCGCTGACCCTAGCCCCCACCCCGGCCCTCCCCCGCTTCGCAGGGGAGGGAGAAACAAGTCCCCTCCCCTGCGTCAGCGGGGGAGGGTTAGGGAGGGGGCACCGGGGCACCGTTGCCCGCGCCTTACCCCTCGACCTGCACCACGCGCAGGTTGTTGGTGGTCCCGGCCTGCGCGAACGGAATGCCGGCCACCACGACCATCTGGTCGTTGGCCTTCGCGAAGCCCTGCTCCCTGGCGAAGGCCAGCGCCCGCTCGACCATCTCCTCGTAGGTGTGGATGTCGGCGGACAGGACGCTGTGCGCGCCCCACAGCAGGGACAGGCGGCGCGACACCGCGGCGTGCGGGGTGATCGCCAGGATCGGCACCGCCGGGCGGCGGCGGGCGATGCGGGCGGCCGTGGTGCCGCTGGAGGTGTAGGCGACGATGGTCGATGCGTGGATCACCTCGGCCAGATCGGCGGCGGCGGCGGCCACCGCGTGGGGCGCGGTCTGCTCCTCGCCGGGGTCCGAGGCGTCGATGATCGAGCGGTAGAGCTTGTGCTGCTCGGTGCTGCGGATGATGCGGTCCATCATCTCCACGGCCTCCACCGGGAAGGCGCCGCTGGCGGATTCCGCCGACAGCATCACCGCGTCGGCGCCGTCATAGATGGCGGTCGCCACGTCCGACGCCTCGGCCCGCGTCGGGGTCGGGGCGTTGACCATGGAATCGAGCATCTGCGTCGCCACGATCACCGGCTTCACGGCGAGGCGGCAGGCGCGCACCAGCTCCTTCTGGCGGCCCGGCACCTCCTCGTGCGGGATCTCGACGCCCAGGTCGCCGCGGGCGACCATGACCGAGTCCGACAGGCGGATGATGTCGTCGATGCGGTCGAGCGCCGCCGGCTTCTCGATCTTCGACATCAGCCCGGCGCGGTCGCCGATCAGCCCGCGGGCCTCCAGCAGGTCCGCCGGCTTCTGCACGAAGGACATCGCCACCCAGTCGACGCCCAGCTCCAGCCCGAAGGCGAGGTCGACGCGGTCCTTGGCGGTCAGGGGCGACAGCTCCAGCACCGTGTCGGGCAGGTTGACGCCCTTGCGGTTCGAGATGGCCCCGCCGATCACCACCTTGGCGTCGATGTAATCGTCGCCCAGCCCGGTCACGGCGACGCGCACGCGCCCGTCGTCGATCAGCAGATTGTGGCCCGGCATCACCGCGGCGAAGATTTCCGGATGGGGCAGCGGGATCGCGGTCTTGTCGCCGTCGGCGCCGGACAGGACGAAGCGGATCGATTCGCCGGCGGCGACGGTGATCTTGCCGTCACGGATGGTGCCGACGCGGATCTTCGGTCCCTGCAGGTCCTGAAGGATGCCGATGGGGCGGCCCATCTCGGCCTCCAGCGCGCGGATGGCGGCGTGGACCTTGGCATGATCCTCGTGCGTCCCATGGCTGAAATTCAGGCGGAAGGTATCGACGCCGGCCAGGAACAGCCGCTTCAGCATCTCGGGGGTGTTGCTGGCGGGACCGACCGTGGCAACGATCTTCGCGCGGCGGTGACGACGCATATAATTTCGGCCTCTTGGGGCCGCCTCCTTGATGGAGTGTCGAACGGCGGGCATGCCGGGTGGGAAGCGGGCGGTCCTGGAACCGCCCGGCTGCCGTTCACATTGGTGGATGAGCGCCCGCTGACAACCACCAGGGCCGCAATAATGCCCGTCTGTGGCACAGCCGCCGCCGGCGGAAAGGTCGCCGCGCCCGTTCGTACACCCAATCATCACCGATCCGTCACCGAACGGTCACGCAAGGACGCTATCACTCGCGCCGGCTGAGCACGCGCCGTGGATTCGACCACCGCGCGCGGCTTCCCGCCCTTCGTAAGACACCCTCGACATCGACCGCATCATCATCTCAGGGAGCGTGACCATGCCGACCCGCCAAGGGCTGTTGGCAACCACGGCGCTGCACGGCTGCGTGGGCCTTCTGCTGTTCGTGTCCAGCCCGGCGCTGGCCCAGTTCGCGGTGACGGGGGGAAGCACGGTCACGGGGTCCCAAACGCTGTCCGGCAGCCAGACGGGCACCGTCGCCGTCGGCGGCACGCTGCAGACCACCGGCGCCGCGGTCACGCAGAGCGGGACGGCCAGCAACGTGGTGCTGGACAACGCCGGCACCATCCGCTCGACCGGCGGGCGCGGCTTCGACACGTCGGGCGGCAACACGGTGCGGACGCTGACCCTGACCAACCGGGCCGGCGCGCTGATCCAGTCCGACGCCAACGACGCGGTCCGCATCAACACCAACATCATCAGCGGCGGAGTCACCATCGACAACGCCGGCGCCATCCGCGCCGCCGCCCCCACCGATCCGGCGAGCGCGGTGCAGGGCCAGGCGCTCGATCTGCGCACGATGAACACGGCGGGGGTGCCGCTGACCGTCGTCAACCGCGCCACCGGCGTGATCGAGGCGCTGAACGACGACGCGCTGCGGCCGGGCCTGAACGCGGCCATCGACAACGCGGGCGTCATCCGCAGCTATGGCGCCAACACCAGCGGCGGCGCCAACGGCACCGCCGACGCGATCGACGCCGGCGGGCGGACCGGCGTGACCGTGACCAACCGATCGGGCGGTCTGATCTCCGGCGCGCGGCACGGCATCACCGCTGACACCGACATCACCGTCGTCAACGAGGCCGGCGGCACCATCGTCGGGCGCAACGGCTCGGGCGTCGGGTCGGACGGCAACGGCACGGTCATCAACCGCGGCCTGATCTCCGGTGACTATGCCGGGGTGGGCAGCATTTTCAACAGCAGCGGCGTCGCCTCGACCAACGGCGATGGCGACGGCGTGGACATCGATTACATCGGCACCATCGTCAACGAGGGGACGATCCGCGGCACCGGGGCCGGCGGAGTCGATTCCGGCGGGCGCCCGAACGGCGCCGACGGCATCGCCATGGGCGGCGGAACCATCACCAACAGCGCCAGCGGCGTCATCTCCGGCACCGGCCACGGCATCATGGTGGACGACGGGGCGGAGGGGGCGGCCTATGGCGCCACCACCATCACCAACGCCGGGCGGATCGAGAGCCGCGACGGCCCGGCGATTACCCTGATCGGCCCCTACGCCAACACCATCACCAACTCGGGCACCATCGCGGGCGGCGGCGGCGATCCCGTCGCCATCGCCTTCGGCGCGGGCAACGACCGGCTGGTGATCCGGGGCGGCGCAATCACCGGCAAGGTGCTGGGCGGCGGCGGCACCGACGCGCTGGAGGTCCAGCTCGGCAGCGGCGGGCGATACGTCATCGGCGCGCGGGACGTCTACCGCGGCTTCGCCACCGCGACGGTCGGCAGCGGCACGCTGGTGGTCGACGGCCCGCTGGCGCTCGGCAGCGCCCTGACGGTCGCCAGCGGCGCCACGCTGTCGGGCACCGGCACCATCACCGTCCCGGCGGCCACCGTGGCGGGCACCGTGATGCCGGGCGACGGCGCGTCCGGAACGCTGGCGGTGGCGGGCAACCTCGCCTTCGCCGCCGGCTCCCGCCTCCAGGTCGGCATCGACCCCGCCGGCAACGCCACGAAGCTGGCGGTCGGCGGGGCGGCCACGCTGTCGAACGGCGCCACCGTCCAGGTGACGGCGGCCGACGGGCTGTACCTGACCGGGCGCAGCTACGAGATCCTGACCGCGTCGGGCGGCGTGACCGGCCAGTTCGGCGCCGTCGAGCGGCTGAACCCGGCACCGCTCGGCGGCGGCACGCTGGCGCTGAGCCAGACCGGCACCGCCGTCCTGCTCCAGCTCAATCCCGGCAACCCGTTCAACGGGCTGCGCAACAGCGTCAACATCGCCAACATGGACGTCGGCTTCGCCATCGCCGGGGCGGGCAGCACCGACAGCCTGACGCTGGAAGGAACCTCCACCGTCCGCGCCGACGTCACGAACCTCGCCCAGTTCCAGATCGGCACGAGCACCGGCACGGCGACGGGCGTGACGCTGGCCTCCGGCACGCAGTCGGTCGCCGCAACGACGGTGAAGGCGAACGCCCAGCTTGCCGTCAACACGCGCCTTGCCAGCCCGACCGTCACCGTGGAGCGTGGCGGCCTGTTGTCGGGCGGCGGGCGGATCATCGGCGCGCTGAGCAACGCCGGCACGCTCAGCCCCGGCACCTCGCCGGGCGTCCTGACCGTCGAGGGCGCCGTCACCAACGCCACCGGATCGACCCTGCGCGTTGAGATCGACGGGCCGACCGCCGGAACCGGCGCCGGCTTCCACGATCAGGTGGTGGTCTCCGGCACGCCCGGCACCTTCGCCGCCGGCGGCACGCTGGCACCGGTCATCCGCGGCATCAGCGGCGACGCCACCAACGCCTTCACGCCGCGCCTCGGCCAGGGCTTCACCATCGTCACCGCCAGCGGGGGCGTGACCGGCGCCTTCGCCGGCATCGCGCAGCCCGCCAGCGGCCTGCCCGCCGGAACGCGGTTCGACACCGTCTACGGCACCAACGCCATCACCCTCGCCGCCACACCGGTCCGCTACGGCCGGCTGGCGGCGGCGGGCGTGTCGGCCACGGCGAACCAGTCGGCGGTCGGCGCCGCGCTGGACGCCGTCCGCCCGGCCGCCGGCACCCGGCCGTCGGACGCGGCCAAGCCGCTGTTCGATGCCCTCTACCCGCTGTCCGGCCAAGCCATCCCCGCGGCGCTCGACAGCCTGGGCGGCGCCGTCCATGCGGAGGCCGTAACCGCTGCCCGCGATTCCGCCCGCCTGTTCGGAGACGCGGTGCAGGGCCGCATGGCCGCGCTGCGCGCGGACGGCCTCGCCAAGTCCATCGCCCCCCTCGCCCCCCTGGAGGCGGAGCGCGGGACGGCGCTCGGCCTGTGGGCGCGGGCGTTGGGCCGCTTCGCCAATTCCGACGGCGACGGCAACGCCGCCGGCTACCGGCAGCGCGGCGGCGGCATCGCGCTTGGCGCCGACCGCGACCTCTCCGATGATCTGACCGCCGGCGCCGCCTTCGGCTACCAGCGCACGGCGGTTGATGTGCGGGGCAGCGGCGACCGAACGGACATCGACGGCTACAGCGCGGCGCTCTACGGCACCTACCGCGTCGGCGCGTGGTTCGTCGATGCCCAGGCCATGTACGGCTTTGGCCAGTACGACAGCCGCCGCGTCCTTCAGTTCGGTTCTCCGAATGCCGTGAACCGCAGCGCCCAGGGCGACAGCGATGGCCACGGGTTCGGGGCCGCCGTCGGCACCGGCTACGCCGTCACCTGGAACGGCGCCCGCATCGAGCCCTTCGCCGGGCTCCGCTTCGACCGGGTGACCCGCGACGGCTTCACCGAAACCGGCGCCGGCGCGCTGGGCCTGTCGGTGGACGACACCGACCTGAGCACGCTGCGGACCAGCCTGGGCCTGCGGACGAGCTGGCGCCTGAAGGCCGGCGAAGTGGCGCTGGAGCCCGAGTTGCGTGCCCGCTGGGACCACGACTTCCTCGACGTCGCCGCGCGCAGCGGCGCCCGACTGCTCGGCGCCTCCTACACGGTGTCGGGCACCCAGCCGGGGCGCGACGCCGCGGTGCTGGGGGCAGGCCTGACGGCCGATCTGGGCAACCGCTTCCAGGCCTATGGCAGCTACGACGCCGACTTGCGCCGCGACGCCACCGGTCACGCGCTGAGCGCCGGCCTGAGCTACCGCTGGTGACCGGTCAGGCGTTGAGGTGGCGGCGCAGCGCCAGCGCGGCCTGCAGGACGGCGTCCTGCGCGCGATCGACCAGCCGGGTCGCGGTGGCGAAGGAATGGGGCAGCCCGTCATAGACGGCGAGCCGGTGCGGAACCCCCGCCTCGGCCAGCCGCTCCGCCAGGCGGAGCGTGTCGTCACGCAGGCAGTCGAGGTCCGCGGCCAGAAGGAGCAGCGGCGGCAGGCCACGCAGGTCTGCCAGTAGCGGAGCGGCGCGCGGATCGTCGGGGGTGGCGTCGCCGAGATACTGCCGCCAGTACCAGCGCATCCGCTCCGTGGTCAGCCCGTACCGCCCGTCGCCGAATCGGCGGTGCGACAGGGTGTCGAAGTCATGGGCGAACATGCCGTAGAACAGCAGCCCGAAGGACACCCGCGGCGCTCCCGGCGCGCGGGCGGCCAGGGCGAGGCCGAGCGCGAGGTTGGCGCCGGCGGAATCGCCGCCCACCGCGATCCGCTCCGGGTCGATGCCCTGCGCCGCCCCGGCCGTGGCCACCCAGCGCAGGGCGGCCAGCGCCTCCTCATGCTGGTGCGGGAAGCGGCGCTCCGGCGCCAGGCTGTAGCGCACCGCGCAGACCACGGCGCCGGCGTGCCGGGCGAGCAGCCGCAGCAGTCCGTCGTGGGTGTCCACGCTGTTCACGACGAAGCCGCCGCCGTGGAAATAGACCAGGACAGGCAGGCGCTCCGTCCCGCGGCCCGCCGGGCGGTAGAGCCGCAACGCCAAGGGACCGGCGGGGCCCTCCGCCGTCACCTCCATGACGTCCGCGGGAAGCGGCGCGGGTCCGTTCAGAAAGGCGTGGTAACGCTCCGCCGCCGCGCGGGCCTCGGCGAGCGGAAGGCTCAAGGGATCGGCGGGGGCGGCGCCGAGGCGGACCGCCGCCTCGTTCATGGCGATCACCTGCGGATCCAGGCGGTCCGCAGCGGACCGCAAGATCGTGTCCGGCATGACATCCTCCTTCTCGACCGAAGCGACGGCGAACGGCCGCGCGGACCGGGAGCGGTGCCGGTCAACCGGAGACGGCTCCGGATGCCGGGCGGAAATCAACACTGGACAGCATGATAGACGCTATAAATCTATCATGCAAATATGTTTTATATTCATGAATAACATTTATTTGTCGTTTTATACAGAAAGCCGGTTTTCTACGCTGCGACGGGCGAGGGCCAGCGCGGCGTCCGCGCACTGGCTGCGCAGTTCCGGAACCGCCGTCATTTCCCAGAAGGGCGCGCGGCTGACCGGGCCGAGCGCGAAGAGGCGCTCGGACACCGCCCCGCCCTCCCCGATCAGCGCCCCCTCCTCGGTGACGTCGAGGCCGAGGCGCAGCGGGTCGGGACGGGCCAGACCCTGCTGGAGCAAGGCGCGCATCAGCGGATGGCGGATGCGCCCGAAGTCGCACTCGGTGCCGGTCGCGTTGACGATGGCGCCCACCGTGCGTGTCCAGAGCGCGTCTTCGGCGCCCCGCGCGCGGACCGTCGCCTCCACCCCCTCGGGGGTCAAGGCCAGAGCCTGAAGACGCCCGGCCCGGACGGTCAGCCGCCCGCTCTCGCGCAGCGCCTCGATCCGGGCGGCCACCTCCGGCGCCATGCGGTGGCGGTGCACCTCCCAATAGGGCCGGGCGTGGCGCAGGAAGCGCTGCCGCTCCTCCAGCGGCAAGTGCTTCCAGATCAGCGGGTGGAAGGGCCGCAGGGAATCGAAGGCGGCCCGCCAGTCCAATCCCTCCTCCCGCGCGCGACGGACGTCGGCCTTCAAGGCGATCAGCACGTCCAGCACCGTGCCGGGCATCGTCTGGGGATGGACGAAGCTCTTGAAGGGGCGCGTCTCCAGATGGGTGGTGGGCAGCAGCCCGCGGCGCGACAGCGCCAGGATCGGGCCGCGATGGCCCTGGTTCTCCAGGGACAGCACCACATCGACCATCGTCAGCCCGGTGCCGAGGATCAGCACCGGCGCGTCCGGATCGATGGCGGCGACGGCCTCCCGGTTCCAAGGATCGCCGATGAAGCGCTCCGACGCGAAGACCTCCGGCGCCGCGACGCGCGGCGGCGAAGGCGGAAAATGCCCGACGCAAAGCACCGCCCGGTCCACCGTGAGGCTCGTCCCGTCGGCAAGGCGCAACCGGACTTCGCCCTCCACCGCCGCATCCACCACCTCTGCCCGCACCGTGTCGAGCGTCACATGGGCGGGAGCTTCCGCCTGGGCCTCGCGCAGCACGTCCTGGATATACTCGCCGTAGAGCCGGCGCGACACGAAGGCGTGGCCGCTGGGCGGCACGTCGCCGCCGAGGTCCTTCGCCCACAGCCAGCGCAGGAAATGGCGCGGGTCGTCGGGATAGGCGCTCATGTTGTAGGCGCGCACGTTCAGCAGATGCGCGGCGCTGTCGGTGGAATAGGCCAGCCCGGTGCCCAGAGTGCCGGCGCGTTCGATCAGATGGATGCGCGTCGGCTCCTCCGCCTTGCGCAGAAGGTGGGCCGCCAGGATACTGCCGGTGAAGCCGGCGCCGACGATGGCGATGCTGTGCGCGGTGTCGTGGGACGGCATGCTCATCGTTCCTCTCCCTGTGTCCAGCACCCCGCAGGGCGCCCCCGAATTGCCATCATTAGAGCACCATGAATCCCTATTTAACAAGTTGGCATTTGCCGTATCGTGTGTGCTTTCATACCCCACACGTCGCAAACCACTCGTTAAATTTGTTGATTTTCCGCTCGACCATCAGGACCCGGACCGCAGAATGACCATGGGCAAGCGTGCATCTTTCGTCGTCGGAATCACCGACCACATGATCCCCCCGCCGGACCTCGAGGCGGCGGTTCTGGACGGCTGCGCCGAGGTGGATTTCCTCGACACGCGCCGCGAAGAGGATCTGGACCCGGAGCGTCTGGCCCGGCTGGACGCGCTGCTGGTGTGGAGCACCCGCATCGGTCCGGCGACGGTCGCCAAACTGCCGCGCTGCCGCGTCGTCGTGCGGTTCGGTGTCGGCTACGACAAGGTCGACGTGGCGGCGCTGGACGCCGCGGGCATTCCCTTCTGCAACAACCCGGATTACGGGACGGAGGAGGTGGCCGACCACGCCGTCTCCCTGCTGCTCTCCCTGCAGCGCCGCCTGTGGGAGCATGACGCCCGCGCCCGCGGCTACAGCACGACGTGGCAGGCCAACACGCTGACGCCGCTGCGGCGCTCCAGCGCGGCGACGGTCGGCGTCGTCGGCGTGGGGCGGATCGGCACTGCGGTGGTGAACCGGCTGAAGCCCTTCGGCTACCGCATCCTCGGCTACGATCCGCAGCAGCCCGCCGGGCACGAGAAGGCGGTCGGCTACCGCCGCGTTCGCCGGCTCGACGAGCTGCTGGCCGAATCCGACATCGTGACCTTCCATTGCCCGCTGACGCCGGAAACCCGCGGCCTGATCGACGCGGACTTCCTGGCGAAGCTGAAGCCCGGCGCCCTTCTGGTGAACACGGCGCGCGGCGAGATGTTCGCCGGGCTGGACCCGCTGGAGGCGGCGCTGCGCAGCGGGCAGGTCGCCGCGGTGGGGACGGACGTGCTGCCGACCGAACCGCCCGCCCCTCACCCGCTGCTGGACGCTTGGCGCCGGCGGGAGCCCTGGCTGGAAGGCCGTCTCGTGGTCACGCCGCACAACGCCTTCCATTCCGACGAGGCCGCGATCGAGATGCGCCGCAACGCCGCCGAGACCGCCCGTTTGTTCCTGGAGGACGGGGTCCTGCGCAACCGCATCCTGCCCTGACCCCACCCGGTCAGCCCCCCAGGAAGACCGGAACGTCGAGGCCGAGCGCGCCCCCGATGTCGTGCAGGGCGCGCACGGTGTCGGGGTCGAGCGTGATGCCGCGCTCCGCGGCCAGAGCCCGGCTCCGCCGCTCCGGCCCGCCGGGCACCAGCACGCCGTCACCGCCTGGGACCGGCGGGGTGTCCTGGATGTGGTCCAGCACCGCGTCGGTCAGCGCCTGCCAGCCACCGTTCTCCGTGTCGGATACCCGCGCCGGGTCGATCAGGAAGGCCAGCGCGTTGTTCACCACCCGGCCCGGACGGAGGTTTTCCGGCAGGGCCGGCAGCCCGCCGGCCAGCGCCCCGGCGAGGATCTCGCAGGCCAGCGCCAGCCCGTAACCCTTATGCCCGCCAAAGGGCAGGATGGCGCCGGTCGGGTCGCGGAACATCACGCCGGGGTCGCGCGTCGGCGCGCCCCGCTCATCGATCAGCAGGCCGTCGGCGACCTCCTTCCCGGTGGCCGCGGCGACGCGGCACTTGTTGGCCGCCACCGCGCTGGTCGCGAAGTCCAGCAGGAAAGGCGGATGGCCCGGTGTGGCGGGAACGGCAATGCAGATCGGGTTGGTGCCCAGCCGCGGCCGCCCGCCGCCATGGGGGGCCGCCAGCGGCCGGCTGACCACGTTGACGAAGAAGACCCCGATCAACCCCGCGTCGATGCACTGCTCGCCGTAGGAACCGACGCGCCCGATGTGGTGGGCGTTGCGCAGGGCGAGCACGCAGGCCCCGCCCGCCTTGGCCCGCGCGATGGCGAGGTCCGTCGCCTCCCGCGCGATCACCTGCCCATAACCGACCTCCCCGTCCACCACCAGGAACGGCGCCTCGTCGCGGACGACGCGGGCGTGGCGGTTGGGTTGCAGATGGCCCAGCTCCAGGCTCTTCGCGTAGACGGCGATCTGGCACACCCCGTGGCTGGCGTGGCCGGTGGCGTCGGAGTCCACGAGGTTGGCGGCGACGATGGCCGCCTCCTCCGGGCTGCTGCCGGACCGCTGCAGGATGGCGTCGAGCAGAGCCACCAGACGGTCCGCCGCGTAAGGACCACTCATCCTCAGAACACCGAGTAGTCGATGGGCTGGTGGCGGTCGAGCGTCCGGTGGACGGGCGGCAGCGGGTATTTCAGCCCGGTCGCGCAGTTGAACAGCACGGCGCGCTCGTCGCGGCCCACCCGCCCGTCGGCCAGCGCCTGCTTGTAGGCGGCGTAGGTGGCGGCGCCCTCCGGGCAGAGCAGGAAGCCTTCCTCCCGCGCCGCCTCGTCCAGGGCCGCCTGGATGGCCTCGTCGGGCACGGCGACGGCGAAACCGCCGCTCTCCCGCACCGCGCGCAGGATCAGGAAGTCGCCGACCGCCTGCGGCACGCGGATGCCGGACGCGATGGTGTGGGCGTCCTGCCAGCGCGGCGCGTGCTCCTCGCCCGCCTCGTAGGCGCGGACCATCGGGGCGCAGCCGGCGGCCTGCACGGCGACCATGCGCGGGCGTTTGGAGCCGATGAAGCCGATGGCCTCCAGCTCGGCAAAGGCCTTCCACATGCCGATCAGCCCGGTGCCGCCACCGGTCGGGTAGAAGATGACGTCCGGCACTTCCCAGCCGAGCTGCTCAGCCAATTCCAGACCCATGGTCTTCTTGCCTTCGATCCGGTAGGGCTCCTTCAGGGTGGAGACGTCGAACCAGCCGGCCTTGGCCTTGCCCTCCCCCACGATCTTGCCGCAGTCGTCGATCAGCCCGTTGACCCGGTAGACCGTGGCGCCCTGGAGTTCGATCTCCGAGACGTTGACCTCCGGCGTGTCCTCCGGGCAGAAGATCGTCGTCTTGATGCCCGCCCGCGTCGCGTAGGCGGCCAGCGCCGCGCCGGCGTTGCCGTTGGTCGGCATGGCCATGTGCGTGATGCCGAAGGCCTTCGCCATGGACACCGCCATGACCAGCCCGCGCGCCTTGAAGGAACCGGTGGGCAGACGCCCCTCGTCCTTGACCAGCAGTTCCGCCGCCCCCAGCTTCGCGGCGAGCTTGGGCAGCGCGACCAGCGGGGTCACCGCCTCGCCCAGGCTGACGATGTCCTGCACCCGGCGCACCGGCAGCAGCTCGCGATAGCGCCACAGGTCCTGCGGGCGTTCGGACAGCGCGTCCTTGGTCAGCGCGCCGCGCACCCCCTCCAGGTCATAGCGGACCAGCAACGGCTTGCCGGCCTTGGACAGGTTGTGGACGGTGTCGGCCTCGTACCGCTCGCCGGTGTAGGCGCATTCCAGATGCGTGACGAAGGTCGGGCGCTCGGTGGTCAGGTTGCTGTCGAAAGGCACGGATGGATTTCCTTGCTGAAGAATCCCCTCTCCCGCCCTGGGAGAGGGTGCCCGCAAAGCGGGAGGGTGAGGGTCGCGCAAGGATCGAACCACCGATCCTCGCCGATACCCTCACCCTCCCGCCACGGAGCGGCGGGTCCCTCCCTCTCCCGGGGCGGGAGAGGGGATTTGGTTGCTAGCGGACCATGCCCCACTTGCGGACGGTGTGGGTCTCGATCCAGCGGAAGACGACGTTCTCGACGACGAGGCCGATCAGGATGACGGTGACGAGGCCGGCGAACACCTTGTCGATGTACAGCTCGTTGCGGTTCTGGAAGATGAACCAGCCCAGCCCGCCCTTGCCCGACGAGACGCCGAACACCAGCTCCGCCGCGATCAGCGTGCGCCAGGCGAAGGCCCAGCCGACCTTCAGCCCGGTCAGGATGGCCGGAAAGGCCGCCGGAATCAGCATGGTGACGACGTAGCGGATGCCGGTCAGCCCGTAATTCCGCCCGGCCATGCGCAGCGTCTCCGACACCGAGGTGAAGCCGGCGTGGGTGTTCAGCGCCAGCGGCCACAGCACCGCGTGGACCAGAACGAAGGTCAGGCTGACCGCGCCCAGCCCGAACCACAGCATGGCGATGGGCAGCAGCGCGATGGCCGGCAAGGGGTTGAACATCGAGGTCAGCGTGGACAGCACGTCGTTGCCGATGCGCGTGGACACCGCGAAGCTGGTCAGCAGCACGGCCAGCACGACGGCGATGGCATAGCCCTTCAGCAGGACCGACAGCGACACCCAGGCCATCGACAGCAGGTTCTCCCGCCAGATGCCGTCCCACAGCGCCGTGACGGTGGCGGTGAAGGTGGGGAACATCAGCGGGTTGTTCTGCCACGTCGCGGCGACCTGCCAAAGCAGCGCCACCGCGGCCAGCACGGCGAAGCGGCGGAGCGCGGTGATGTTGCCGATCCGCTCCCACAGGGACAGCGGGCGGGCCACGTCGCCGATGGGGCCGGTGGTGGCGACCGTCCGTTCATACTCCGGGCGGACGGGGGGCACGCGGCGGCCTCGCGGCGCCAGGGACAGGCCGGTCATGACGGCACCCCCTTCACCGTTTCCACCTCGTCGGCGAACAGCATAGTGTGGATGCGCTGGGCGGTGTCCTGGAAGGCCGGGCTGCCCACCGCGAAATGGTCGTAGCCGTCGCAGTTCAGCTCCGCCTTCACCTGTCCGGGGTGCGGCGACAGCACCAGGATGCGCGAGCCGACGACCAGCGCCTCCTCGATGGAGTGGGTGACGAACAGCACGGTGAAGCGCAGATCGTCCCAGAGCTGAAGCAGCTCCTCCTGCATCTTGCGGCGGGTCAGCGCGTCCAGCGCCGCGAAGGGCTCGTCCATCAGCAGGATGTCCGGCTCCATGGCCATGGCACGGGCGATGGCGACGCGCTGCTTCATCCCGCCCGACAGCATGTGCGGATGCACGTCGGCGAACTTGGACAGGTTCACCCGCGCGATGCAGTCCAGCGCCTTCTCCTCGGCCTCCCGCCGCGTGGCCTTGCCGCTGGCGAGCAGGGGGAACATCACGTTCTGCTTCACAGTCTTCCAGGGCGGAAGCTGGTCGAACTCCTGGAAGACCATCATGCGATCCGGCCCCGGCCCGCTCACCGCCCGCCCGTTCAGACGGATGGCGCCATCCACCGGCGCCAGGAAGCCGCCCACCGCTTTCAGCAAGGAGGACTTGCCGCAGCCGGACGGCCCCAGCAGGACGTAGCGCTCCGCCTGGAACACCTGGAAATCGACGCGGTAGGTCGCGGTCACCAGATGGCGGCGCGTCTTGTACTGGAGCGTCACGCCGGACACGTCCAGCAGAGGGCGCTCGGACACGCCGGCGCTGCCCACACCGGCCAAGTCGAGGCTGGAGGTGTCCAGGCTGGCGGGATGGGTGAAGGCGTTCATCGGCTCAGCTCCCGGTTTCGCCGTGCAGGTCTTCGAAGAACAGGTCCTTCCAGGAGGCCGGCTTGTTCTTCATGGCGCCGACCTTGTGCATGAAGTCGGCGAAGGCCCCGACGCCGGCGGGGGCGACGGTGAACTGGTTGTCCGGGTCGTCGAGGATGCTGACCACGAAAGCCTTGTCGAGGTCGCCCCGGTTCTGCGCCAGATAGATGTCCGCCGCCACGGAATGGTCGGCGTTGATGACGTCCATCGCCTCCTTCAGCGCGCCGAGGAAGGCCTGATAGGTCTTGGGATTCTTGGTCCGGAAGGCTTCCTTCGCCCAGATCAGGTTGAAGGTGTGCGGCCCGCCCAGCACGTCGTAGGAGCTGAAGACCTTGTGGATCTTCGGGTCGCGGAGCTGCTGGTACTGGAAGGGCGGGCTGGAGATGTGCCCGGTGATCTCCGACGAGCCGGACAGCAGGGCGGCGGTGGCGTCGGGATGCGGCAGCGAGACGGTCAGCTTGTCGAGCGCGTCGAACTTGCCCTCCCCGAACTCCTTCTCCACGGCCATCTGGAGCACGCGGGCCTGGACGCCGACCTTCACCGCCGGCAGGGCGATCTTGTCCTTGTCGGTGAAGTCCTTGAGCGTCTTGACGTTCGGGTTGGTGGTGGTCAGGAACAGCGGCATGCTGTTCAGGGCGGCGATGGCCTTGACGTTGGCGTTGCCCTTGGTGCGGTCCCAGATGGTCAGCAGCGGACCGACGCCCGCCGAGCCGAGATCGATGCTGTCCGACAGCAGCGCGTCGTTCATCGCCGCGCCGCCGGAGAGCTGCACCCACTCCACAGTGACGTCGAGCCCCAGCTCCTTGCCGTGCTTCTCGATCAGCTTCTGGTGGCGCAGCACATGCAGCGGCAGATAGCCCAGCCCATACTGTTCGGCGATCCGTATCCGGCCTTCCGCCGCCGCCGGACCGGCCAGCGCTGCGGCGGCGAGCCCCAGACCGGCCAAGGCGCAGAGCGCGTGGCGGATGACACGTCCAGGATGGAACATACGAACCTCCGAAAATTTTACCTAATCTCTAGTAGGAAAATGACACCATGATTCCACGAATGATTCAACAGGGAAAATAGGCATTAATCACAGTATATATATGTTATTTATGGCCGCAAAAAGATGCGAAGCCGGCAGGCTCGTCTGCCGGCTTCGCGACAATCCGGTGCGACACGGGGGGCGTGGACCGCCCATGCCGCACCAGACGACCGTCAGGCGGCGAGGCTCGGCTTGCGGCCGAGCACGCGGGTCACGCTGGGACGGCCATCGACGCCGACCACCACATTGCCGGCCACCGTCGTGCGGCGGACGACGCGGGGACGGTCGCCGTAATCGTCCACGGCCCGGTGGATGGTGGCTCGGTTGTCCCAGATCGCCACGTCGCCCGGCGACCAGTGCCAGCGCACCGTGTTTTCCGGACGGGTGGCGTGGTCGGTGAAGATGCCGATCAGCCGGTTGGAATCGGAGGTGCCGAAGCCGACCAGCCGTTGCAGGAAATGCCCGACCAGCAGCGTGCGCTCGCCGGTGACCGGATGCACGGACACCAGCGGATGCTCCGTCTCGTAGACGGTGGAGGTGAAGACCTCGTTGAAGCGCTTCAGCCCGTCCTCGCGGACGTTTCCGCGGTCGCCCACGTAATCGTACTGGTTGGTGTGGATCGCCCGCAGCTTGTCGGCCAGTTCGCGCAGCGGCTCCGGCAGTTCAGCGTAGGCCGCCGCCGTGTTGCCCCACAGCGTGTCGCCGCCGCGGTCCGGCAGTTCATGCGGGCGCAGGATGGTGATGCTGGGATAATCGCCGAGGAAGGTGATGTCGGCGTGCCAGGAACTGGCGCGTTCCCCGCGGGAGCCGTCCACGTCCAGGATGCCTTCGGTCCCGCTGAGCGACGGGACGGTCGGATGGCCGACCAGGCTGCCCCACAGCCGCCCGAACGCCTCCTGCCGGGCGTCGTCGATGTGGTGCTGATCGCGGACGAAGATCACCTTGTACTCGTGGACGGCGTCCTGGATCGCCTTCAGCACCGCCGGGTGCAGATCGCCGGACAGGGTGACGCCGCGCAGTTCGGCGCCGATGTTGCCGTTGATGGGCTTGATGTCGAAACCGCTGGGAAGGCTCATCGGACAGGCTCCTTTGGGAAGACGGAAGGAACGGACACGCGGAAAGGCGGGTGGAAAGGCGAACGGGAAGCGGCTGGCCTCAGGCGGCGCGCAACCAAGCGAGCAGCGCGACGGCGCCGAAGGCCAGCAGCACGAAGGCCACCGACAGGCTGTGGAGACGCCGCAGATCAAGCGACGGGTCGGTCTCGCCGGTGTCGGACATCAGCAGCCACAGCGCCATCGCCTCGGGAAACGGCAGGCAGACCAACTCCTCCGGCGGCTCACGGTCGTTGGCCATGGATCAACTCCCCGTTTCGCTGTGCAGGATCGGGAGGGTGTAGTCCTTCCACGAGGCCGGCTTGGTCTTGATCGAGCCGACGCGGTGCATGTAGTCGGCGATCACGCCCGTGTTGTGCGGGATCTGGGAATAGCTGATGTCGGGGTTGTTCAGCAGCGCCACGACCTCGTCCTGGGTCAGTTTGCTGCGCTCCTCCGCCAGATAGATGCGGGCGGCCTCGGCCTTGTCGCGCTCGATCAGCGCGAAGCCGTCGCCCATCGCCTTCACCACGGCGGCGGTGAGCTTCGGGTTCTCGTCGTAGAATTTCTGCGTGGTGTAGCTCAGCACCAGCGTCGCCTCGCCGATCACGTCGCGCGAATTGAAGATGCGGTGGACGTTCGGGTGGGCGAGTTGGAGGGTGCCGTAGGTCGGCGTGGTGACGTGGCCGGTGATCTCCGTCTTGCCGGAAACCAGCGCCGCTGTGGCGTCCGGCGGGCTCAGCGGCGTGGTCAGCGCTTCGAAATCGTAATGATGCCCCGGCCCGAACTCCTTCTCCGCGGCGATCTGAAGAACGACCGAGTTGATCGAGACCTTCACCGCCGGCACCGCGATGCGGTCCTTGTCGGTCAGGTCGCGGATGCTGCGGACGTTGGGGTTGTTGCTGTTGATCCAGAAGGCGGAGGAGTCCAGCCCCGAGATCGCCTTCACGCCGATGCCGCCCCGTGTCCGGTCCCAGGCCGCCAGAAGCGGCGAAATGCCGGCGGAGACGATCTGGGCGTTGCCGCTCAGCAGCGCGTCGTTGGCGGCCACGCCGCCGTTCACAACGAGCCAGTTGACCTTGACCGGCCCGATCCCCTCCGCCGCAGCGTATTTTTCAATCAGCCCCTGGTTCTTGGCGACCATCAGCGGCAGATAGCTCAGCCCGTACTGGATGCCGATGGTCAGCTCCGTCGCCTCGGCGCGCGCGCCGCCGGGAGAGCCGAGCGTCAGACCCGCCGCCAGGGCCAGGCCGAGAAACACCCTTCCTGCGGTGGAACCGATGCGTTTCACCTCCGCTGTCATTGAAGCCTCCCAAGAAAGCGCGCTGGGGTTGATCCATGCCCCAATCACACCAACCTCATGACGCCTCGTCAATATAAATCTACTTTTTTAATAGATTTATAAATCCGTTATATACATTAAAATTACGTTTTTTATGGAATCGGTTGCGCCGGACGGGCGTGGCGGCCTCGTTTCGGTCGCCCTTGATGAGCGCGATTGGTGGGCTGGAGGACAGTGCGGTGGGGAACCAAGGGCCAGGACAGTTCACGTCCATCACGGCGGCAGTCCGGCGTGGGAGCGCCATGTCGGCGTTGCTGATGGCAGGCTGCGCCAACCTCAGCCCGCCATCGCTGACCACCCTGGATCGGCCGAGCCCGAATCCGTGCGACCAAGTCGTTGCGCCATTCTTCACCGAGGTGCGGATACCGGTGTCCAAACTGCGTTCGCTCACCGAGGGTCCACCGAGATGAGATGATGTGGTGGACGGCACCTACGGCGCAAAAGAAGACTTCGTGTTGATGGTTGGTCGGGCGCTTTCATGTGTCCGGCCTGTCGTAGCGACGGCTGACCGTGTCGTCATCCCGTCTCTCAGAACTGCCAATTTGCAGGGACCCAGGCGTAGCCGCCGTCGGTCTTGAGCATCCGGCCGAGGCCCGGGAAGGGAAAATGGAAACCCAGCACCGGAATGCGGTCAGCGGCCGCCCGGTCGAAGATGCGCCGGCGCGAGGCGAGCGCGGTTTCCTTGTCGCGGTCGGGTCCGGGACGCCAGGGATTGTCGACGTTGACGATCGGGTGATAGGCAAGGTCGGCGGTCAGCAGCAGCTGGTCGTTTCCGGAATGGACGAGGAAGGTCGCCATGCCCGGCGTGTGCCCGGCGGCGACGATCGTCGTAAGGCCCGGCACGATCTCCGCACCGGCTTCGTAAAGCTCCACATCGTCCCTGACGGGTTCGAGGCTGCTCTTGATCGCGGCGGCGAAGCGCAGGCGGAAATCCTCCGGAACGGGCATGTAGGACAGATCCGGATCGTTGCGGACGAAGAAATCCCAGTCCGCCCTCGGCACGAAAACGGTGGCCCGGGGGAACGCCCGGCCGCCGCTTGCGGTCCTGAGATTGCCGACATGGTCGGGATGGGTGTGCGAGATCACGATGGCGTCGATGTCCGCAGGACCGAGCCCGATCGCCGCGAAGTTCTGGAAAATCCGCCCGCCGTTCGGCCCCATCGTCGCGCCTGCGCCGGGCTCGACGAGGATGCGCCGCCCACCGGTTTCGATCAGAAGGGTGTTCAGATTCAGCGTCATGTGGTCCGTCGGCAGGAAGGCGCGCCGCAGCACCTCCTGAAGCTCCGCTTCGGGCGCATCGCTCGCGTAGACGCGGGGTGGACCGCCGATCACGCCGTCGCTCAGCACCGTCGCGCTGATGTCGCCGACCCGGAAACGGTAGTGGCCGGTGTTGCCGGTCGCGGGCGTCGGCGTCACCTGCGCGGACGCGACTCCACCGCTGCCGGAAACGAACAGGGTCGATGCGCCGACGGCCGCGGACAGCATGATCCTGCGTCGGTTCAGAGTGGGAGCGTTCATCGGTGTTTCCTTCCGAGTGGGGGCGCCCGCATCCAGCCAGGGAACCGGGAGTGACCGGTGATGGGCGGCGTTCGGGCGCGACAATCAACCGCAGATCGACCATGACACCGTATGATTGCGCTGATAAGCTCGATAAATGTGATCGGCTTGATTAGGTCTGCTTCGCAATGAACCCCCTTCGCTTGGACAGCTTCGACGTGTTCGCGGCGATCGTGCGCTGTGGCGGCTTCCGCGCGGCGGCGCTCGAACGGGGCGTCTCGTCATCAGCCTTGAGCCAGACGATGAATGCCCTGGAGGAGGCTCTCGGCATCCGGCTCCTCAATCGGACGACCCGGAGCGTGTCGCCCACGGAGGCCGGGCAGCGCCTCCTCGATCGCCTGGCCCCGGCGCTGAGCGATATCCAGCTGGCGATCGCCGAGGTCGACGAGTTGAGGGACAGCCCGTCGGGAACGCTGCGGATCAACGCGCCGGCGCCCGCCGTCGATCACCTCCTGTGCCCGCTGGTCTTCGACTTCATGGACGCCTATCCCGAGGTGAAGATCGAGATCATCAGCGATGCCGCGGTGATCGACATCGTGGAGCAGGGGTTCGATGCCGGCGTCCGCTTCGGCAAGCAACTGGCGCAGGACATGATCGCGGTCCCGTTCGGGCCGTCGCTCCGATACGCGATCGTCGCGTCACCGGATTACATCGCGCGGCATGGCCAGCCGGTGACGCCGCATGCCCTCGTCGAGCATGACTGCATCAGGCGGCGATTTCCCGGCGGCACGCTCGTCACGTGGCGGTTCGCCCGTGGGGGCGACGCGCTGGAGGTCACGCCCGCCGGGCGGCTGACGGTCAGCACGGTGCACAACGAGCTCCAGGCCGCCCTGGCCGGCCGGGGCATTGCCCACGTTCTGGACGACTATGCGAAACCCCATGTCCGGGATGGTCGGCTGGTGGAGCTTTTCCCGGAGTGGAGCCCCACCTTGCCGCACTGGTATCTGTATTACCCGAACCGCCGCCTTCCGAGCGCGGCCATGCGGGCGTTCCTCAATCACATGAAGGGCTACGACTGGCGGGCCGGGGATCAGGCCAGTTTCTGAACGACGGTCGCGATGCTGGAGCCCAGGTCACCCAGCGTCTTGACCGTCGAGCCGTACTCATCCGCGTATTTCTTGAGGATCGTCTTCCAGTCGGCGTTTGGAATCGCGTCGTAGGTGGACGGGTCGAACGCCCGCCGCGCTCCGTCGATCATCGCGTCCAGACGCTTCAGGTCGGCGCGGGCTCCATTCAGCAGAGGTGTCAGGCGGTCGATCAGATCCTTGTACTGCTTTACCTTCTTGACGAGAGCCAGGATGGAGGCATCCTCGGTGACGGCGATTCCCTCGATCTTCTTCTGACTGAGGATGCGCTCCACGTCTTCGTATTTGGCCTCCGCCGCCCGAAGCTGCCGTTCCAGCTTGTTCACCGACTCCGCCATGAGGTAGCGCCGGCTCTCAGCCCGCTCGACCACCTTCATCGCGTCCTGCGCGCTGCTCCGGTGCTTCGCCACGGCGCTTTGCAAGGCGACCACCTCGTCCGCGCCGTCGTTGAAGCTGTCGTAGGCGGCCTTCCCTTCCTTGACCACGTCGAGCGTGATCTTGGCTCCCGCCACGACCAGCGGCAGCGCCGCGCCCCCGGTCAGCACCGTGGCGGTGATGGCGAGAGCCGTCGCCGTCAGAGCGAGAGCGATCTTTCCCACCGTCTTGGCGTAAACCTTCCACTTCATGTCTTCGAGCATCTTGCGCACGGCCGCGTCCAGGCCGGCGAAGGCCTTTTTCACGATCAGCTTCATGACCGTCGCGATGCCGCCGACGATTCCGCCGAAGCGGTCGGCGGCCCGCTGCTCCATGGTGTCGTTGATCGTGTTCAGAAACAAAAACAGGTTGCGGCCGTCGATCTCGTGCTTTGTGATCTTTTGATCCCAGGCCTGGATCTGCTTCTTAATTTCGGCGACCGTCTTTTCTTCGGTCTTCATCAGTTCCTGAATGGCGTCGCGCACATTCTTGTTGAAAAGATCGACGACCTTCTT
The DNA here is from genome assembly GCF_005222205.1 of Azospirillum brasilense. NCBI lineage: Bacteria > Pseudomonadati > Pseudomonadota > Alphaproteobacteria > Rhodospirillales > Azospirillaceae > Azospirillum > Azospirillum brasilense. The sequence continues at coordinate 200,519 of NZ_CP032346.1, read as the reverse complement.
CGGCATCGGCTTTCCCGATGGGTCCGTTTTCGGAGAGTCCCAGGAAAACTCGATGTCCACCTTGTTGTTGTTTCCGGAAAATTCGAAATATTTGTATTTCCCGTAGTCATAGGAGAATTTTATCGACTGGTCCGCCATGCTGTCCATCCTCCACCGCAAAATGTCGCAAGGCGTCGCCCAGTCGGGAAGACGGCCATGGCCACAGGGTGAGGCCCCGATGAATATGGGGGAAGACGAATTGTCTCCAGTTAGGATCGAACCAGTTTGCGACCCCAACATTTTTGCGCGGGATGATGCCTCGGGGCTTGGTTGATCCGATGGCCGGCGATCCACCGGGTGGCGCGCGCGTAACGAAACGCGCCGTGCCATCGTCACGGGCGCGCAGGCCATGGACCGGAATGGACCCTAGCTAGCCGTATGCGTCCCGCATAATAGTTGGGCATCAGCCAAAGCTCAGATTGAAACGCCCCCTTGGAAACCGCCGAAAGCGCATTCTATTCTGAACATATTACACCAATAGTTGATGCTCTACAGGCGATGTGATATAGCGATAGCGATACTCTACCCGGTAAGAGATGCGGACATGCCATCTGCCAGAATTCGCCATCAGGAAATTTTTTCCGCGCTCATGCATTCTGCATATCTTCCTGCGGAGGTGCCTCCAGCTATAACTACGAGACACTTTGCAGCATATTGCAAAGTAAATTACAATTCAATCAAGTCAAAAGAAACGTCCGTACTCTCAAAAATTGTTACTAGATTCGATAAATTCAATGTTCCCCGAGAGAATCAAACTAGGCGAGACTTAGCCCTTGTTCATCCAGCCTCTCAAGCAAGAGTATCGATGGTAATTACTAAAAATCATAGAGAAATTAGGACGATAATTGGCGAATCGCAAATTAGCTTGTATAATCCAGAACCAGATTTGAAGAATTACAGGGCGTTCAAAGGCGTCTCTTTTGCCAATCTTGATAAGAAAAGAAGTGATATTGCCCGTAGGTCTTGCTACGTACTCTCGGCTGACATTTCACGATTTTTCTATACAATATACACTCATTCCATTCCTTGGGCAGTTTTGGGAAAGACAAAGGTTAAGGAATTAATGAACGGAGGAAAAAAAGGAAAGAAAGGTGGCAAACCTTTCCATTGGACCGATGAGCTTGACCGTGCACTTCAATCGTGCCAATCGAGGGAAACTTTCGGCATACCCGTCGGCCCAGACACATCAAGAATAATCGCCGAGGTGCTGCTCAGCGGAATTCACAACGATGAAGGAGTGGCTAAATCAATAGGCGGCAGACCTGGCTTCAGGCTCGTCGATGATTTTTTCATTGGATTCAACTCAGAACTAGAATGCGCTAGCACCCTAACGTCCCTTCGGAATGCATTGTCAAACTACAATTTGCAACTCAACGATGACAAGACTGCGCTTAAGCCCTCTCAAGCGATCTTTATGGATCGCTGGCGATACGAATTAATGCAGCAGCGGATTCGGCAAGAAGACGCCAAGTCACAGGCTAATGATATTAGAAAACTTACTGATCTTGCTCTATACCACGCTCACTCTCTAGGCAACTCGTTCCCAGTAAAATGGATTGTCCAGAAACTAATATCAATTCAGTATGATGATGGGAATTTTGGACTTATACTTTCTACCCTTCTCCGGCTCTCCAGAGAGTTCCCAGTATGCATAAGCCATGTTGCAACATTTATAATTAATAATAAGAAAAAATGCCAGGGGCCACTTGCTATTAGCCTTATTCATGAATGGCTGAGCGTGGTATTCAAGACACACGCTCGCCACAGCCACGATTTTGAAGTGGCATGGGCATTGGTAATTTGTGGAGCGCTTAAGATTAAGGTATCTCGCGCAGAGTTTTCTGACTATCACAGTTCAACCTGCTCTGCGGTGTACGCTATACTTGGACTTCTTAACGAGAAAGGACTTCTCAAGGAAAAATTTGCTGCATTTAATTGGCGAGCCACTGTGAAGAAGGAAGGAATAGACGGTGAACATTGGCTCGTGTACTATGAAAGCGTTCGCAGGAAGTGGACAAAAGATAAGCAAATGGTGTCTAATGTAAAAAATCATCCATTTATGTCAGATTTACTAAATAATGGTGTTACTTTTTTAGATGATACAATATTTGGCGACGTGTCAATCAATCTTGCCAAACGGAGAATCCGAAAAATCAACTCTATGCTTATGATCCATGATGAAGATCATATGGATGAGAGTTCATTCGGTTTAGCCAGCATGTGAACACATGTTTATCTCGAAAATTTAATATTGAGCTTGGATTGGACCATGCGGCCTAGGTCCTGTTCTCAAACCCTGAGTCAAATCCGGATGGCAGCGATGTGGACCATGACAAGGTAGTTTGCAGCGAGCTTCTGATAGCGGGTGCCGATGCGGCGGAATTGCTTGAGTCGGTTGATCAGGCGCTCAATGGCGTAACGGGAGCGGTACGCAGCCCAGTTCACCAGGGTGCAGGGCTCTGGCAGGAGGGCAGCGGGATGTCCGCAACGATCCTACGGCTGCGCAGATAAGTGCGGTTGGCTTGGCCGGAGTTGACGTGGTCGGCAACCACCCGCTCGGATCGTTGTCGCGGCTGCACACCCGCCACCCCGGCGAACCGCGAGCGCTTCCATCAGCACCGCCAACGCGCTCTGGTCAGTTTAGCCGTGGCTCAGCACGAAGGCGAGCGGTTGGCTATGGCGGTCGGCCCGCAAGTCGTTCTTGATTGATCCGCCGGCCGCACGATCTCCCCGGTGGACCACGCGGCCGAGGACCAGAGCGGACCCTAGAGCAGGTCCTCGATCCGGATCGGCAGATGCCGGATTCTCTTCCCGGTGGCGTTGTGGACGGCGTTGACGACGGCCGCCGCCGCGCCGACCATGGCCACCTCGCCGAGCCCTTTGACGCCCGACAGGTTGAGGCGGGTGTCCGGCTCGTCAATGAAATCGACGTCGATGGCGCCGATGTCGGCGTTGACCGGCACGACATACTCGGCAAGGTCGTTGTTGAGGACGCCGCCGAACCGCGGATCGATCTCGGCGGCCTCGCGCAAGGCGGCGCCGATGCCCCAGACCACGCCGCCCCGGACCTGGCTTTCCGCCGTGCGGCGATTCATCACCCGCCCGCAATCGGCGACGCTGACCACCCGCCGGACCCGCACGCGTCCCGTCGACGGCTCGACATGGACTTCGGTGAAATGCGCGATCCAGCTGAAGGCCAGGAAGTCGGGGTATTCGGGGCCGGTCACCACCGGCATGCCCCGGCGCAGCTGCTCGATCGCCTGCCGGTCCTTGCCGAGCGGCACGGTGTCGACCGACACCTCCAGATAAGGGCGGCGGGTCCGGGCGAGCTGAACTGGGACGGGCTCATCCGACAGCGCCGCTCCGGTCAACTGGATCAGCTCCTCGCGCAGCTTCAAGGCGGCGGCCCGCGCTGCCGGGGCAGCGCTTCCCGCGCCCCAGGAGCCCGCGGTGAGATGCTGAGGGGCGTGGCCGGTGTCGCCGATCCGGATGTCGAGCTTATCGGGGTCGACGCCGAGGACGTCGATCAGCTCCGCGGCGATGACGCTGCGTATCCCCTGCCCCATCTCGTGGCCGGACGTGGCGATCCGGCATTGGCCGCCGGCCGAGAGCCGCAGCGTGGTGACGGAGGGCGTCATCGCGGCCTTGTAGCTGCCGCAGGCGACGCCGAGGCCGATGCGGTCGCCGTTTTCGGCGACCAGGGCGCCCGGCTGGTTCGTCCAGCGGTCCCAGCCGAACAGCGCGGCCCCGCGCCTCAGGCAGTCCGCGAGATGGCGGGACGAGAAGGGTTTGCCGGTGATCGGGTCACGCTGGGTGTCGTTGGCGAGACGCAGCGCGACGGGGTCCATGCCGAGCGCCCCGGCGAGTTCGTCGAGCGCGCATTCGGTGGCGTGGCTGGCCGGATGTTCGTGCGGGGCGCGCTGGTGGCCGGGGGTCTGGGTGTCGACCCGGACGATGCGCTCGCTTCCCCGCCACGCGCCATAATCATACATGCGCGGCGGATTGGCGCCGTGATCGCTGGCGAAGCCGTCGTACCGGCTGTTCTGCTGCACCGTTTCATAAATGCCGGCGAGCAGGCGGCCGTCACCGTCCGCGGCGAGCCGGACGCGATGCCGGCTTTGCGGGCGGTAGGACGCCGTGTGGAACAGCTGGCCCCGCGGCATGACGAGCTTGACCGGGCGGCGCAGCAGGAGGGCGGCGCTCGCCACCAGCACGCTCTGCTCCTGGACGCCGTTCTTCTGGCCGAACCCGCCGCCCGTGAAGGGGCTCACGCCGCGCAGCGCCTGCGGCTCCATCCCCATCATGCCGGCCAAGCCGCCGGCAAAGGCCGCGGCGGACTGCGTTCCCTCGTAAATACGCAGCGTGCCGTCCTCGAACACGGCGGTGGTCGAGATCAGCTCGATGGGGTTGTGATGCTGCTGGGGATGCCGATACTCCACATCGACGACGTGAGCGGCGTTGGCGAAGGCGGCCTCGGCATCCCCGGACGCGAGCGGGCCGGCGGCCTCCGGCTCGGGACCCGCAAGGTCGTCGTCCATCCGCGCGCTGAAGGGCTCCCCGGCGTAGCGCACCGTCACGGCTTCGGCGCCTTCGACCGCCGCCTCCAGCGTCTCGGCGACCACCAGGGCGACCGGTTCGCCCCGGTGGCGGACCTGCGGGGCGGTCATGGGCTGGTAGCCCTTTCCCGGCTGCCCGTAGGCGCCGCGGGCTGCGGGTGTCGTCCGGATCTGCGAAAAATCAACATGGGTGAAGACGCGCACGACGCCCGGAACCTGGAGGGCCGCCGCCGTGTCGATGGACAGGATCCGCCCCTTGGCGATCGTCGCCGGCACGGTCATCGCGTGGAGCAGCCCGGGAAAGGACTGGTCGGCGGCGTACAGGGCACGGCCGAGCACCTTTTCATGGGCGTCGATCCTGGGACGGTCCGCGTTGCGGTTCGGCGTCATTGGCTCTTGCTCCCGGCGATGATGATGGCGTCGGCAAGGGTCCGCGCGCCGAGTTCGATCTTGAAGGCGTTGTGGCGGCCGGCCCGGGCCTCGGCGAACGCCGCCCTGGCGGCCTCCAGCGCCCGTTCGCGATCCAGGGTTTCCCCGCGCAGGAGTGCCTCGGCGGGACGCGCGCGCCAGGGCACGGTGGCCACCCCGCCGAGCGCCACATGCGACTGCCGCACGCGATCGCCGTCCATCTCCAGCGCCACCGCGGCGGACACCAGCGCGAAGGCGTAGGATTCGCGGTCGCGCACCTTCAGATAGGTGGAATTCCGACCGGCGGCGGTCTTCGGCACCGAAATGCCGGTGACGATCTCCTCGCGGCCGATGGTGAATTCGAGGTGAGGCGTCTGGCTGGGCGGGCGGTAGAGTTCGGCGATCGGGATCACCCGGGTTCCGTCGAGGCCCTGCAGCTCGATCGCGGCGTCCATCGCCATCAGCGCGACGGGCCAGTCCCCGGGCGACACGGCGTTGCACGCCGCGCTCGCCCCCAGCACGGCCTGGGACCGATCCAGCCCGCCGACGGCGGCGCAGCCGGAGCCCGGCTCCCGCTTGTTGCACGGGTAGGCGCCGTTCGCGCCGTTCCGGAAATAGGGGCAGCGCGTCCGCTGCAGCAGGTTGCCGCCGACGGTCGCCATGTTGCGCAGCTGCTGGGAGGCCGCCTTCGACAGGCTCTCCGCCAGCACCGGATAGTCGTCGCGCACGACCGGGTGCTCGGCGACGTCCGCCATCAGCGCCGCACCACCGAAAAACAGCCGGTCGCCGCCGGTGTCGATGCGGTCGGCGCCATCGAGGTCGGCGATGTCGATCAGGTGCGCCGGCTTCTCGATGCCGAGCTTCATCAGGTCGTAGAGATTGGTGCCGCCGGCGATGTAGCGGGCGCTTTCGCCGGCCGCGACGAAGGCCTCGATCGCCTCACGGGCCGTTCGGACCTGGACGTAGGACAGGGGCTTCATGGCTCAGCTCCTCTCGATCTGGGGAGCGGCCTGTTCGATCGCCGCGACGATGCCGACATAGGCGCCGCAGCGGCAGATGTTTCCGCTCATGTATTCCTTGATCTGCTCCGGCGTCGACGCGTGCCCCTCCTTGACGCAGGCGATCGCGGCCATGATCTGGCCGGGCGTGCAGTATCCGCATTGCAGGGCGTCGTGATCGATGAAGGCCTGCTGCATGGGATGAAGACCGTTCGCCCCGGCGATGCCTTCGATGGTGGTCACGTCGCGGCCGTCGGCCTTGGCGGCCATGGTCAGGCAGGAGGCGACCCGGCGGCCGTCCATATGGACCGTGCAGGCGCCGCATTGACCGTGGTCGCAGCCCTTCTTCGCGCCGACGAGGCCCAGCCGCTCGCGCAGCAGGTCCAGCAGGGACGCCCGGGCATCGATGTCCAACGCCGTCGGGCGGCCGTTGACGCGGAAGGACAGGTGGACCGTCATGCCGTTCTCCGGTGAGGGTTGCGGAGCGGCTTGCTGGGCGAGCCCGGCGGTGGGCAGCATCGCGCCGGTCAACGAGACGATGGTTCCGGCCTCCAGAACCTGCCGGCGGGTGAGGTCGAAAGGTTGCCTGTCTTGCGGGTCCGACATCGGAACTCCCTCAGTGATTGCACCATGTTGGCCGCCAGCCGCGGGCGGACGGGCGCCTCGGGATCGCAGGTCATTGAGAGTGGTTCGCGATGGCTGGGGAAATAAGGCGCCGCATCCTGATCGGACTGGTAAGCTGCGCTTTGCAATCAAGCGGGGCCGGCGATGCGGGCCGCGCCGACGGGCGTTCACGAGGCCATTCGGGCGGCGAGCATCGTCGGCGAATGGTGCGCGGTCAGCCCGGTGACCGGCGGGCTCCGTCCAACGGCCTCATTGGACGCGCGTCCACTCGATCCGGATGCGCGTACCGTCTGGCCGTTGAAAATGTTCCGTCATGCGGTCACCGGCCACGATGAGTGTGAGTTGGTCCCGGGTGCGGGTGCTGCCAACCCAGTTCGGAAACGTCGCTCCCTCAACATGATTGCCGCTGAATTCACCTTTTTCATCAACGGTGTAGGTGCCAAAGAACCCGATGTTGCGCGACATCGCGGAGCGGTTTTCGTCATCGGTTCCTTCGCCGCGGGCGTCCGAGGCGAAACGCGGGGTGTCGGCATCGGTGAGGACTTCCACGAACCGCATGTCCGGGGTGAAGACGAGAAGGCCGTTGGGCCTCGCTCCATAGGCCGGAATGTTTCGACCGTCCGGATCGATTGTCGCCGACAGCATCCTCCACGTGCCGACCACTTGGTTTTCCGCTTCCGGCTGCGCAAACGCTGGAGCAGAGGCGAGGCCGATGGCGAGAGCGACGGTTGCGGGTCGTATGAACATGATCCTGTCCTTCACGGGTGATGATGCTTGGGGGCTTTGCCGGTCGCCGCCGGTCAGAGATCCGGACGATCGGCGGACATCGCCACCTCCCGCTGTGCCTCAAGAGCCGCCAGCCGCGCGGACAGGGCCTGCGAGATCGATGTGTAGGCGGTGCTGCCCAGCGCCAGGCGCAAAGGCGGCGTCGCGCTGTCGGCCGCGGCGATCATCGCCGCCACGGTTCGCGCGGCATCGCCTTTCAGCACGAAACTGCCATCGCCGATCGCGCGCCGGATGGCACCGGCGGGTGTTCCCTCATAGTCGGCCATCGCATCGGCACGGACGAGGTTGGCCGCGAAGTTCGTGCCCGTCGGGCCGGGCTCGGCGATGATGAACGCGATTCCGAAGGGCGCCACTTCCTGCGCGACGGACTCGATGAAGCCTTCGATGCCCCACTTGGTGGCGTGATAGAGGCTGAAGCAGGGGTAGGCGATTTGCCCGCCCTCGGAGGACACCTGCAGAATGCGCCCGCCTCCCTGCCGGCGGAGGTGGGGCAGCGCGGCGCGGATCAGCTGGATGGAACCGGTCAGGTTGGTGGCGATCTGCCGGTCGATCTGCGCGTCCGTGAGTTCCTCGGCCGCGCCGAACAGGCCGTATCCCGCGTTGCTGACGACCACGTCGATCCGGCCGTACCGTTGAAAGGCGCTGTCGACGGCCGTTTGAAGGCCGGCCCTGTCCGTCAGATCGAGCCGAACGACCTCAAGCCTTCCGCCATACTGTCGCTGCAGGTCGGCCAGAGCGTCAGAGCGCCGCGCCGTGGCGATCACCCGGTCGTTCCGGGCGAGCAACGTCCGCGCCATTTCAAGACCAAGGCCCGACGACGCGCCGGTGATGAACCATGTTTTCGACATGCGGATTATCTCCTGTTCCGGTCATTCCCAATGTGGACCGGGACCATTGGCGCGATAAGATCGCCAGCGTGGGATGATTTGGTGAGGAAATTCGACGAATGGACCGCCCCAGTCTGAACGATCTGGCGGCGTTTGCCGCGGTCGCCAGCCACCGCAGCTTCCGCAAGGCCGCCGACGCGATGGGCGTGTCGCGTTCGGCGCTCAGCCACGCGATCATCGGGTTGGAAAGCAAGCTGGGCATCCGCCTGCTGAACCGCACGACGCGCAGCGTGTCGTTGAGCCAGGCGGGCGCCCGGTTGCTCGCGCGGCTCGATCCGCTTCTCCAGGATCTCGATCAGGCGCTTGACGCGCTGTCCGAGGAGCGAGGGGCGCCGAGCGGAGAGTTGCGGATCAATGCGAACAAGAGCGGCGCACGCATCCTTCTCCAGGTCGTCGTCCCGAGATTTCTCGAACTGTATCCCAGGGTCGAACTCGATCTCGTCTCGGAAGGCCGGCTGGTCGACATCGTCGAACAGGGCTTCGACGCCGGCGTCCGCCTTCTGGAGGCCGTCCCGCAGGATATGGTCGCGGTGAGGTTCGGCGGTGACGTCCGCTTCATCGCCGTGGCCGCTCCGTCCTACCTTCAAGGCCGGGAGCCCCCCAACACGCCCGATGATCTGCACGCCCATTCCTGCATCCGCCAGCGACTGTCCAGCGGGAAACGCTACCGGTGGGAGTTCTCCAAACGCGGCGCCGAAATTGCGGTCGACGTCCCGGGGACACTCACCCTCGACGACAACGACCTCCTGGTCGAGGCGGCCGCCGCCGGGCACGGCATCGCCTATGTGCCGGAACACTTCGCCCGATCCTGTCTGCAAGCGGGGCGGCTGGTCACCCTTCTGGATGACTGGTGCCCGCCCGTCCCCGGCCTCGCGCTCTACCACCCGCGCAACAGGCACGTGCCGTCGCCGCTTCGTGCCTTCATCGACCTGCTGAAGGACATGGACCGGGCAGAATGGACGCGAGGCACCACAGCCGCAAGCGGAGCGTGATCGCACCGGATCAGGCGTTGACAGCGGGCTTCCAGTTCCAGGGGAGGAGATCAGCGAGGCGGCCGACGGGGGAGCCGTTCGCCCTGCGCTCCACGGCGTCGCGCAGGCAACGGGCGAGGTGGTCCCGGACCTGTTCAGCCGCAATCCGGTTGGGTGGGCGATGCGCGGCCACCTGCGCAGCGCATTGCCAAGACGCCTCGGCGGAGCAGCGCAAAGCCTTGAAAGAGCACGGCATCACCCAGTCGATGGGCCGCAAGGGGAACCGCTGGGACGACGCGCCGATGGTAAGCGTCGTTGGACGTCTGAAATCGGAACTCGTCCACCATCGACGCTACCCGACACGCGAAGACGCCAAAACGATGCTCAAAGCGCCGTTCACCCCTCGCGGTGGAACGTCCTGCAATCGTTCAGGACACAGCAGAGGTGATCGAGGAACGCTTCGGCCAGCGGCGGGAGGGAACGCCCCGTCTTGCGGATGACCCTGACGGGACGAGAAAAGCCGACCATATCGATGGGGCGCGAACGCAACGCCGGCTCAGCGGCAATCTCGCGCGCGGAGCCCGGCAGGATCGTCAAGCCCAACCCCGCCCGCACCATGGCGATCGCCGTCATCATATAGGTCGCCTCGCAAACCGGCTTGGCGATCCGTCCGGCGGAGAGGAACGCCTCGTCGACGATCTCGCGGACGCTGGTCGCCGGGTCCATCAGCACCAACGGCACCTCGGCAAGCGTCTCGATGGTCACCCGCGGAAGATCGCCAACGGCGTGGCCTTGCGGGAAGACGATGTGCATCCGGTCGCGCACCTCCAGCACCGTGTCGATGTCCTGCCCCTTCGCCTCGCCCCCGGTGATTCCAAGATCAACCTCCTCCGACCGGACGAGCCCGAGCACGCGGCTGGCGATGACGTCCTTCAGGACGAAGGTCACGCCGGGATGACGCTCACGGAAGGACTGGATGGCGTCGGGCAGCACCCCCGCCGCGATGGTCGGCAGCGCCGCCACGCGCACCACCCCGCGCCGCATGGCGGCGATCTCATGCGTGTCGACCACCACCGCGTCCAGGTCGTGGACCATGCGCTGGAACACCGGAAGCAGTTCGCTGCCGATGCGGGTCAGCTCGACGGAGCGGGTGTTGCGGTCGAACAGCTTGACCGCCAAAGCCTCCTCCAGCCGCCGGATCTGCACCGTCAGGGTCGGCTGGGCGACGTGCAGCGATTCCGCCGCCCGCGTGAAGCTGCGGGTCTGCGCGGCGGCGAGGAAGGCGCGTATCTGGCGGAGGCTGAGATCCATAGCTCAACTCTATTACTGGCATTGAATCAATTCAATTGTTTGTGCGAACAATCTCGGCAAGGATAATCTGCATACAGCGGAATTCAGCCGCCCGCCGGTGCGACGCGCCGGAGCGGCCGAACCGGAACGAACAAGAATGCAGGGGGGAGACCATGCCAGCCTCGATCACCGGCGGCGCCGACGCCGCCATGGGCGCCGCCATGGGCGCTGCCGCGTCCCGCGCCATCCCTTCGCCGCGCTGAGGACCGTCGATGCACCGCATCAGGATCGGGTCCGGCGCCGGCTATTCCGGCGACCGCATCGAACCGGCCATCGATCTCGCCGAACGGGGCGGCCTCGACTACCTCGTCTTCGAATGCCTTGCCGAGCGGACGATCGCCCTGGCCCAGCAGGCGCGGCAGCGCGACCCCGCCGGGGGGTACGACCCGCTGCTGACGGTGCGCATGACCGCCGTGCTCGGCGCCTGCCGGCGCAACGGGGTGCGGCTGATCACCAACATGGGAGCGGCCAACCCGCTCGGCGCCGCCGAGGCGACGCGGGCCGTCGCCCGCTCCCTGGGGCTGGACGGGCTGCGGATCGCCGCCGTGACCGGGGACGACGTGCTGGCGGTCGCGCGGGAACTCGACGTCGCGCTGGAGGACGGCGGCACCCTGCGCGGTCTCGGCGACCGTGTGATTTCGGCCAACGCCTACATCGGCGCCGGCCCCATCGTCGAGGCGCTGGCCGCCGGCGCCGACGTGGTCATCACCGGACGGGCCGCCGACCCGGCCCTGTTCCTCGCTCCGATGGTCCATGAATTCGGCTGGCGGATGGACGATTGGGACGCGCTGGGGCGCGGCACCATGGCCGGGCATCTGCTGGAATGCGCCGGGCAGGTGACCGGCGGCTATTTCGCGGACCCCGGCGTCAAGGACGTGCCGGAACTGGCCCGGCTGGGCTTTCCCATCGGCGAGATCGACGCCGACGGCACGCTGGAGCTGACCAAGCTGCCGGGAACCGGAGGCTGCGTCACGCCGGCCACCGTGAAGGAACAGCTTCTCTACGAAATCCATGATCCCGCCCGCTACTACCAGCCGGACGTGGTCGCCGACTTTTCCGCCGCCCGCGTCGAGGGCGACGGGCCGGACCGGGTGCGCGTCCATGGCGGGCGCGGCGCCGCGCGGACCGGGCTTCTGAAGCTGTCCATCGGCTACATCGACAGCTGCATCGGCGAGGGGCAGATCTCCTACGCCGGACCGGGAGCGGTCGAGCGCGGGCGGCTCGCGCTGGACATCGTGCGCGAGCGGCTGGCCCTGACCGGCGTGCGGACCCAGGAATTGCAGTTCGACCTGATCGGCCTCGACGCGCTGCACGGCGACCGGCTGTCGCGCGGCCACGCGCCCTACGAGGTCCGCCTGCGGGTGGCCGGGCGGACGGCCACGCTGGAGGAGGCGGCCCGGATCGGGAACGAGGTCGAAACGCTCTACACCAACGGCCCGGCGGGCGGCGGCGGCGCCTGGAAGTCGGCGCGCGAGATCGTCGCCGTCGCGTCCGCCCTGCTGCCGGAAAGCGCCGTGCGCACCACGGTCACCCTGCTGGAGGCGTAAGGCATGAAACTCCGGGACATCGCGCACGCCCGCTCCGGCGACAAGGGCAACATCTCCAACATCTCGGTCATCGCGCTGGACGAGACCGACTACCCGTTCCTGGCGGAGCATCTGACGGCCCAGAGCGTCGCCGCGCATTTCCAGGGAATCGTGACCGGAACGGTGACCCGCTACGAGCTGCCGACCCTGGGGGCGCTCAACTTCGTGCTGACCGGGGCGCTCGGCGGCGGGGTCACCCGCTCGCTCGCCCTGGACGCCCACGGCAAGGCGCTGAGTTCCGCCCTGCTCGATCTCGAACTGCCGAACCGCAACCGGCAGAACAACCAATATGGAGGGGAACGCCCATGACCAAGAAGAAGACAGCGTCCACGAATACGGCGCCCGCGCGTCGGCGCCTGACGGCGCTCCTGGGCGCCGCTGCCGCCGTCCTCATGACCACTTCGCTTCAGGCCCAGGCCGCCGACCCGATCAAGATCGCCTACAACGGCGACATCTCCGGCTCGCCGTCGGCGGAATCGGGGCAGATCGGCGTGCTCGGCATCGGCGCCGCCGTAGAGGACATCAACAAGCGCGGCGGCGTTCTGGGCCGTCCCCTGGAATTCCTGGTCCGCGACGACCTGGGCCAGCCGCCCAAGGCGATCCAGAACATGACCGACCTGATCGACCGCGAGAAGGTCTCGGTCGTCTTCGGCCCGACCAACTCGGGCAACGCCCTGGCCTGGAAGCACATCGCCAACCAGAAGCGCATGCCGGTGCTGGTTTCCAGCGCGTCGAGCACGGCCATCACCGAGGGGCCGGCGAGCGGCAACTACCTGTTCCGCGTCTCCATGGTGGACCGCGAGCAGGCCGCCGCCCTGCTGGCCTACGTGAAGAAGAACCCCGAGGCGAAGGCGGTCGGCTTCTTCGTGGAGACGACCGGCTACGGACAGGCGGGGCTGAAGGACCTGGAGCAGATCGCCGCGCTGCACGGCATGAAGCCGGTCTCCATCGAGAAGTTCGACGCCCGCGACACCGACATGACCTCGCAGCTCTCCAAGGCCAAGGCGGCGGGGGCGGACACGCTGGTGGTCTGGGCGCAGGCGGCCCCGCTCGGTCATCTCGTGCGCAGTATGGAGAAGCTGGACTATTTCCCGAAGGTCTTCACCACCTGGGCGGCGTCCTTCAGCGGCTTCCCCGAGGTCGCCGGGCCGAAGCTGATGGAGTGGCCGGTCTTCCTGACCACCTCCAGCGAGCGCAAGTCGGCGGAGGCGGACTCGCTGTTCGCGCGGATCGGACCGAAGCTGGCCAACCCGTCGATGTTCTGGGCGGCGTCGCAGGCCTACGACACGGTCCTGCTGTGGGCCGCGGCGGCCGAGCAGGCCGGCGACACCAAGGGCGAGGCGGTGCGCGCCGCGCTGGAGTCCCTGAACAAGCCGGTCGCCGGCATGGTCAAGACCTACGACAAGCCCTTCTCCGCCACCCAGCACGAGGGGCTGACGGCGGCGGACTACCACTGGTCGCGCTGGAAGGACGGCAAGGTCGTCGATTTCAACGACCCGGTGCTGGCCGGGCTGCAACCGGCGGACTTCAAGAAGTGACGCGGCCCGCCAACCGTCACGGAGGGTGACTCATGCTGCAAGCCATCATCGGCGGGCTGACGCTGGGCAGCGTCTACGCCCTGATCGCCCTCGGCTTCAACCTGACCTACACCACCACGCGGACGCTGAACTTCGCGCAGGGTGACTTCGTGTCGGTCGGCGCCTTCGTCGGGCTGGGAACGGTGGGGGTGCTCACCGCGGCGCTCGGCGCCGACGCGGTCGGCTATGTCTGGCTCTACGCGCTGGCGGCGGTCGCCGCGGCGCTGGCGATGGGGGTGCTGGGGCTGCCGCTGTATCTGGCGGCGATCCGGCCCTTCGCCGGCAAGCCGGGCATGTCCTGGGTGGTCAGCACGATCGGCTTCGGCATCGTCCTGCAAAGCGCCGCCCTGTCGGTGTGGGGGCTGGGGGCGCGGATGCTGCCCGCCCCCTTCGGCGACGAGGTGTTCCGCGTCGGCGAGGCCGGCTTCCGCTCGCAGGAGTTGGTGGTGCTGGTCCTCGCCTTCGCCATCCTGGGGGCGTTCGACCTCGCCATGCGCCGCACGGCCATCGGCCGCTGCATGCGGGCGGTGGCGCTGAACCGCGACGCCGCCGCGCTGATGGGCATCGACGTGCCCCGCGTCATGGCGATGGCCTTCCTCGCCAGCTCGGCGCTGGCCGGGTTGAGCGGGGTGCTGGTCGCGCCGATCCTGTCGGCCTCCCTCTTCATGGGGGTCATCATCGCCCTGAAGGGCTTCTCCGCGGCGATCATCGGCGGCCTGACCAACCCGCGCGGCTGCATGGCCGGTGGCCTGCTGATCGGTCTGGTGGAGTCCCTCACGGCCCTGTGGAGCGCGCAATGGCGGGAAATCATGGTCTTTCTCCTGGTCATCCTGGTGCTGGCCATGGCGCCCAACGGCCTGTTCGGCCGGAAGCTGGTGGAAAAGGTATGATGGAGGTGTCCACATTCCGGCCGGCGGTCCGCCGCTCCGCCCTGCTGCGGGCGGCCCCGGCCCTGGGCATCGGCGCGGCGCTGGTGGCGCTCGCCCTGACGCTGAGCAACGATTTCTACCTCTACGTCGCCTTCATGGCCGGCGTTTACTACATCTGCGCCTCCGGTATGAACGTGCTGGCGGGCTACGCCGGGCAGAAGTCGCTCGGGCAGGCCGGACTGTTCGCAGCGGGGGCCTACACGGTGGCCCTGCTGACGACGCGGCTGGAGATTCCGCCGGCGCTGGCGCTGGCCGCCGCACCGCTGGTGGCCGCCGCGGTGGGGGTGCTGATCGCCCTGCCGTCGCTGCGGGTGAAGGGACCGAGCCTCGCCCTGGTCACGCTGGCCTTCGGGCTGGTGGTGGAGAAGCTGGTGACCGAATGGACCGACCTGTTCGGCGGCGCCCAGGGCATCTACGGCATCGCCCCGCTGGCGCTGGGGGACGAGCCCTTCGCGCTCAAGCACTGGGTGGTCCTGGTGATCGTGCTGGGGGTGGCGGTCCATCTCGCTTTGTCCCATCTGCTGAACGGGCGGTTCGGGCGAGCCCTTCTGGCTTTGCAGAGCGACGAGATCGCCGCGGAGTGCGCGGGCATCTCGGTCTACCGCTACAAGACGCTCGCCTTCGTGCTGGCCGCCGCGCTGTGCGGGCTGGGGGGCGCGCTGGTGGCGCAGCAGAACCAGTATTTCAATTCCGACTTCGTGACCTTCCACCTGTCGGTCTTCATCCTGCTGCTGGTGCTTCTGGGCGGGGCCGGCAACATCTACGGTCCCATCGCCGGTGCGGCGATCCTCACGTTGACCGAGGTGTTCCTGGCGCAATGGCCGTCGGTGCAGCACTTCATCTACGGGGCGATGCTGCTGTTCGCGCTCTACCTGATGCCGACGGGCGTCGCCGGCGCGATCGCGCGCGTCCTGCCCCGCCGGTCGGCGGCGCTGGACGGGCTGGAAGTTCCCCCCTTGGTGGCGATGGAGCGCGGCCGGGCGGAACCGTCCGCCGGTCCCCTGCTGGCCGGTCCTCTGCTGGAGGTGGCCGACGTCAGCAAGGCGTTCGGCGGCGTGGTGACCGCCGACAAGGTCGGGCTGCGGCTGCACGCCCACCGGGTTCATGCCCTGATCGGCCCCAACGGCGCCGGCAAGAGCACCCTCATCAACATCCTGACCGGCGTGATCTCCGCGGATTCCGGGACGATCCGGCTGGCCGGTCAGGACATCACCCGCGGCACGGCCCACGCCCGCGCCGCCCGCGGCATCGCCCGCACCTTCCAGAACCTGCGCCTGTTCGGCTCCATGACGGTGCTGGACAACGTGCTGATCGGCGCCCACGCGCGGATCGGCGTGACCGGGCGGGAGGAGGACGCCGTCGCCAAGGCGAAGGCCGTCCTGGACTTCGTGGGGCTGGGCGAGCACGCCGGGGCGCTGGCCGGCAGCCTGCCCTACGGCCTGCAACGCCGGGTCGAGCTGGCCCGCGCGCTGGCCGGCGACCCGGTCCTGCTGCTGCTGGACGAGCCCGCCGCCGGCCTGAACCCGCGGGAGACCGCCGAGCTTGGGCAGCTCATCAAGCGCATCGGCCAGCTCGGCGTCGCGGTGCTGATGGTGGAGCACGACATGGGGCTGGTGATGAGGATCTCCGACGAGATCGTCGTCCTCGACCGGGGCGTGGTGATCGCCGAAGGCGCGCCTCGCGACATCCAGACCAACCCCCGCGTCATCGAGGCCTATCTGGGACGCGAGGACAGCCCGGAACCGGATGGGCCGGAACCGGATGGGCCGGAATCGGACGAGCCAAACCCGGACCAGGAGGAGCGCCCATGCTGACCGTCGCCGACCTGAGCGTCTCCTACGGGCCGATCCGCGCCTTGCGCGGGGTGTCCATCCGGGTCGGGGCCGGCGAGATCGTCGCCCTGATCGGCGCCAACGGCGCCGGAAAGAGCAGCCTGCTGCGCGGCATCACCGGTCTCGTCCCGGCGGCGGGGCGGGTGACCTTCGACGGCCGGCCGATCGACGGGCTGAGCACCCCGCAGCGCGTCGCGCTGGGCGTCGCCATGGCCCCGGAGGGACGGCAGATCTTCACCGACCAGACGGTCCACGAGAATCTGCTGCTCGGCGGGCATCTGCTGCGCGGTCAGCCGCAGCGGATCGCCGCCAACATCGACCGCTTCTACGCGCTGTTTCCCCGGCTGTTGGAACGGCGCGACCAGATCGCCGGCACGCTGAGCGGCGGCGAGCAGCAGATGCTCGCCATCGCCCGCGCCCTGATGACGGAACCCAAGCTGCTGATCCTCGATGAGCCCTCGCTCGGGCTCGCGCCCATCATCACCGCCGACATTTTCCGGACGCTCGTCGGCCTGCGCCGGGACGGCATGACCATCCTGCTGGTCGAGCAGATGGCCAACCAGGCGCTGGCCATCGCCGACCGCGCCTATGTGCTCGAAGGCGGGTCGATCGTGCTGGAGGGCGCCGCCGCCGCGCTGCGCCGCGATCCCCGCATCCGAGAGGCCTATCTCGGCGGCGACTTCGCCCATCGCGCGGCCTGACCGGCGGCGCCTGTCCCAATCGGCCGCCGACCGGCGGCGCCTGTCCCAATCGGCCGCCGACCGGCGGCCCAGCCACACTCCAAATTCGGATGCCCACCATGTCCCTGCCTTCCTACGACTGCTTCATCGACGGCCAATGGCGCCCGGCCCATTCGCGCGAGACGCTGGAGATCCTCGATCCCGCCGACGGCGCCGTCCTCGCGCGCATCGCCCGCGGCGGCGCGTCGGACATCGACGAGGCCGTGCGGGCCGCGCAGGCGGCGCTGCCGGGCTGGGCCGATTGCGTGCCGGTGCAGCGCGGCCGCGTCCTCCACGCCATCGCCCGCCGCATCCTGGAGGAGCAGGACCGCCTCGCCCGCATCGAAAGCCAGGACACCGGCAAGCCGCTGGCCCAGGCCCAGGCCGACGCGGTCGCCGCAGCGCGCTTCTTCGAGTATTACGCCGGCGTCGCGGACAAGGTGCTGGGCAGCTCCATCCCGCTCGGCCCCGACTACGCCGACTTCACGGTGCGCGAGCCGCTGGGCGTGACGGCGCAGATCGTCCCCTGGAACTACCCGTTGCAGATCGCCTCCCGCGGGCTGGCGCCGGCGCTGGCGACCGGCAACACGGTGGTCCTGAAGCCGGCCGAGCTGGCCTGCCTCAGCGTGCTGGAGCTGACCCGCATCTGCCACGAGGAGGGGCTGCCCCCCGGCGTTCTGAACGTCGTTCCGGGCCTCGGGCAGGAGGCGGGTTACGCCCTCGCCGCGCACCCCGGCGTCAATCTGGTCGTCTTCACCGGGTCGGTGGCGACCGGCGCCCAGGTGATGCGCACGGCGGCGGACAACATCGTCCCGGTTCTGCTGGAGCTGGGCGGCAAGTCGCCGAACATCGTGCTGGCCGACGCCGACCTCGACGACGCGGTGCCGGTGCTCCTGAAGGCGGCCTTTCCCAACTCGGGCCAGACCTGCTCGGCCGGGTCGCGCGTCCTGGTGCAGCGCGCCCGGCACCGCGAACTGGTCGACCGGCTGGCGGCGCTCTGCCATGGCCTGAAGGTCGGCCCCGGCCTGCAAAACCCGGACATCGGCCCGCTGGTCAGCCGCGCCCAGCAAGGCAAGGTGCTGGACTACATCGGCATCGCCCGCGACGAGGGAGCGGAGGTCATCACCGGCGGGACGCCCCTGCCCGGCGCCGACCTCGGCCGCGGGAACTTCGTGTCGCCGACGCTGCTGGACGGCGCGCGCCCGGAAATGCGCGTCCATCGGGAGGAGATCTTCGGCCCGGTCCTGACCATCCTCCCCTTCGACGAGGTCGAGGAGGCGGCGGCGCTCGCCAACGCGACCGACTACGGGCTGGTCGCCGGCATCTGGGGCCGCGACGTCGGCGCGACCAACTGGCTGGCCCGCACCGTCAAGGCGGGGCAGATCTTCATCAACTGCTACGGCGCCGGCGGCGGCGTGGAGCTTCCCTTCGGCGGGTACCGCAAGTCCGGCTTCGGGCGTGAAAAGGGCCTCGACGCGCTGCTGTCCTACACGCAGGTGAAGAACATCTGCACCCGCATCGCCCTGCCCCGCCGCTCCTGAGCCCTTCCGCACCACGAGGCCCCCGCCATGTCCTCCCCCGCCATGTCCTCCTTCCCCGTTTCCTCCTTCTCCTGCCCGACGAAGATCCTCTTCGGCGTCGGGGCGCACGAGCAGCTTCCCGACGTCCTGCGCGAATGGAACGCCACACGCCTGTTCGTCCTGCTGGACCCGGCCCTGGCCGACAGCGTCATCTTCCGCCGGATCGAGGCGCTTCTGACCGGCAACGGCGTCGCCCTGTCCGTCTTCACCGGCATCGAGCCGGAACCGGGCGACCGGACGGTGCAGGCCGCCTTCGAACGCTGCCGGGAGCAGGACGCCCAGGCGCTGCTGGCCATCGGCGGGGGAAGCACCATCGACGTGGCGAAGGCGGTGGGCATCCTGATGACCAACGGCGGCCGGATCGCCGATTATGAGGGGATCGAGAAGTTCGCGATCCGCCCGCTGCCGCTGATCGCCGTGCCGACCACCGCCGGCACCGGGTCGGAGGTGTCGGGGGCCTGCGTCATCACCGACACCGAACGCAAGACCAAGATGGCCATCCGCCACGCGGCCTTCAGCCCGGCGCAGGTCGCCATCCTCGATCCCCTCGCGGTCGGCTCCATGCCGGCCCATGTCGCCGCGCATGCGGGGATCGACGCCTTCGTGCACGCCTTCGAATCCTACCTGTCCAAGCGGGCGACGGTCTTTTCCGACGCCGTGAACCTGCACGCGATGACGCTGATCGCCGGAAGCATCCGCCCCTTCGTCGCCGACCGGACCAACGTTCCGGCGGCGCTGGACATGCTGTGCGGGTCGGCGCTGGCAGCGATGTCCTTCGGCGTCACCGGCCTCGGCAACGTGCATTGCATGGCGATGTCGGTCGGCGCCCTCTTCCCCGTTCCGCACGGCCTCGCCAACGCGGTCTGCCTGCCCTACGCGGCGGCCTTCAACGCGCCGGCCAAGCCGGAGCGCATGGCCCGGGTCGCCGGGATCCTGGGGATGGACACCGCCGGCCTGTCCCAGGAGCGGGCGGCGGAGGTCGCCGTGGACGGCCTGCGGACGCTGTGCGCCGATCTCGGCATTCCGCCGCGCCTGCGCGATGTGGGCGTGACCGAGGATCGGCTGGACGAGATGGCCCGGCGCAGCTATGCGGCCGACTACAACCGCTGGAATCCGCGCCACACCAGCGAGCCGGACTTCCAGGACCTGTTCCGCGCGGCCTTCTGATCCGAAGCGGGCGGACCGCCGCCGTGGCCGCCCGCTTCCCGTTCCCGCGGGATTCCCATGATCCGTTCCTCGCTGAGCCGGCTCCTCCTCATGTCCGTCCCCTTGCCCGACGGACTCCACCACGGAGCGGAGGCGTTCGGAGGCGGCTTGCGGCCGTTTCCAGGAATGCGGCGGCGGCGCAGCGTCGCGTCACGGCGCTGAGCGCCGCTCGCCGTCGGCCATCTGCGGCGGCGGAATGGCAAGACCGGCCTTGCGGAGGCCGTCAACGATCCGGACGATGGTGTCCGGGTGGATGTTGCGTCGTTCGAATTCAGGGATCGCCTTGACCGGGAAATTCGGGTCGAGCCGCAGGATCTCGGAGACCGCCTTCGCCGCCTCGGCCCGGTTTCCGGTCTGGCCGTGTATCATCGCCAGCGCGACATGGCCGAGAATGACCTCGCGCCCCAGATTGGCCCGCCGCATCTCCTCGAGCGCGTCGTCGTAGCGGCCGTTCACGTAATGATAGGTGGCGATCACGATGCGGTACCAGCTCGGCTGCGCCGGGTTGCGCGTGAAGGCCTCGCGGATCAGCGGAATTCCGCGCTCCCAGTCACCGGTCAGGCTGTAGCAACGCCCCAGGTCGGCGAGGATCGCGCTGTCGTTCGGGTTGAGCGCGAGCGCCCGTTCGTACGCGGCGATGCTGCGCTGCGGCTCGCGGCGCATCCACCAGGCAAGCCCGAGTGCCTGATGGGAAAACGCGCTGTCCGGAGCCAGCGACACCGCGCGCTCGGCCAGTTGCAGCCCGTCATCGACCGGATTGCTGGGCGCCGGACCGGTGTTGAAGCCGAGCCGGGCTTCGTCGATGGTGACCATGGCGAGCGCTGCCCAGGCTTCCGGGTAGCCGGGGTCGTTCCTGGTCGTCCGTTCAAGACAATCCCGCACCTCGGCATGGAGGGCGGCGCTGAGCTGGCGCCAATATTGACGGGTGCGCAGAAGGCAGGCATAGGACGACAGGTCCTGTGGCGCGTGCTGTTCGTTCAACCGCGCCTCCTCGCGTTCGATCACGCCGTCCGATTGCGCCAGGGTGCGGGCGACCTGGACGGCGATGTCGTGGCGCAGATCCAACAGCCTGGTCGGCGTGACGGCGCGACGGAAACTGTCCGACCACAGGTAGCGGTGATCCTTGGCCGCGATCAGCGTGGCCGTGACCTGGATGTAATCACCGGTTTGAGCGACGCTGCCCTTCAGCAAATAGTCGACGCGGGTGGTCGGCACGGCCTCGCGCAGGGCCGGCGCCGAAGGGTAGCGGAAGCTGGTGTCGGCGCCGAAGACCAGAAAATCGTCGAAGCGGATAAGCGCCGCGACGAGGTCCTCGGTGATGCCGTCGGCGACGAGGTCAAGCGTCGGGTCGCCGGAACCGTTGGCGAAGGGCAGAACCAACAGGGCCGGTCCGCGCACCGCTCGCTGTGGCGCGGCGGGCGCCGCGGCGCGCTCCGACGCGATCGTCGAGGGGGCGGGAGCGATGCCGCGCCACCCGACGAAAAGCCCCAGACCGACCACGGCCAGGATCGTGACCATGGCCGCGACGGCCAGCCAGCGGAGCGGACGGTCGATGCCGTGCCAATGGAGCAAAGACGCGCGCAGCGGAGCCAGCCTGTCAGGGGATGGCGCCGAAGCCTTGCCGGACGCTTCGTCCGGAAGGTCGGTCCCGGCCGCGACCGGCGCCAGGGAGAACTGGGGGACGTAGCCGCCCTTGGGAATGGCGATGCGAAGCGGGTCGGTGGCGCCTTCGGTCAGATAATAATGTTCCAGGGAGCGGCGAAGACGGCCAGCCTGGATACGGACCACCGGATCGAGCAGCGGATCGAAGCTGGCGTCACGGTCGAACACATCCATGGCGATGGTGTAGGCCTTGATGCGCTTGGCGCGTCCAGCCAGGGTCTCCTGCACGATGAATTGCAGAAAGCGGCGTCCACGGGCGGAGCCACGCAGGCTGCGGCTGGCCAGAACGCGCGCCAGCGCCGCATCGATGAGCGGTGCGGTGATGGCGGAGGCGGATAATTTGGCGGTCTGCGGGTCGTCGGAGGCGTGAAGCACGAGCGCCCTCCATCCGTTAGGTCCATCCGGCAGCCGTGCCAACAAGGCAAAGCGGTTGCTGCATCACGCGGCCCATGCCTGAACGGCCGATACCAGCCAAGCCCCCGAAGCCGCAGGCGCCATGATCAGGACGCGCATCGCACAACATCGATAAATTCATTCGAATGCAAATAGGATTTTTCCACATGAACGGTGAGCACGATCATTGCAGAAAATGCGCATGACAAGGGCATGAGGCATTTTAAGCCAAAGAAATGGCGACTGGAACACTTACTGACGGTATAAGTGCTTTACGCCCACGCCTTGGCTGCGTTACTTCGTTCGGAATCATAGCCAGTCATCTTTTCGTGTGGCACGGGAATCCGTTCTGTTTACCTGTTACGGTATCAAAGCCAACCGTTTCACCCTTCAAGCCGGCGGGCAACCCGGTGCAGGTTGCCCTGGGGCAAAGCCCGGATCAAAGGCAGGCAGCCCGGCGTTCTTCCGGAACCGGGGAGACCAGCCCATGTCCGACAAGCTACGGCACGTCGTGGAGCGATTTCCGGACTTGGAGGGGGTGATCAAACAACACAGCGCCGACAACCGGTTCTTTCGCAGCCTCTGTGAGGATTACGGAGAAGCCGTCGAAATTTTGCGGGGATGGGAGGCGTCGAACGGCGGCCGACGCTCGAAACGCACCGGTGCGTGCCGCGATCTCATCGCGGACCTCGAACAGGAAATCCTGCTCGAACTCCAGAACCGGATCGACGGTGTATGACCATCCGCTGAGCCTGCCGCCGAGCCTGTCCAAGGATACGTCAGTCCCGTCACGGATCACACTGAACAGCCGTCCGCGAGGATGATGAGCATGGCGAAAAAACTGAAGACCACCCATCGCCTGGAGTGCGCGCAACCAAAGCTCAAGCGGCGGGACTACGAAAGCGCGCTTGCGGAGCTTCATGTCGAACTGGTGAAGCTGCAACAGTGGGTTGTCCACAAAGGCGTGAAGGTCTGTGTCGTCTTCGAAGGGCGCGACACCGCCGGCAAAGGCGGAACCATCAAGGCCATCACGGAGCGCGTGAGCCCGCGCGTGTTCCGCGTCGTCGCCTTGCCGACCCCGACCGAGCGCGAGAAGTCGCAAATGTACATCCAGCGCTACATCCCCCATCTGCCGGCCGCCGGGGAAGTCGTCATCTTCGATCGGAGCTGGTACAACCGCGCCGGGGTCGAGCGGGTGATGGGCTTCTGCACCGAGGAACAGGCGAAGCGGTTTCTCGACGCCGTTCCGCAAGTGGAGAAGGCCATCATCGAGTCCGGGGTGATTCTGCTGAAATACTGGCTCGAAGTCAGTCCGAAGGAGCAGACGCGCCGTCTGCAGGCACGGATCAACGATGGGCGGAAGATCTGGAAGCTGTCACCGATGGATTTGAAGTCCTACGGCCACTGGTACGACTATTCGCGCGCCCGCGACGACATGTTCGCCGAGACCGACACCGCCTGGGCGCCGTGGTTCGTCGCGCGGTCGGACGACAAGCGGCGGGCGCGCCTGAACATCATCCGCCACATGCTCGACCACATCCCCTACGAAGAGCTGCCCAGGGAAGCCGTGAAGCTGCCCAAGCGCCAGGACCCGGACGGCTACGAGAATCCCAACTACCCGTTGAAGGTCATTCCGGAGCTGCAGTGGCCCACGGGGTGACACCGACCGGCAATCCGGGTCAGCGCCGCCGAACGGACCATCGGCGAGCGGACCACAGGCCGGCAGCGAGGATTCCGGCCGCCACGGCACCCAGAAGGGCGAGGTCGCCGATATCCGACCGTGGAAGCCGGCCGCTCTCCCACGCCGCGCGGACCTTCTCCAAATCCTCCCGCAGCGACGGGAGGGGGAGCGCGGCGAGGTCCTCCACCGGGAGGGACCCCAGAATGCGCCGCGGGTCCGCCGCCGCCCGCCAGCGGCTGTCCAACGGCAGGGCCTCGGCGAGCCGGCCGACCTCCCCCTCGTCCGTGAAGAATTGCGGATCGAGCGTCAGCGGGAACAGGGTCGTCTCGCCCCGCATGCGCAGCTCGATCATCGCGTTCACGTCGTTGCAGACGCCCAGCGCGAAGTAGCCGCCGAACGGCAGCTCCGGATGGCGCCGCTTGACCGCGTCGTAGGCGCGCAGGATGGCGCCGGCGAGGCGGATCACCTCCATCGCCTCCTCCCCGCGGTAGCGGTGCGCCACCCTGCCCATGACCCAGGCCTGATCGCGCGTCACGCTCGGGCGGAACACGGCCTGGCCGTCGATTCCGAAATAGAAGGACAGGTCCGCGTTGACCACCGGGCCACGGACGACGAGTTCGTGCTGGGAATGGCTGACCGGAACCAGAAGGTTGCGGTCGGTCCCGGGGACCGGCAACTGGGTGTCGATCCAGAACGGCGTCAGGACGTCGCGGCCCTGATAGATCAGGTCGCCGAAATTGGCGAAGTAACGCGAATCGCGGACCTCCACGTCGTGACCGCTCCGCACCAGGGCTTCCATCAGGGCGCGGGGCGTGTCCAGCGTTTGGCCGTCAGTTTGGCCGTCAAGGGCGACCCGGTGGCGCTCCCCGCCGTCCGGCGGGTTCAGGGAGAGGCGGTTGAGCAGCTCGGCCAAACGCAGGCCGTCGGCGTAGCGCTCGGCCAGCGCGGGATCGACACGGTCGCCGACTTCCAGCCCGAAGCCCAGCGGGCGCAGATAGGCATCCGGCGCCGGAGGGGTGCCGGCGGCAGGGATGCCCAATTCCTCCTCGACCGCTTCCCCGGCCGTCGCGGCCTCCGGAGCGAGGCCATCGTCGCCGGACCGGTCCATCACCGCCCCGGCGAGCCGCACGGACCGGCCCATTCCCTGCACCGTCAGCCCGGGAAACCGGTCCAACCCCTCGAAATCCTTGCCGAGGATCATCTCGCGCAGCCGCTTGATCTCGTCCGGCCCGAGAATGCCGCCCGCCTTCGGATCGCGCCCGAGGCGCCGGTACAGGGCCTCCACGAAGTCCGGGTTCCGGGCCAGCTCGGCCATGACCTGCGAGACGGGCAGCCATGGCGCCTCATCCGCCCGCGGGTCCGCTTGCAAAGGCGCACAGCACAACAGGGTGCCGGACAGGAGGAGAGCCGAAACGGCGCGCCCCAGGCCCGTCATGGGGGCCATGATCACCGGGTCCGGCTCGCCACGCGCGGGGCGCTGGCGTCCGGCGGTCCGCACTCGTTGCGTTTCGTGCAGGACTCATCCCAATGCAGGAGAAGGATGCGGCGCACCTCCTCGATCGTGCGCGGATCGGACTGCGTCGAGTGGCCGGAACGCACGACATACTCGGACTCGACCCCCTCGATGTGGGCGCTCTTGTACTCCACGACGCCATCGTCGCCGGTTTCGACCGGTCCATCGCCGCGCACCGCGATGATCGAGTGCGCCTTGACCCCCGTGGCGATGGGCGTGCGCGCCAGGGTCTGGACCAGAAGGCTGCCGGGGGTCATGGCATAGACGCTGCCAAAGCCGGTTTGTCCGGCAAGCGTGGTGCTGGCGTCGCCCAGCCTGCCGATTTCCGAACTCACTCTCAGGAGACGCCCCGGCAATCGCACCAGGCTCGCGACCAGATGGCTGATGCGGTTGCCGGCGAC
The DNA here is from genome assembly GCF_005222205.1 of Azospirillum brasilense. Taxonomy (NCBI): domain Bacteria; kingdom Pseudomonadati; phylum Pseudomonadota; class Alphaproteobacteria; order Rhodospirillales; family Azospirillaceae; genus Azospirillum; species Azospirillum brasilense. The sequence continues at coordinate 174,821 of NZ_CP032346.1, read as the reverse complement.
ATAGCTGCCGCCGTGCGGCGTGGCGATGAAAACGAGGCGCTTGACCGACGGAACCGGCTTCACGAACAAGGCGTTTGTCAGCAGGTCGCGCGTGTCCTGGTCGACCTGAAGCTGGTCGGGCGGTATGCGGAACACCGCGTTCCAGAATCGGGCACCCGTGTCCACCGCCGTCATCTTGGTCAGCAGGCCACCCTGGCTGTGCCCGATGACGACCATTTCGTGCAGCGCCGGTTCCCGTCCGGACGGGTCCAGGGTGGACACCGCCTCCTGCAGCGCGTCGCGCAACAGCAAGGCGGAGTAGGGAACGGGATTGCCCGTCTCGTAGCTGAAGAACCAGAACTGGAAACGGTCGCGGATGCGCGGATCGCTTCTCAGATCGTTCAGCATCTCGGCCCAGCGCACCGGGCTCGATGCCGTGCCGTGAACGAAGACGACGGGAATGCGGCCGGGCCGGTAGGGTTCCATCGCGACGAGGCGGGACGGCATCTTGTCCAGCAGGCCGCCGCGCAGGAAGCCGCCGAACTCGAATTCCCAGACCGGCATCCCATCCAGCATGTAGGCCAGCGTTGCGGTGTGCTCGACCTCCAGCGGCACCGGTTGGCGGTCGATCAGCACCGCTTCGGTTTCTGACGCGGGGTAGAGTTCGAGTTGCGCCCGCACCTGCCCGCCGGTGATCTGACGCCGGGGATCGGGGATGCGCAGCAGCGCGGTCACCGGCGTCTTGACGCGTGGGGCGACCTGGAAGCCCTTCGCCAGGGTGCCCTGCGTGGTTCCCGCCGCCAAGGGGGCGCCGATGCCGGGCTGGCGATAGCGGGCGTCGAGGCCATGAATCTCCAGCTCGGCGACCGGAAAGAAACCGGTCAGCTGGCGTCCGCCCCACACCAGTTCCCGGGGATCGAGGGTCACGTCCAGCTCGCCGAACGGCAGCGGATGGCGCGCCTCCCGAATGGCGATGCCGGTTCTGTCCTCCGTTGCCAGCCCGGAGGTCAGGCCACGGTTGTACAGGTCGGTGGCGAGGCGGAACCGGGGGTCGTAGGGGCTGGGCGGCTGGTCCACCCCTCCCGGAAAGAGAAACGCGTAGGCGTAGAGGGCGGCCGCCAGATAATAGGGCTGCCCTCCCCGCTCCTCGGCGTGCAGGAACGACATCTCGGCCAAGGCGAAGACCTCGTCGGCGCCGCCATGCCCCTGCGCGACCACCCCGCGGAGGTCGGCCATGGCGTTTTCCGGCTGCGTCAGGAAGCGGTCCACCAGGGACCACCGGCGCAGCACGTTGTGGGTCGGGTCGCTGAGCGCGTGCGCCGACAGGACATTGTGCGTGAGCTGCTGGTGGACGGTGACATGATCCACGCGTTCGACGCTGACCGCCGTCGCGCATCCCCCGGCAAGGAGCGTCCAGGCCAGCAGGACCGCGACGGCGAGGCCTCGCGAAAGGCAGGGCCGCCTCATCCCGCAGCCTCCTGCCCCCTCTCCCGCACCGCCCGTCGCCACCGGCTGGGCATCCTGGCTTGCGTGCACTCCCATGCCCTCCGCCTGTGCTTTCCGCCCACGCTCTTCAACGGCGTCCGCGGCGAGCGCCGTTCAGAACCAACTCTTGCGCGCCGGCTCGATCGACACCGCGAGGGCTTCGCTGACGACGGCGGTGATCGTGTCGCCGACCTTCAGCGAGGGGAGCTTCGCCTGACGGGCGGGGTCCGTCACGTTGACGGTGTAGACCTCGCCGCCGTTGGGATTCACGAGGTCGAGGCTGTTCGCGCCGAGGTCGATCCCGACCACCAGCCCGCTGAGCCGTATCACCTGCACGCCGATGCCGCCCGGCGCCTCGACCGAGCGCGCGACCGTCTGCTGCACCTCGTCCTCGGGCACGGGCGTGCCGGGCTGGGACACCATGAAGGCGACGGAGCGGTAGAACTGCGCGTCGACGGTGTCTCCCACCTTCAGCATCTCCAAGCGCACCGCCGGCCCGGCCATGACGGTGACCGGCGTGCCCGACCGTCCGGCGAGCGTGACCTTCCGCTTGGCCGCGTCGATGGCGGTGATTTTTGCGTGGAGCGTGACGGCGGCGCTTTCGGGAATGACGTTCGTCAGGACGGGTCTGCCCTGCGCCGCCGCCGGGTGCGGAGCGATGGCCGGGGCCAGGAGCGCGCCGCAGAGGATGCCCACTGCGGTGGCGGTGGCCGTTGGCAAGGTTGCACGACGCTTCATGCTGTCCTCCTGTCTTGCCCGGCATGCCGCTGCGCCGCCTATGGAGTGCGAAGCTGGAACGCGGGCTTGGGACCTCCGGTGTGGCGCGTTGCTGTCCACAGCCAAGTCCTGTAGCCCGGCGGGCCGTCCCTGACGAGTATTCTACGGTAGCCTGGATTTCGCTGGTCTCCGCCGTCGGGCCAACTGTCTGGGACAGGCCCGCCACGGCAAAGAGCGTAAACGTCGGACGGCTTTCGCGGCCTTGGTTACCGTAACGGATGTTACGGTAGCGTACTTGGCACGATGGCGGTGTCCGCCGTCCTGCGCCGCCCCCATCGCTCCCCATCGCTATGGACGATTGCCTTCAGGACAACCGGCCACGGGGGGCATGACGGTCGGGCGGGGTCTCCGTCCAACAGGGCCCCGCCCCGCCCCGGGCGCCCCCCACGCGGCCAGCGTCCTCGCGGGCGCACCGGCAACCCGTGGCTGCGATACCGTAGCGGCCTGAATCGACCGTGGCTGCTACTTTCAATGGCCCCATCCGATGATGCTCAATGATCCCAGGCCTTTCACCGATGCCGCCGGTGCGGCATCCGGGGCGAGCCCGGGGCAAGAGGCCGGGGCAGGAGGGGTGTCGATGAACGGACCCAGGTGGCTGATAAGGTCGGCGCTGTGCCCGCTGCTCTGCGCCTTCGCCCTGGCCGGGCCGGCCTTCGGGGCCGAGGCGCCGCCGTCCGACGGCCCGCCGCAAGCGGTCGAGCAGGGCGAGCCGGAAGACCCGCCGATCGACGACGAGGCGATGACCGTCCTGACGCGCATGGCCGACACGCTCGCCCAGGCCCAGCGCTTCACCGTGACCATCCGGGCCAGCTACGACGTGGTTCAGGACACGGGGGAGAAGATCACGTTCGGGGAGCGACGCGCCGTCATCCTGAACCGTCCCGACGGGCTTCGGGTCGAAGCGCAGGAAAGCGACGGCAAGCGGTCGCTGGTGATGTTCGACGGCAAGGCGATCTCCGTGCTCAATGTGGACGAGAACGTCTATGCGCAGATCGAGCGGGCCGGCACCATCGATGACACCGTGCGCTATCTGGTCCAGGATCTCCGGGTGCGGCTGCCGCTGGCGCTGCTGCTGGTCAGCACGCTGCCCGATGAGCTGGAGCAACGCCTTCAAACGCTCGACTATGTGGAGCGGGACACGCTCACGGCGGTGCCAACCGATCATCTGGCGGGGCGGACCGAGGACGTCGACTTCCAGATCTGGATCGCCGCCGAAGGCCCGCCTCTGCCGCAGCGCGTGACCATCACCTACAAGGGTGACGAGGGCGAGCCGCAATACCGGGCCGACTTCTCCGATTGGAACCTCAACCCGGACGTCCAGCCGGCGCAGCTCGCCTTTCATCCTCCGGAGGGTGCGGAGCGCATCCCGGTCATGATCCGTGTCCGCCGGACCGCAGCCGGCAGCGCGGAAGGAGCGCCGAAATGAACAGATCGTCACGGATCGCTTTTTCCATCGCCGCATCCCTGCTTGTGGTGGCCGGATCGGTCGCGGAGGCCTACGCCCGCGGCGGTGGTCGCGGCGGCGGCGGCCGAGGAGGCGGCGGCGGAGGGTTCTCCCGGTCCGGTCCGGCGGCGGGGGGCGGCTTTTCCGCCCAACGTTCCTCGGCGGGACGATCGACGGCGGGGGTGGGAGCCCGTCAGGCCGGCGCCACCCAGCGGTCGAGCCAGCGGGCGGCCTCTGCGCAGACGGCGTCCCGGCAGTCCGGCGCCACGGAGCGTTCCGCGCAGCGCGCCGAGACGCAGCAGACGCGCACGGAAGCCCGGGCCGACACGCGCAGTTCCGCCCAGCAGGAGCGGACCGAACGGCAGGGACAGCGGCAGCAGGGCCAGACCGAGCGCACGGAAGCCCGCCAGCAAGGCCAGACCGAACGCACCGAATCGCGGGCCTACGCGGCGCAGAACATCGCCAACGACTGGGACGGTCATCACTATGACGACGATGACGACGATTGGGGGTGGGCCCTTGCGGGTGCTGCGGTGGGGGCGACCGCCGGCTACATCGCCGGTGCCGCCACGGCGGGTCCCAACTACGTGACGGTGCTTCCCTGCACCCCCACCGTCGTGCCGTACGGCGGCGTCAGCTACTACGGCTGCGGCGGAACCTGGTACAACCGCAGCTATGTGAACGGAAGCGTCACCTACGTCACCGTCACCCCGCCTCCCGGATACTGACCGTTCCGGGCGAGGTCATGGCGCGGGCGTGTCAGCCTGTCGATCCGTCAATCCGCGATGTCCCGGCCATCAGGGGCCGAATGCGTGCGATGACGTGGTCGACATGCGCGCGCACCCGCGGCGCGAGATCGCTCCAATCCTCCGGCTCCTCACCGAGATAGGCCGCTCGGGCGTGCTCCAGAACGCGCCGATGCTCCTCGGGCAGACGCGCGAGTGCCCAATCGGCGGCCCCATCCTTCGGGAGGATCTCGCCGGTCGCGAGCGTCGTCCAAATCCGCGCCAGGGTCAGCAGCCCGTTCCGTCTGTCGTCCCCCTCTTCGATACCCGGAATCAGGATCGGCACCATGTCCACCATGGCTCGGACAAGATCCGCTCGCGGCACCGGATCGAGGACTGCGGCGACGGGCGGGCCAAAGAGCGGCAGGGCTCCGCGACGGGCCGTCTCGATCAGGACGGCGACATCGGGATCCCGGCATGGCCATTCGGGCATGTCGCCCCGCTCGAACTCGGCACGCATCCATTCGCCGTACTGAAGCTCAAGACTGCCTGGGTGGCGCCATGGGATCAGGGCCGGGCGGGCGAGGATGGTGAGTTCGATAGGGCGGCCCGGCCCGCCGACGGCGGTGCGTCCCGAGATCGGCAAGAGCTGACGGATGATCGCGACGCGCTCGTCGTCCGACAACGATCGATCGGTGACGACGAGGATGTCGAGATCGCTGTTCAGGCGCAGGCCACCCGCGACCGCCGAACCATAGAGATACGCGGCCAAGGCAGCGCCGCCGAGAACGTCGCGAACGACCGACGCAGCGGCAACGGTCTGCTCGCAGGATCGTGGTTCATGCGCCAGGAGCGGTATCATCGCGATCAGAATGCCAGCCGCACCGCAGAATGACAACGGCTGGCCGGGCTCCGCGATCGTCCTTCGCCCGGTCGTTGGCGATGCCCGTGACGAGGGCGCGCTCGCCGTCCAATGGAATCAGCGGCATGGCGAAAACGTCCCCGTCAGCGCACGATCAACGCGGGTCACTGGGTGCCGCTTCGCTGCGTGGACCCCTGCTGGACGCCGCGCTGGTAGGCGGAGGCCTCGGTCCGCTTGTGATAGTCGTAGAGCAGACCGCCGGCCAAACCGGCGCCCGCGCCGATGGCGGCACCCATGCCGGCGTTGCCGGCGATGGCGCCGATCAGCGCCCCGCCGGCAGCGCCACCGGTCGTGCCGGTGAGCGCGCGCTGCTGGGTCGGGGACATGTCGGAGCACGCCGCAAGGGGAAGCGCGACGACGGCGACGCGGAGGAACTGTGAGGGTTTCATGGTCTTTCCCATCCTGGTTGGCCCATCCTGGTTGGCCCATCCCGGTCGGCCCATCCTGGTTGGCCTTTGATCGAAGGCCGTGGACCGCGGCGGAGGAAGCGGATGCCGGCGGGATCAGGCGCGGCAGGGGTAGCGCTGGGACAGGAAGCGGAACAGCCCATCCACCGGCGGCGTGTCCATCAGCTTGGGATTCTGCTTTGCCCAGGCGACGAAGGCGGAAACGGCGTCGTTGCGCGACGGCGGTGGCGTCGGCGCGCACACCAGCTGGCGCTTGCCTTCGGCGGCCGCCACGACCTGATGGTACTGATAGGCGCCGACGGCGAAGCCATGGCAGAAATGGAGCGCCGCGATGCCGGTCGGGTCGTTCGGCGTGGCTTCGCACAACCGCACAAGGTCGCCCGTGGTCCGGACCTGAAAATTCGTTTCCGTGGGGCTCGGCCCCATCTGCGCGTTCGCGGCGGTGATCACCGTCGCCGTCAGGGCAACGGCCAGAGCGACCTTGGTTCGGTGTTTCATGGTTTGCTCCCAGCGCTTTTTGTGGGCGGCTTTTCAGAGGCGGTTTTTTCAGGGACAGGAGACGCCTTCCCGACGAACCGGCCGGCCCGATGCGAAATCGACGGACAGCCGATCGGCTGGGCGAGGTGCACAGGTCGGGAGAACAATTTAACCCGCAAGACACTGTGCTTTGGAAGGTAGCATTCCTCCAAGCCAAAGCGCAGTCATGCTACGGTAACGCCCACCGTATCGGTCATGGGATGAAGGCTGTTTTCTGTCCATGGGTCGATAATCGGACAGTATTTACGGCAACTCGAGGCGCGTTGCTTTATCAATCAAAAAAAAATGTGCGAAAATTTTAACCTATATTAGACAAAGAGCATTTGGTTTGGGTTTTCCGAAATGTGCATCTCATTCATGGGAAAAACCCGAAGCCGGAGTCCCCGCCGGAAGACGGTGCCGTCGCGCTGTTTCGGGGATGAGCGATCAAGACAGCGTGGCCTGATACGGTAACAGTGCCAACAGTTGCATGCTTCAACGCGGCGGATGATGCGGTGCAGTATTCCGTGCGTCGCAGTATTCCGTGCGTCAATGCCGGCGCCTTGGCCCCTTACGTTCTCATCCTGGGTCGGTATCCGCGGCGCCTCGGTATCCGCAGCGCCAATGCCGCACTGCATTCGCGGATGCACAGAAGCCGGTCGGCACGGCGAACACACAGCCGGCACAGGAGCGTACAGCCAAAGAGGACATGTGATGAAAAATCGGCAGGTGCCTCCCCTGACGGAACAACCGCCTCTGGCAACCTGGTTTTCAGCTTGGACCTCGGCATTTCCCTTTCTTGGCCCCTTCGCCGAACCCGCAGAAAACGGTGCCGCAGCAAAAGCGGCAGGGACAAAGCCGGCCCGAACAAAACCCGCCGGGGCAAAGTCGGTCGGAGAGACGGCGGCCGGGAATGACGCGGACGGTTGGCCAACGCCGGCCTTTCCCAACCCGTTCAACATTCCCAACCCGTTCCAGGACGCTTTCGACTATGGCGTCGACGCCATGCAGCGCTGGGTCCTGTTCCTGGACGTCCTGCGGCGCCGCGGCGACCAGTTCATGGACCACGCCGACAAAGGAAAGCCGCCCGTCCTGACCTTCCCGTACGAGGTCGTGATGGAGGGGCGGAAGTTGAAGCGGCCCTGCAATTACATGCTGCTTCGCATCCTGCCGGACCCCGCCGTCGGCACGGACCCGGCCAAGCGCCCGTTCGTGATCGTCGATCCGCGCGCCGGTCACGGGCCCGGGATCGGCGGCTTCAAACCGGACAGCCAGATCGGCACCGCCCTGCGCGCCGGCCACCCCTGCTATTTCATCGGTTTCCATCCCGAACCGGAGCCGGGCCAGACCCTGGCCGACGTGGGTGAGGCCGAGGCCTTCTTCATCGAGCATGTCGGGAAACTGCACGACGGCGCGGGCGGCAAGCCGTGCGTGATCGGCAATTGCCAGGCGGGCTGGGCGGTGATGGCGCTGAGCGCGGTCCGGCCCGACCTGATGGGGCCGATCATCATCGCGGGCTCCCCGCTGTCCTACTGGGCCGGCGTGAAGGGGCGGAACCCGATGCGCTACCTCGGTGGGCTTTATGGCGGCTCCTGGCTCGCCGCTCTCGCCAGCGATCTCGGCAACGGCCGCTTCGACGGTGCGCATCTCGTCGGCAACTTCGAGAAGCTGGACCCGGCCAACACCTATTGGAAGAAGGCGTACAACCTGTACGCCCATATCGACACGGAAGCGGACCGTTACCTCGAGTTCGAAAAGTGGTGGAGCGGCTTCTTCCTGATGAACGGGGAGGAGATCGAGGCGATCACCGATGAGCTGTTCGTCGGCAACAAGATGACCAGCGGCGGCATCGTCCGGAACGGGCGCCGGCTGGATTTGCGGAACATCCGCTCGCCCATCCTGGTCTTCGCGTCCTTCGGCGACAACATCACGCCGCCGCAACAGGCGCTGGGCTGGATCCTCGATCTCTACAGCGACGTCGAGGACATCCGGGCCCACGAGCAGACCATCGTCTACAACCTCCATCACGACATCGGACACCTGGGCATCTTCGTGTCCGGCCGCGTCGCCCGCAAGGAAACGTCGGAGTTCGTCGAGAACATCGACTTCATCGACCTGCTGCCGCCCGGTCTCTACGAGATGATCCTTCAGCCGAAGGACCCCAACGTTCCCGGCGCCGATCTGGTCGCGGGCGATTACGTCACGCGGTTCGAGCCGCGCACGCTCGACGACATCCGCGGGCTTGGCGGCAACACACCGGAGGACGACCGGCGCTTCGCCGCCGTGGCCCGCATCTCGGACATCAACAAGGGGCTGTACGCCACCTTCGCCCGGCCCACCATCCAGGCGGCCGTCAACGAGCCCTTCGCCGAATGGCTGCGGATGATGAACCCGGCGCGCAGCCAGTATTACCTGTTTTCGCACCTCAACCCCTTCATGGCGCCGGTCGGTCCCATGGCCGACTGGGTGCGCGAGCACCGCCGCCCGGTGAGCCCGGACAACCCGTATCTGAGCGCGCAGAACCGCATCTCGGACGAGATCGTGCAGGGGCTCGACCGCTGGCGGGACGCGCGGGACGGCACCGTCGAACGCCTGTTCATGGGCCTCTACAACGCACCGCTCCTTCAGGCTCTGGTCGGGCTGGCCGCGCCGGGCGAGGACGCGCGGCCGCCGCACGTCCGCGACGAGGCGTTCGAAGCCCTGGTCGAGAAGCGGATGGCCGAGATCATGGGCCGCGTGGAGGAGGGTGGGATGCGGGAGGCGCTGTTCCGCGTCCTGATCCACGCGCGGCGCGGCGAAGGCGCCCTCGACGAGCGCGCCTTCCAGATGCTGCGGAAAATCCGCGAGGAGCATCCCGGCACCCAGCAGCTGTCCGTGGACGCCGTCCGCGCGGTCTTCCGCGAACAGGTTTTCCTGATGCTGATGGACGAAGACACGGCGATGAGCGCGCTGCCGAAGCTCCTGCACGGCGAGAAGGAGCGCAAGGAGGTGATGGCGCTGGCGGAGCGCGTCCTGGAGGCCTCCGGGCCGCTGACCCCAGACCAGCGCGCCCGGCTGCGGCAGGTGGATGCCCTGCTCCACAACAAGGAGGAGCGCATCGAGGCCGAGCGCGAGCCGCCCCTGCGCGTGCTGCCCGGAGCCGGCGGAGCGTCGCTGGCCGAGGCCGCCTCCGACATCAGCCGGGCGGACGCGCCGTCCAGGGCGATGGGCACCGCGAAGGCCAAGTGAACCCGGCGCCGAGACAAGAGGCTGACAAGCAACAAGGGAAACGCGTCATGAGCAACATGGACCAGACCAGGGCGGCCGCGGCCGTCCCCGACATCGGCGACGACCTGATCTCGCCCGACGAACTCCGGAAGCTCACCGAGGAGCACGAGATGGCGCTGCTCCAGGAAGCGCTGGAGCGGGAAAAGAAGCACATGAAGGAACAGGACACCGTCCGCGAGGCCTTCATGAACCAGCACGTCCGCCCCGACGCCAAGGAGCGGTTCACGCGCGCGGTGCGCGACGCCGCCTCGCGCGGCGTGAAGGAGATCCAGGTGGCGCGCTTCCCGAGCAGCTACTGCACCGACGGCGGCCGGGCGATCAACAATTTCGAGCCGGATTGGCCGAACTCCCTGACCGGCTACGCCCGCGAAGCCTACGAGGTCTTCGACAAGAACCTGAGGGCCAAGGGCTACAAGCTGCGGGCGCAGATCCTGGACTATCCCGGCGGGATGCCGGGGGACGTCGGGCTGTATCTGCGCTGGTGAGGAGGGCGCGTCATGGCCGGCAGCCCGCCACCGTCCGCCCATCGGCATGAAAAGTACGAACGGCTGGTCGCCGCGTGCCGCGAAATCCCCGCCGTCTCCACGGCGGTGGCGCACCCCTGCGACGCCTCGTCCCTGGGCGGCGCCGTCGACGCGGCCCGTCAGGGCTTCATCACCCCGATCCTGATCGGTCCGGCCGCGCGCATCCGCGCCGTGGCGGGCGAGTCCGGCCTCGACATCGCCCCGTACGAGATCGTGGACGTGCCGCACAGCCACGCCGCCGCCGCCACGGCCGTGGAGCTGGTGCGCCAGGGGCGTGCCCAGCTTCTCATGAAGGGAAGCCTGCACACCGACGAACTGCTGCGCGAGGTGGCCAGGAAGGACAGCGGGCTGCGGACGGAGCGGCGCATCAGCCACGTCTTCATCATGGACGTGCCGACCTACGCCAAGCCGCTGTTCATCACCGACGCCGCGGTGAACATCGCGCCGACCCTGGAGGACAAGCGCGACATCATCCAGAACGCCATCGATCTGGCGCGGGCGCTGGGGAATCCCCAGCCGAAGGTGGCGATCCTGTCGGCGGTCGAGACCGTCAACCCGAAGATCCCCTCCACCGTGGAGGCCGGCGCGCTGTGCAAGATGGCCGACCGGGGGCAGATCACCGGCGGCCTGCTGGACGGGCCGCTGGCGCTCGACAACGCCATCAGCCCGGATGCGGCGAGGATCAAGGGCATCGCGTCTCCGGTCGCCGGGCAGGCCGACATCCTCGTCGTGCCGGATCTGGAGGCGGGCAACATGCTCGCCAAAAATCTGACCTTCCTGGCGAACGCCGATGCCGCCGGCATCGTGCTGGGGGCGCGGGTGCCGATCGTGCTGACCAGCCGGGCCGACAGCGTCATGACGCGCATGGCCTCCTGCGCCGTGGCGGCGCTCTACGCGCACCGGCAGCGGCTCGAGCAGCCGGTGAAGGGGTGAGGGCGCCATGAGCGGTCCCGAGAAGGAGAGAGGCGCCATGTCCTGGTCATCGTCTTGGTCATCCAGAGCGGCGATCGTCGCCGGCCTTCTGCTTCCCGGTTGCGAGCAGCCGGCGCCGCCGCCGGCCGAGGCGACGCTGATCCGCGCGTTGCCGGTGCAGGTCAGCCAGTTCGACCGCACCGCCGCGCTGACCGGTGAAATCCAGGCCCGCCACGAGAGCAACCTCGGCTTCCGCGTCAGCGGCAAGGTGGTCGAGCGGCTGGTGGAGGTCGGACAGGCGGTCACGTCCGGCCAACTGCTGGCGCGGCTGGACAACCAGGACCAGACCAACGCGGTGCGGTCCGCCGAATCCGACGTGGCGGCGGCGCAGGCCGCCGTCGAGCAGAGCCGGACGCAGGAGGAGCGGCAACGCTCCCTGCTCGCCAACGGCTTCACCACCCGGGTCCAGTACGACAACGCCCAGAAGCGCTTCCAGCAGGCGCAGGCCGAGCTGAACTCCGCCGAGGCGCAGCTGGGCTCGGCCCGGGACACGCTGTCCTACACCGAACTGCGGGCCGACCGCGACGGGGTCATCACGGCGAAGGCGGCGGAGCCCGGCCAGGTGGTCGCCGTCGGCCAGACGGTGCTGCGGCTGGCCGACCCGAACGAGCGGGAGGCGGTCTTCCAGGTGCCGGGCGCCAGCATCCGGCTGGAAGGGCGGGAGGGCCTGCCGCCGGTCGAGGTGCGGCTCGTCAACGATGCCAAGACCGTCACCGAGGGCACGATCCGCGAGGTGTCTCCGGGGGTCGATCCGGTGACCCGGACCTACACCGTGAAGGTCTCCCTGCCCAACGCCCCCGACGCCTTCCTGCTGGGCTCCTCGGTCGTCGGGCGGGCCAAGCTGCCGGCGCGGCCGGTGGTCAATCTGCCGTCCTCGGCCCTCTTCCAGACGGGGAACGGGGAGCCGGCGGTGTGGGTCGTGGCGCGGCCGGCCGACACGGTGAGCCTGCGCCCCGTCTCCGTCCTGCAATACGACACCGGCACGGTCACCGTCTCCAGCGGCCTCGTCGATGGCGATCTGGTGGTGGTCGGCGGCGTCCAGAAGCTGCGGCCGGACCAGAAGGTCACCATCAAGCAGGGGAGCGGCGCATGACCCGCATCGCGCGACCAACCACGCGGCCCCCAACCAGGTGGCCCTCAACCATGTGGCGGCCGCCCGCGAAGCCGCTTCTCGCCGCGCTGCTGGCGCTGGCCCCCACGCTGACGGCCTGTCAGCCGCAGGGCGGCCATCACGCCGACGCGGCGCCGGTGATCCGCCCGGTGCGGACCATCACCGTGGAGCCGGTGACCTTCCGGATGGGCGGTTCCGCCACCGGAACCATCGAGGCGCGGGCGGACGCCGATCTTGGCTTCCGCATCGCCGGAAAGCTGATCGAGCGCAAGGTCGATGTGGGCAGTCTGGTCAAGGCCGGCGACGTGCTGGGGCGGCTGGACGACCAGGACCAGCGCAACGCGCTGCGCACCGCCGAGGCGAACCTCGCCTCCGCCAAGGCCGATCAGGTGCAGGCGCGCAACGAGGAGTCCCGCAAGCGGGAACTGCTGGCCAACGGCAACGCCCCCCAGGCGCAGTACGACGCGGCGCTGCTGGCGATGCGCACCGCCGACGCCAAGGTCGTCGCCACACAGGCGGCGCTGCAATCGGCCCGCGACCGGGTCGGCTACACGGAGCTGCGGGCGGACCGCGACGGCGTGGTGACGACCATCGGGGCCGAGCCCGGACAGGTGGTCGAAGCCGGGCAGATGGTGGTGCGCGTCGCCCAGCCGGAGGAGCGCGAAGCCGTCTTCAACGTCGCCGAAACCGGCATCCGGGCGGCGCCGAAGGACCCGGTGATCGACGTCTCGCTGGCCGGCGCACCGGACATCGTGGCGGTCGGCCGCGTCCGCGAGATCTCGCCCCAGGCCGATCCCGTCACCCGGACCCACACCGTCCGGATCGCGCTGGACAACCCGCCCGACGCCCTGCGCCTCGGCGCGACCGTCATCGGACGCCTGAAGCAGCCGCCCGCCCCGGTGGTCGAGCTGCCGGGAACGGCGCTGTTCGAGGAGGGCGGGCGGAGCTTCGTCTGGCTCGTCGATCCGAAGGCCCAGGCCGTCCGGCGCCAGCCGGTCGTGATCCGGCCCAGGGATGGTGATGGCCCGGTCATCGTCACCGAAGGCCTGACCCGCGGCGACGTCGTGGTCACCGCCGGCGTGCACAGCCTGAGCGAAGGCCAGCGGGTCCGGTTCAACCAGAAAATCGAAACGGCGGCGGCACCATGACCGGCTTCAATCTCTCCGAGTGGGCCCTGCGCCACCGCTCCTTCGTCTGGTACCTGATCATCTCGCTGACGGTGGCGGGCGGCATGGCCTACATGCGCCTCGGCCGCGAGGAGGACCCGGCCTTCACGATCAAGACCATGGTGGTCCAGGCCAACTGGCCCGGCGCGACCATCGAGGACACCATGAAGCTGGTGACCGACCCGATCGAGAAGAAGCTGGAGGAGATCCCCTATCTCGACTACGTCAAGAGCTACACCAAGCCCGGCATCTCGGTCGTCTACGTCAACCTGAAGGACTACACGCCGGCCGAGGCGGTGCCCGACCTGTGGTATCAGGTGCGCAAGAAGATCGCCGACATGAAGTCCACCCTGCCGCAGGGCGTGCAGGGGCCGGCCTTCAACGACGAGTTCGGCGACACCTTCGGCACCGTCTACGCCTTCACCGCCGACGGCTTCAGCTACCGCGAGCTGAAGGACTATGCGGAGACCGCAAGGGCCGATCTGATGCGCGTGCCGGACGTCGGCAAGATCCAGTTCGTCGGCGTCCAGAACGAGCGGATCTACCTCGACTTCTCGACCCGCAAGCTGGCCGCGATGGGGATCGACCGCGAGGAGGTCATCGCCGAGCTTCAGGCGCAGAACGCCGTGGCTCCGGCCGGCGTGGTGCAGGCGGGCGACGAGAAGATCTCGGTCCGGGTCAGCGGCGCCTTCACGTCGGAAGACAGCCTGCGCGCCATCAGCCTGCGCGCCAACGACAAGTTCTACCGGCTGGCCGATCTGGCGGACATCCGGCGCGGCTACGCCGACCCGCCGTCGCCGCTGTTCCGCTACAACGGACAGCCGGCCATCGGGATGATCATCTCCATGGCGGCCGGCGGCAACGTTCTGACCTTCGGCGAGGGCATCCGCGAGCGGATGCGGCAGGTCGAGGCGAACCTGCCGGTGGGCATCGGCGTCCACCTCGTCGCCAACCAGTCGGTGGTGGTGGAGGAATCGGTCGCCGGCTTCACCAAGGCGCTGAAGGAAGCCGTCGTCATCGTCCTGGTGGTCAGCTTCGTCAGCCTGGGGCTGCGCGCCGGGCTGGTGGTGGCGACCTCCATCCCGCTGGTGCTGGGCATGACCTTCATCGGCATGGAGTTCTACGGCATCACGCTCCAGCGCATCTCGCTGGGCGCGCTGATCATCGCGCTCGGCCTGCTGGTGGACGACGCGATGATCACCGTGGAGATGATGATCACCAAGCTGGAGGAGGGCTTCAGCCTCGATAAGGCGGCGACCTTCGCCTACACCTCCACGGCCTTTCCCATGCTGACCGGCACGCTGATCACCGTGGCCGGCTTCATCCCCATCGGCTTCGCCCAGGGCGGTGCGGCGGAATACTGCTTCACGCTGTTCGCCGTGGTGGCGATGGCGCTGCTGTTCTCCTGGATCGTGGCGGTCCTGTTCGCGCCCCTCATCGGGGTGAACGTGCTGCCCAAGACCATGAAGGCGAAGCATGGCAGCGAGCCGGGGCGCCTGATGCGGATGTTCCGGGGCAGCCTGCGTCTGGCCATGCGGGCGCGCTATCTGGTGATCGTCGCCACGCTGCTGCTGTTCGGCCTGTCGGTCTTCGGCCTGCGCTTCGTCCAACAGCAGTTCTTCCCCGCTTCCGACCGCCCGGAGCTGCTGGTCAATCTGACCCTGCCGCAGACGGCCTCGATCCGGGCGACCGAGGAGGTGGTGGACCGCTTCGAGAAGGTGCTGGCGGCCGACCCCGACGTCGAGAAGTGGAGCTTCTACGTCGGCCAGGGTGCGGTGCGCTTCTACCTGCCGCTCGACGTGCAGCTGGCCAACGACTACTTCGCCCAGGCCGTGGTGGTGACCAAGGGCTACAAGGTCCGCGAGGCGGTCCGCGCCCGGCTGGAGAAGGTGCTGAACGAGGATTTCTCCGACCTGAACACGCGGGTCAGCCCGCTGGAGATGGGGCCGCCGGTCGGCTGGCCGATCCAGTACCGCGTTTCCGGACCCGACGTGGGCGAGGTGCGGGCCATCGCCGCCCGGATGGCCGACACCATCGGCACCAACCCCTACACTCTGCTGGTCAACTACGACTGGAACGAGCCGTCGAAGGTGGTGCGGGTCGATGTCGACCAGGACAAGGCCCGCCTGCTGGGGATCAGCTCCAAGTCGCTCAACCAGGCGCTGAACGCCACGGTGTCGGGGGCCGCCTTCACGCAGGTGCGCGACGACATCTACCTGATCGACGTGGTGGCCCAGGCGACCAACGCGGAGCGCAGCTCCATCGAGACGCTGCGCAACCTCCAGATCGCCATTCCGGACGGCCGCACCGTGCCGCTGGGCGAGGTCGCGACCATGCGCTACGACCTGGAGCAGCCGGTGGTCTGGCGGCGGACGCGCCTGCCGACCATCACCGTCCAGGCCGATCTGGTTCCCCCGCTGCAGGCCGCGACGGTGGTGCAGCAGCTGGCCCCAGCGGTGGACGAGCTGCGGCGCAGCCTGCCGCCCGGCTACTCCATCGAAGCGGGCGGCACGGTGGAGAACAGCGCCAAGGGCATGGCCTCGATCACCGCCGTCTTCCCGATCATGATCTTCGTCATGCTGCCCATCCTGATGATCCAGCTGCAAAGCTTCCAGAAGCTGTTCCTGGTCATCAGCGTGGCGCCGCTCGGCCTGATCGGCGTCGTCGCGGCGCTGCTGCCGACCGGCACGCCGCTTGGCTTCGTCGCCATTCTGGGCGTGGTCGCGCTGATCGGCATGATCGTCCGCAACTCGGTCATCATGATCGCGCAGATCGACGAGCATCTGGAGGCCGGGGAGCATCCCTGGGACGCCGTCATCAACGCCACCATGCACCGCGTGCGGCCGATCCTGCTGACGGCGGCGGCGGCCAGCCTGGGCATGATCCCCATCGCGCCGGAGGTCTTCTGGGGCCCCATGGCCTACGCGATCATCGGCGGCCTGATCGTGGCGACCCTGCTGACGCTGATCTTCCTGCCGGCGCTCTACGTCGCCTGGTTCCGGATCCGCGAACCGGCGGCGGAGGAACGCGCCAAGCCCCGCTACGACGAGGCCATGCACCCGCCGGGCCCGGCGCCGACCAAGGGGGTGACGAGCGGCGTGTGACCACCCGCGCCCTCACGGGAACACAAGCTGAAGGGAACGGAAACCGTGGCGGACTTCATTCACGACCGGTTCATGCCGCGCGCCGACGCCCCGGAGTCCCCGGAGCGGCACGAGATGAGCTATGTCCGCAAGGCGCTCGTCCTGTCGATGATGCTGATCCTGGTGATCGGCTGCTTCGTCGTGCTGCGCCCCTTCATCGCGGCGATCCTCTGGGCCGTCATCCTGACCTTCAGCACCTGGCCGCTGCATCGGCGCATCGAGCGCGCTCTCGGCGGCCGCACGACGCTGGCGGCGGCGATCATGACGCTGGCGATCATGGCAATTCTCGTCGGGCCCCTGGTCGCGCTTGGAATAAAGCTGTCGGAGAACATCATCCGGGTCTTCGAAACGGCTCACGCGGCCATGGACCGGGGCCTTCCACCCCTGCCGGGCTGGCTGGCCGGCCTCCCGATCCTCGGGGAGCGGCTGCAGGAGGTGTGGAGCGTGCTGCTGAGCGGCGAAGCCAATCTGCGCACGACGCTCCAACCCCATTTCGGCCAGATCCGCGACTGGGTGCTGGCAAGCGGCGAGCATCTTCTCTCGGGAACGTCGCTGATCGCGCTGAGCGTCCTGATCGCCTTCTTCCTCTATCGGGACGGCCGCACCGCCGTGCGCCGGCTGCACAGCATCGTGGGGCGGATCGCCGGCGCCCGTGCGCGGCAGTCCCTCGACGTCGCCGCCGAAACGATCAACGGGGTCGTCCATGGCGTGCTCGGCACCGCGCTGGTGCAAGCTGTCGCCGCCACCGTGGGTTACTGGATCGCGGGGCTTCCCGGCGCCCTGCTCCTCGGCTTCATCACCTTCTTCCTGACGCTGGTGCCGATGGGACCGGCGCTGATCTGGTTGCCCGCCGCGATCTGGCTGGCCAGCCAGGGCCGCACCGCCATGGCGATCTTTCTGGTGGCCTGGGTCGGCCTGCTGGTCGGCAGCCTCGACAACATCCTGCGCCCGATCCTCATCGGTCGAAGCAGCGATCTTCCCTTCATCATCATTTTCCTGGGCATCGTCGGCGGTCTCATCGCATTCGGCCTGATCGGCATTTTCCTCGGGCCGACGCTGCTCGCCGTGGCGTACGGCCTCATCCGGGAATGGAGCGGGGGAAACGAGCCGGGCGACGCCGTGGCGGAGTAGGCGCCCTCGACCGAAAAACTCAGGAAGGGTGCCGTCACCTGGACGGTGCCGGCCCAGCGGTCATGTGGTTCCTTTCCCGGACGTCGCCGTGGCGCAGGACGATCCGGCCAAGCTGGTCGAGCTGTACCGCCGGCGGGGCGCTCAGGTCGTGGCGCTGCCGCAGCTCGACAACGAGACCCGGGCCGCCCCCCGGCGTCCGGGCGGTCGAGCCGGCGAGGGCCGGCAATTGCATCTCCTGGGGCGCGCCGATCGTCTCGGCCATCGTCCAGGTGATGTTCGGGGCCGTGCTGCACCGGGTGCTGGCCCTACCGGCCGAAGGGATCGACCCGAACGCCGCGCTGACGTCAAGCCCGCTAAGAGCCGCGGCACCGGCGGTGGTGTCCTACCGCGTCGGCGCCAGCGCCGGCGGCGCGGTGAAGGGCAAACGGCTGTGGAAGTGAGGGGCCGGTGTGGGCGCCCTCCAAAGGCGGGTCGGCAGCCCCATGATCCCACGAGGCCTCCAAGCTGGCTCATCCCACCTCCGCTCTCAACAGGTCCCATCGCCCCACAGCTGGCGCCCCCGTTGGGGTAGGAACCGATCCGATCCGGTCTGGCTCGGACGGGCGGAACCGACGCTGGGACCGGCCGGAAGGGCATCGCGCAATGTCCGCAAGGAACCATCGCCCGGGCATGAGGTTGAGCGGCTTGATCGTGTCCGGCTTTTGCGCTGCGCCAGCCAGCTTTTGACGCCGATCCCATTGGGAACGCCAAGCCGACACCATCCCCATCGAAGACTGAGGAGCACGAACATGGTGATCAAGGAAGGCGTGTACCCGACGCCGCACGCGACCCCTCACCCGACGGCCGCGGCCGATGTCGGGGTGGAGGTGCGCCCCGGCGTCCATCGCCGCGTGTCGTGGGCGGCGGTCTTCGCGGGCGTCGTCCTCGCCCTGGCGATCCAACTGCTGTTGAGCATGCTGGGGCTGGGCATCGGCATGACGACCATCGACCCGTCCGCCGGACGGGAGGGCTTGCCGCAGGCGAGTTCCTTCGGCATCGGCGCGGGCCTCTGGTGGACGGTCAGCTATATGGTCGCGCTTGGTGTCGGCGGCTATGTGGCGGCTCGGCTGGCCGGCGTGGTCGTGCGCGGTGATGGCCTCATCCACGGCCTGCTCACCTGGGCCTTCGCCCTGCTGATCAGCGCCTATCTGGTGACCACCACGGTCGGCAACGTCATGGGCGGGGCGTTGAGCGCCTTGGGTAACGTGACGTCCGGTGTGACCCAAACCGTCCAGCAGGTCGCGCCCAAGGTGGCGGAAGCGTCGGGGGTGTCCGCCGAGGACCTGCGCAACCGGGCCGAAGATCTGCTGCGCCCTGCCGACCAGCAGCGCAGCGGCGCCGATGCCCGCACCCAGCTGGTCAATGCCTTGACCACAATGGCCCGCGGCGGACCGGAGGCCGACCAAGCGCGGCAGCAGGCGGTTTCGTTGATCGCGCAGCAGGCCGGGATTCCCGAGGATCAGGCGCGCCAGCGGCTTCAACAGGTTGAGCAGCAATTCGGCCAAGCCAAGCAGCAAGCGACGCAGACGGCGACGCAGGCGGCCGAGGCGACGAGCAACACGCTGTCCTCGGCCGGGATCTGGGGGACCGTCGCCCTGCTGCTCGGCGCCGCAGCGGCGGCGCTTGGTGGGCGCATGGGCACGCAGCGGCGGGAGTCTGTGGTCGTTGCCGATTGACGACACGATGCGCGTCTTGATGCTTTGTTAACCATACGGCGACATGGTGCCAGCGCTTGGAGGCATCATGTCGCTTTTCTGGTTTTGCGCCTGCGCATACTTGCTGTTCAGCGCCGTCGGACTGCTTGAGGCCGATATCCGGGTCAAGCCGGGGGCATCGCCCTCGACTGCGCAGATCGTCTGGACAACACTCAGCTTCGCCCTGGCGTATCCCGCCAGCGCCGCCCTCCGGTGGATGGCGGCACGAACCCGAAAGTAGGGCTGGGGGTGGTCCGTACAGGGCCAGCATGCAGGGCCTTCATCTGCACACCCGAACAGGCCGGCTGCCTGAACGCTGAAACTCGCAAGCAAAGCCCCCTGCCGGATGTTCGCGAACCCAGTCCACATCGCCTTGAGCGGGAGACCGTCGAGCCCTTGGCGGCGTTGAAACGCCACCAATCCTCACAGCTTTGCCTCTTCGCCGCACAGACCGACACATAGAATCATCGCGTGGGATGGGTTCAGACCAGCAACCTTCTAACAATATCAGCTGGGTGGAAGGGTGCACGCAAGCGCCGGAGCTGATGGCGATGCGGTCATGCCCGGTCGTGTCTTCCGGTCTTGCGGGCTTGATCTTCGAACAGCACCCGGAATGGCTTGCCCCGTGAGCCTGGCACCTCACTGAGAATCAACGCGAAATCCACGCCGTCCAGAGACAGCGTGTGCAGGATCTCCGTGACCTGGAAGGTGAATGGCGTTCCATTTTCTTCGAACTGAACGCTGTCACCCCGGTTCGGTGGCAAGCGGAACGCCTTATCGCTCCAGATGGGTGCCTCTCCTTCGCGGATGAGGAGGCAACGGCACTGAATGCTCACAGCTTCTCTCCAACAGAACAGGAATATGCAAGCGACGGGACGCCCGGATTAGAAGACGAGCATGTAGACAACAATCATCGCAATGATTGCGAGCGGTAGGCTTATCCCAAGAACATACCGGCCGACGTGCTTGATGCTGCCTTGGCGGGCCTGCGTGGCCGTCCGAGTGGGGGGAGTTCTCTCATCCATTATGACGTCCCAGCCTCTCTCAGGTAAGTTTCTGACGCTCAGAAGCCATGCACATCCTCTGCCGTTCCAACGAACGGACAGGGCCTGAGGCGGCCTCCTCTTCGTCAACATCCATGGCCAGCGGTGGTTTCATGCTTCTCCGGATTGCTGTGTGACGCACGCCTCCGGCACGCGCCGCCGCGGCAAAACAGGGTCCGACGTCTGAGTTCTGCCCTGCGCGTCATCGCGGACGCAGAGGAGTTGCAAACGTCATGGCTCATCAACGGGTCATCGCCGAGCGCGACAACGACGAGGCCGTACACGGAGCGGCACATGGAGCGGCGCTTGAACCGCGCGCGTCACGAGTTCTGCACTCGGACCAGGATTTTTCCGACCGCCTTGCCGCTATCCTGGAACGCGTGCGCTTCGGCCACCGCGTCGAGGTCAAATGTCTTGGCGATCCGCGGAGCGTATGCCCCGGACGCGGCGCAGGCGGAAATCTCCTCGGCCGCCTGCCGCATCGCGGCCTCCGGCATGGTGTAGACGTAGACGAAACGGAACGAGAAGCCGCCCAGCAGAACCGGGAAGAACGGGATCGTGAGAGAAGCCTGCGGCGATTTCGTCGAATAGGCCGAGATGACGCCGTCGCGCGCGAGACAGCCGATCGCCACGTCGATGTTGGCGGAGATGTCGACGTCGACGATGCGGTCGACGCCGTGGCCGTCGGTCGCAGATCTCACCGCCTGGGAAACGTCTTCCTCATGCCTGTTGACGACGAGATCGGCACCGGCCGCTCGTGCGACATCCGCCTGTTCGTCGCGGCCCACCGTCGCCGCCACCCACGCCCCCGCCCATTTCGCAAGAAGGATCGCCGCGTTGCCCACGGCGCCCGCTCCTCCCTGGACGAGAACCCGCCTGCCGCGCAGGTCGCCGTCCGCGAACAGGCACCGGTGGGCGGTCATCGCCGGGACGCCGAGGGACGCACCGATCGCGAAGGACACATTGTCGGCAAGCCTGACGGCCTGCACGGAAGGCACGACGACGAATTCGGCCGCGGTACCGAACGCCCTCCCCGTCTGCGCCATGTAGATCCAGACCCGTTCGCCGATGCGTTCCGCAGGCACGCCGGGGCCGACATCGTCGATGACGCCCGCTCCGTCCTGATGCGGGACGATCCGTGGGAACGGCATGGCCTTGCCTCCGAAACCGGTCCTCGTCTTGATGTCGGAAGGATTGATGCCGGAGGCGACCACCCTCACCCGGACCTCCCCGGCTCCCGGCGTTGGATCGGGCAGGTTGCCGATGGTCAGCACCTCCGTCGCAGTTCCCTGTCGGTCGTAGAAGGCGGCCCGCATGATGATTCACCTTTCGAATTTGCGGCTTCCAGCTAGGCGCGACACAGGCGAACTTGCAAGTAGGCAACCATTTTGCCTATAGGGATAGAAAGTACACCATCGGAGCGATCAATGACAGTTGGCCGGAAATGCCCCGTCGAAACCACCGTCGACGTCACCGGGGGCAAGTGGAAGCCGATGATCATCTACCGCCTCCTCGACGGTCCGCGCCGTTTCGGCGAGCTGCGCCGCTTGGTCGGAGACCCGAGCCAGAGGTCTCTCACGATGCAGCTCCGCGAACTCGAGGCCGACGGGATCGTCGCCCGCGAAGTCTTCGCCGAGGTCCCTCCGCGCGTCGAATATTCGCTCACTCCGTTCGGGCAGACGCTCGCGCCCGTATTGATGGCTATGCGGGACTGGGGCGTTGCGTTTCAGGAGCGGCGCCTGTCCACCAAGGGCTAGCCCACATCCCGCCGAACGGTTCCAGAGTTCGCCGAAAACCGCGTCGCATTCGCGATTAAGGAAGGCCCGTTCGCGCGCAGCGAGGCCGCGGCCATTGAAGTCGTTCCTCTCGGCGATTGCGTCTTTGCCGTGAGCTGGAAAGAAGCAAGCGGGGCCACGGTTAAAAACGTCCAGAACGAGGATCGCGGCGGCGTCCACTCATTCGTCACACGGCCCGACGGAGAATTTCTTCGCACGGCTGGCCCGATCGAGGTTCCCCGCCCCGCCGACCGCATCTCCGACGCGCGTCGCGAGCGCAACAAGGCGCTGGTGGTCAAGGCGATGACCACGCTGCTCCAACGTCGCGCCCCCTCGACGGTCGAGCGGCTCTATGCACCGGACCATGTCCAGCACAATGCAATCATCCCGCAGGGCCGCGATGCGCTGAAGTCGCTCGTCGCCGGTTTGTCGTCCGATGTCTATTACGAGCCAGGCCTGACCGTCACCGAAGGCGATTTCGTCGGCATTCACGGCCGTATCCACGGCTGGGCCGACACGCCGCAGATCGTGGTCGATCTCTTCCGGGTGGAGAACGGCAAACTCTCCGAGCATTGGGACGTGCTGTCGGCGGGAGGCCGCCGGCCTGACTTGGAGGCAGGTTGACCGCCCTGCCCCACTTCCTGGGTTCCGACGCGCTGTTCCGGCACGGAAAGGGTGCGCGGTATCTCAACGTGTCGTCGCGGTTTCGGGAGATGCTGCGGTCGGCACAAAAACCGGCACACCGGCAACGGTTTGTCCTGGGTCGCTGCCCAAGGAAACCGCCGGATCAGGCTGCTAACTCACTGATCTGAAAGAAAATGGCGGAGGGGATGGGATTCGAACCCACGATAGGGGTTTGAGCCCCTATAACGGTTTAGCAAACCGCCGCCTTCA
Organism: Azospirillum brasilense; assembly: GCF_005222205.1. Classification (NCBI taxonomy): domain Bacteria; kingdom Pseudomonadati; phylum Pseudomonadota; class Alphaproteobacteria; order Rhodospirillales; family Azospirillaceae; genus Azospirillum; species Azospirillum brasilense. Next base: position 151,807 of record NZ_CP032346.1, on the reverse strand, counting down.
GCCTCTCGGCCACCCCTCCTGCCGGGGCGGCGCTCTGTGGCGCCGCTGGCGTGGGTGCGTTCTAACGATCCGGATGGGGCCTGTCAACGCTTACTCTCCAAAAATGTGATCGCACCGAGAAAGATCGAAATCTGTATAAAATTTTATGTACTTTTTAGAAAATCAGAGGTAGCTTACCACCGGAACGCGATAGCAATCTTTGGTCGGGGGGGACGCCATGAGCCTGTCACGCCGCTGCGCCGAAACGCTGATCGATCTGGTGGAGATCAAGCTGAGCTGTCTTGAGGTCACCGACCGCGAGGACATGCGGGAAAAGGAGCTGCTGCTGCGCTGCGTTCAGGAGCTGAAAGCCGAAGTGCGGGGCGAAAGCGGCGCCACGGCCGCCTTCGCCCCGCCCAAGCGGCGCGGCCGCCGTCCCAAGCATCTGCAATTCCGGGACCTTCACGTCTGACGTAGCCCTGCGGCCACAGGGCTTCCGTTAGACCGTCACCACCGGTCCCGGTTCGGACGACGGAGCGGCCGCCGGGGCCGTCTCGCGCGCGATGCGGCGCGGCAATCGCAGGGTGAAGCCCGTGCCCTGCCCGGCCACCGACCGCACCGCCACCGTACCGCCCAGCACCCCCGTGACCGTGCTGTGCACGATGTGCAGCCCCAGACCCGAACCGCCCTCGCCCCGCTTGGTCGTGAAGAAGGGCTCGAAGACCTTCGGCAGATGATCGTCGGGAATGCCGGACCCGTCGTCGGAAAAGTCGATGACGACGTGATCGTCGCCATCGGCATGGGCCGTGATGCGGATGGTTCCCCGCTGGTCCTCGCCATAGGCGTGGATCAGCGCGTTGATCACGAGGTTGGTCAGCACCTGGCTCAGCGCGCCGGGAAAGCTGTCCATCTCCAGCCCGTCCGGACAGTCCACCTCGACCGCCACCAGCGTGCGCTTCAGGCGGGGCCGCAACGAGAACAGCACCTCGTCGACGTAGGTGCGCAGATCGAAGGTCCGCCGTTCGCCGGAGGTCTGGTCCACCGCCACCCGCTTGAAGCTCTGCACCAGCGCCGCCGCCCGGTTCATGTTCGACACCAACAGGCGGGCCGCCTCCGTGACCGAATCCAGATATTCGGCCAGGGTGGTTTTCTTCAGTGTGCCCGAATCGAAACGGGTGTGCAGGTCGCGGGCCTGTTCGGCGATGTGGCTGGCCGCGGTGAGGCCGATGCCGATGGGCGTGTTGATCTCGTGCGCCACCCCGGCCACCAGCTGCCCCAGGGAGGCCATGGCTTCCGCCTGGATCAGGCTTTCCTGGGCGGCGCGCAGCTCGGCCAAGGCGTGCTCCGCCTCGTCGCGGGCCGCCGCCATGGCGGCCTCCGCCGCCTTGCGGTCGTTGATGTCGTAGAGCCAGGTCAGCAGCGCCGGCTCCCCGTCCATCTCGATCTCGCCCCAGCTCGACAGCACCCAGACGATCGTTCCATCCGGCTTGCGGAAGCGCACCTCGGCGTCGCGGAAGGGACCCTCCCGTTCGAAGCGGTCGATCAGGGCGCGACGGTCGGCGGGATCGGCGTAAAGCCGCTCGGCGGGCATCGGCAGCAGGTCGTCGCGCGACCGTCCCAGGATGATCTCCGACTGCGTGTTGCAGAACACCAGCAGGCCGTCGCGGCGCGTGATGTTCACGGCGATGGGACTGGCCTCCAGGATCCGCAGCAGCCGCTCCTTGCCGGCGCGGACCTCCTCCTCCTGGCGGCGGCGCTCGGTGATGTCGGTCATGATGCCGACGTAGCGCACCGCCCGGCCGGAGGCGTCGCGAATCGCCCGCCCCTGCGCGGCGATCCACATCCAGCCGCCATCGGCGCGGCGCAGACGGTAATCGTAGGCATAGGCCTCGGTCTCGCCCCGCAGATGGGCATCGATGGTCGTCAGCACGCGCTGCCGGTCGTCGGGATGAAGGCGAACGTCCCAGAAGTCGGCGGGCATCGCCGGTGGCTCGGCGTAGCCCAGCATGCGTGGAAAGCTGTCGGACCACCAACAGGTGCCCCGCGGGATGTCGGTGTCCCACACCGCCGCCCCGGTGGCGTCCAGGGCCATTTCCAAGCGGTCGGCCAAGTCGCGACGAACCGCGTCGGCCTTCTTCTGCTCGGTCAGATCATAGAACCAGCTGATGTGGCAGCGTTGCCCTTCGAAGTCGATGACGGTCGAACTGAGCGACCCCATGCAGGTTTCGCCGTCGCCGCGGCGCAGCAACACCTCCTGACCATCGAAGAGGCCATCGGCGTAAAGGCGATCGATGGCGGTCCGGCGATCCCGCGGGTCATGATAGAGCGGCCACATGCCGTCGCGCTGCAACTGCTCGCCGCTGACTTTGAAACAGGTGGCGGCGCTGGGGCTGTGATAGAGGTTCTCGCCGTCGCGCGTGTTGATGAGAACACCAATGGGGGCGGTGTCCAGAATGGCGCGCAGCCGTTCCTCCGTCGCCACGGCGGTGTGAGCCGGGTCCTTCGCGGAGGGCCTTGCCCCCATGCGCCGCGCCGCCAGCAAACCGGCGAGAAATCCGGCCAGGAGACCGGCGAACAGCGCAAGCAGCGCCACCGTCAGCGAATCTGCAATCATTGGGCCTCCCGCCGGCCCCACTTGAAACCGACGGGAGAACAAAATCAACGGTTATGACGCCGCACCATGCCTTGGCGCGGCGTCACAACCGTTTCAAGTCAGCCCTTCAGCTTGGCCGTCAGGATTTCGTTGACCAGGGCGGGGTTGGCCTTGCCCTGGGTCGCCTTCATGACCTGACCGACGAAGAAGCCGAACAGCTTGTCCTTGCCCGACTGGAACTCCGCCACCTTGTCGGCGTTGGCGGCCAGAACGGCGTCGATGGACGACTCGATGGCCCCGGTGTCGGTGACCTGGCGCAGGCCCTTCTTCTCGACGATGTCGGCGGGCTTCTCACCGGTTTCGAACATCGCCTCGAACACCTCCTTGGCGATGCGGCCGGAGATGGTGTTGTCAGCGATCAGGTCGATCAGGCCACCGAGATTCTCCGCCGAGACGGGGCTCTCCTCGATCTCCTTGCCGGCCTTGTTCAGATAGCCGAACAGCTCGCCGGTGACCCAGTTGGCGGCCAGCTTCGGGTCGCGGCCCTTGGCCACCGCCTCGAAGAAGTCGGCGCGGGCCTTCTCCGACACCAGCACGTTGGCGTCGTAGGGCGACAGCTTGTACTCGGCTATGAAGCGGGCCTTCTTGTCGTCCGGCAGCTCCGGCAGGGTGCGCTTGATGTCCTCCACCCACGCCGCGTCCAGTTCCAGCGGCAGCAGGTCCGGATCGGGGAAGTAGCGGTAGTCGTGCGCCTCTTCCTTGGAACGCATGGAGCGGGTCACGAACTTGGTCGTGTCCCACAGGCGCGTCTCCTGGTCGATCTTGCCGCCCTCTTCGATGATCTCGATCTGGCGGCGCGCCTCGTACTCGATCGCCTGCATGACGAAGCGGATCGAGTTGACGTTCTTGATCTCGCAGCGCGTGCCGAAGGGCGCGCCCGGCTTGCGCACCGACACGTTGACGTCGCAGCGCATGGAGCCTTCCTCCATGTTGCCGTCGCAGGTGCCGAGGTAGCGCAGGATGGAGCGCAGCTTGCGCACATAGGCGCCGGCCTCCTCCGCGGTGCGCATGTCCGGCTCCGACACGATCTCCATCAGCGCCACGCCCGACCGGTTCAGGTCGATGTAGGTCTTGGCGGGGTGCTGGTCGTGCAGCGACTTGCCGGCGTCCTGCTCCAGATGCAGGCGCGTGACGCCGACCGTGCGCGAGGAGCCGTCCGGCAGGTCCAGAACGATCTCGCCCTTGCCGACGATGGGCTGCAGATACTGGCTGATCTGATAGCCCTGCGGCAGGTCGGCGTAGAAGTAGTTCTTGCGGTCGAACACCGAGTGCAGGTTGATCTGCGCCTTCAGCCCCAGGCCGGTGCGCACCGCCTGCTCGATGCAATGCTCGTTGATGACGGGCAGCATGCCGGGAAAGGCGGCGTCGACGAAGCTGACCTGGCTGTTCGGCTCCGCGCCGAAGGCGGTGGCGGCGCCGGAGAACAGCTTGGCGTTCGAGATGACCTGGGCGTGGACCTCCAGCCCGATCACGATTTCCCAATCGCCCGTTTCGCCCTGAATGTACGACATCGGTCTCTTCTCTCGTCCGGCTCAGGCCATGAACGGCGGGGTGGCGGTGACGGCGGCGGCCTTCTCGATGACCTGACCGACGCGCAGGACGGTCTCCTCATCGAAGGGCCGGCCCAGGAGCTGCAGCCCCAGCGGCAGCCCGTCCGACCCGACGCCCGCCGGAACCGACATGCCCGGCAGGCCGGCCAGCGAGGCCGGGACTGTGAACACGTCGTTGAGGTACATCTGGATCGGGTCGTCCATCTTCTCGCCGATGGCGAAGGCGGTGCTCGGCGCGGTCGGCGTCAGGATGACGTCGCACGTCTTGAACGCCTCGTCGAAGTCCCACTTGATGCGCGTGCGCACCTGCCGGGCCTTGTTGTAGTAGGCGTCGTAATAGCCCGCCGACAGCACGTAGGTGCCGATCAGGATGCGGCGGCGGACCTCCTTGCCGAAGCCGGCGCCGCGGGTGTTCTCGTACATGTCCTTTAGGCTGGCGCCCTCGACCCGCAGGCCGTAGCGCAGCCCGTCGTAGCGCGCGAGGTTCGACGACGCCTCGGCCGGAGCGACGATGTAGTAGGTGGCCAGCGCGTACTTGCTGTGCGGCAGGCTGATCTCCACCGGCTCGGCGCCGGCCTGCTTCAGCCATTCGATGCCCTGGTCCCAGATCGCGGCGATCTCGGCGGGCATGCCCTCCACCCGGTACTCCTTGGGAATGCCGACCTTCAGGCCGCGGATGTCGCCGGTCAGCGCGGCGCGGAAGTCCGGCACCGGCAGGTCGACCGAGGTCGAATCCTTCGGGTCGAAGCCGCACATCGAGCGCAGCATGATCGCCGCATCCTCGACCGTGCGGGTCATCGGGCCGGCCTGATCCAGCGAGGAGGCGAAGGCGACCACGCCCCAGCGCGAGCAGCGCCCGTAGGTCGGCTTGATGCCGACGATGCCGGTGAAGGCGGCGGGCTGGCGGATCGAGCCGCCGGTGTCCGTGCCGGTGGCGCCCAGCGCGGCGCGCGCGGCCACCGCCGCGGCCGAACCGCCCGACGAGCCGCCGGGAACGATCTGGCGCGACCAGTTGCCGACCTCGCCCGGGCTCCACGGGCTGATCACGTTGCCGTGGTGGGAGGTGATGTTGGCCGAGCCCATGGCGAACTCGTCCAGGTTCACCTTGCCCAGCATGACGGCGCCGTCGCGCCACAGGTTGCTGGTGACGGTGGACTCATACTCCGGCTTGAAGCCGTCGAGGATGTGGCTGGCCGCGGTGGTCGGCACGCCCTTGGTGCAGAACAGGTCCTTCACCGCGATCGGCAGGCCCTCCATCGGGCCGGCCTCGCCCTTGGCGCGGCGGGCGTCGGACGCCTTGGCCATCGCCAGCGCCTGCTCCGGCGTCTCGGTGATGAAGGCGTTCAGCGGGCGGATCGTCTCCACCGCCTTGACGTGGGCCTCGGTCAGCTCGACCGCGGTGAATTCCTTCTTGGCGAGGCCGTCGAGGGCCGCCGCCATGGTCAGATGCGTAAGACCGGTCATCACTCGACCACCTTCGGAACGACGTAGAAGCCTTCGGCCGTCTCCGGGCCGTTGGAGAGGACGGCGTCGCGGTAACCGCCATCGGTCACCTCGTCCTTGCGGCGGCGCAGGGTCTGCGCGGCCACGCTGGTCATCGGCGGCACGTCCTGCGTGTCGACCTCGCCCAACTGTTCGACGAAGGTCAGGATTTGGCTCAGCTCACCCGCCAGGTGATCCAGTTCATCGTCCGGCACCTTGATGCGGGCCAGATGCGCGATCTTGGCCACGGTGGCCTTGTCGAGCGACATGCCTTCCACTCTCTTCCGAAACGTCTGGAAAAACGGCTTGGAAGCTATCACCCGAATTCTATTACCGCAATGATTCAGGGATATCCCTTCCAGCGGCGCGCGCCCGCGGACCGGGGGCAATGAGTCCCTGCGAGAAGGGGATGCGGCATGGTTGGGCGCGGCTTCCCTATCAAACGGCTCACCATACCAATTGAATTTTCATCAAGGGGACCCTGGCGCACCCAGCCCGGCATGCCCCCGATGACGGCATCACCGACGCTGGTGAACCGTCCTTTCCTTTGGCATCGGCTCCTTTGGCATCGGCTCCTTTGACATCGGCGTGGCGGGCTTCGCCGCCGTGGCCCTGTTCAACACCCTCGCGTTGACTCGGCTGAGCGATCCGCAACAGGAGGGGATGCAGCGGGTCGCCGGCGCACCGACCAACGGCTACGCGCCGCAGCACGACCAGCAGCGGAGGACCGTTCGCCGGAACGCCGAACTCCACATCCGCAAGACCGCCGATGTGATGGACATGTCGGAGAAGCGGCGGTGGGCGGGTAGGCGTCGGGCAACGTCCAGAGCCGTCGCCCAGGGCACCACCGACACCGAGGGCCGGGCCGGGTCACCCGTCGCCGCGCCCTGCGGCCCAGCCCTCCCGGTCGAGGCGCAGGGTGAACAGGGCGAGCCGGTCGCCCCAGGGCGCCTTGTGCTCCTCCACGGCGATCGGGGCGAACCCCAGGGCGGCGTAGAGAAGAAGTCCCGGCGTGTTGGTGTTGAAGCAGCGCAGCCGGAGCTCCGGCAAGCCGTGATGGACGAAGGCTCGATCCATCATGGTGGACACCAGATGCTTCGCCACACCCGACCGCCGTGCCCAGGGCGCCACGCTGACGTTGCCCAGGCTGGCGGTTCGCCCCGCCTCGAAAATCGCGAAGTTCGCGTAGCCGACCACCTCGCCGCCGCGCAGCACCACCGTGGGATCGCGGCGCACGGCCAGGGAGTCGCGCACCTGTTCCGGAGTCAGCGGCCACGTCGCGCGGGGAAACAAAAAATACAGCTCCTCCCGGTCGCGGGCGAAGCCGCAGATGCGCGGGATGTCGGCGTCCGCCAAGGGGCGGTGGCTGAGTGCGGCGGAACCCGGAACGGGGGTGGCGCTGGGCATGGATGAACTCCGGAATACGTATGTGACACAATAAGCGTGTGGAAATGGGACACAAGCCGCCTTTCGGCGGGGTCAGCGCATCGCCCGACATCGCCGCCGGGCTTGCCGTTCCGGCTTGCGGCTTCTATGGTTCGCGGCATGATCCACACGCTTCCCGAACTGGCCGCCCGCCTGGGCCGGGGCCAGCGCCTGCTCGGCCTCGACGTCGGCACCAAGACCGTCGGCATGGCCGTGTCCGACCCGAACTTCGTCGTCGCCTCGCCGATCGGCACGCTGAAGCGCACGAAATTCACCCAGGACGCCCGCGAACTGTCGCGGACGCTGCGCGATTACGGGATCGGCGGGCTGGTGATCGGCCTGCCGCTGAACATGGACGGGTCGGAGGGGCCGCGCGCCGAATCCACCCGCGCCTTCGCCAAGAACCTGATGGAGCGGTCCGACCTGCTGGGCTGGGACGCCGAGATCGCCTTCTGGGACGAACGGCTGTCGACCTCCGCGGTCGAGCGTTTCATGATCGGCGAGGCCGACATGACCCGCAAGCGCCGGGACGAGGTGGTGGACAAGATGGCCGCCGCCTACATCCTGCAAGGCGCGCTCGACGCGCTGGCCCACATCCGCCGCCAGGAGCGTGAGCAGCGGGAGCGCGACGAGGACGACAGCGACATTGGCGGCGAGAGCGGCGGCGGGGACGCCTGACGGCGCCATGCTGCCCATCGCCGGGGCGCTGGCCCCGATCTTCCTGCTGATCCTGTTCGGACAGGGGCTGCGCCGCCGCGCCGTGATCCCCGAGTCCGCCTGGCCGTCGCTCGACCGGCTGACCTATCTTCTGTTCTTTCCCTGCCTGATCGTGGACGAGCTGACGCGGACCGACCTGCGCGCGCTGTCCATGGGGTCCATGGGCGGAACGATGGCGGCTGGGGTTTTCGCCGGCGCCGCCCTGGCGCTCGCCGTGCGGCGACCGATCGGGCTGGACGGACCGGCCTTCACCTCGATCTTCCAGGGGGCGATCCGGCCCAACACCTATGTGGGTCTGGCGGGGGCCAGCGCGCTCTACGGGTCCGCCGGGCTGACGCTGACGGCTGTGGGCATCGCCGTTGTGGTGCCGCTGGTCAACCTCCTCTGCGTCACGGCGATGGTGCGCTATGGGCGCGTGGCGGACGGCACGCCGCAGCGCAGCGGCGGCGGCGCGGTCGTCTCCGGCATCCTGCGCAACCCGATCATCATCGCCGTCGCCATCGGCGCCGCCCTGAACCTGGGAGGAATCGGGCGGATTACGGTGATCGCGGACGTGGTGGGCATCCTGGCGCGGGCCGCCCTGCCCATGGGGCTGCTGTCGGTCGGCGCCGGGCTGGACCTCGCCGCGGCGCGCGGCGCCGGGCTCGGCGTGGCGCTGTCCAGCGTCCTGAAGCTGCTTCTGGTTCCCGCCGCGACGGCGCTCGCCGGGCTGTGGCTGGGGGTAGACGGGCTGCCGCTGACCATCGCGGTGCTGTTCAACGCCCTGCCCTGCTCGGCCAGCTCCTATGTCCTGGCCCGGCAGATGGGCGGCGACCATGCTCTCGTGGCCGGCATCATCACCGTCCAGACCCTCGCCTCCGCCGCCACGCTGCCGCTGGTCGTCGCCTTGGCGGGGTGACGGTCCTCCGCCGTTCATGATCCGTTAAGCGCCGACCGCAAATACTACCCTGGATAGTTTTATCACGGGGTTTTCGCAGCCATGACCGTGGTCCCGACAGCGCCTCTCAGCCGGACCCCATCAACGGCGGTCTCGGCCAAAGCCACAGGCTTGCCCCCGGTTGCGGCGGTTTCCCCGCCGGCGGAACCCTCCACCTCCGGGCCTGTGGACACGGTCAGCCTGTCCGCCGAGGCGCAATTCCGCATGAGCGGCGCGACCAGCTTTTCCGTGACCGCCGATTCCCTGGCTCGCGCTGAAGCGGCGGCAAACACGGTTCCTGGACTGAACGCGGACGCCGAGCGCTTCACCCCCGAAGCGATGGCGGCGCATGCGGCGTGGCGGGAGAAGCACACGGAGTATCGAGGCAAGGTGCGTGATCTCGTCAACCAGACCTTCGGTTTGGACGCGGACCGGAACGGCTGGTCGGCGGGCGGAGCCGCGCTGACTGCCATAAGGAACCTTGCGGAAAAGAATGGACTGATCGAACCGGAGATGCCGCCGGCGGTGGCCAGCATGCTGCAGACGACGGGTGGAAGCATGTGGACCGGCAAAGGCGGAAGCACCGGCATGTTCGACATCACGTTCCTGCCGAATGGCGCGGAGACAGGCGGAAACCTTCGCATCCTGTTCGACAGCGGCAGGAAGGCCAGTGCCGACACGTCCCTGGTCGATTTGAAGACGGGCGGCACGAACGCTCAGGCCGCCCTGTCCGACATCCGCACCTCGGCGCTCGGCGCGTTGCTGGACAGCGCGGGTGGCTGGACTCCAAGCAGCCCGGCCAACGCCTACGCCATCACGAACGGCACGGATGGGCGCGGCGGCGTCGTTGGCATGGTCATCGCCCACGGCGTGGATGACGACGCCAAAGAGCGTTCCGCGACCATAGTGAGAACCCTTCAGCGCCTCATCAGCGCGAACACGCCCCACCCCAGATAGTCGCGGGTGTAGGCGGCGTAGCGCCCGGGCTCCGAGGTCAGCTTGTCCCGGACATCGGGCGCGAGTTCGTCGTCGGGGTTGGCGTCGAGCCACCGCCGCATGGTGAGCCACTTCGCGGCCTCGTAGCGGTCCCAACCGTCCTGGTCGGCCAGCATCATTTCAACGACGTCGCAGCCGAGCCGGCGAAAGGACGCGAGAAGGTCCGGCAGCGTGAAGAAGTCGGAGATCGCGTTGGCAAGACACCCCTTGGCGACCTCGTCCGTCGGCGGCAGGCGCCGCCAGAAGGGCTCGCCGATGAGGATGATCCCGCCGCCGCGCAGGCTGCGCTCCAGCAAGTCCACCGTGCCGGCGACGCCACCGCCGATCCAGGTGGCGCCGACGCAGGCCGCCACCCCGGCCTTTTCGTCCGACACATAGCCCGCGGCATCGCCGTGGATGAATTCGACCCGGTCGGCGACGCCGAGTTCGACCGCACGCAGTTTCGCCTGCGCGGTGAACAATTGGCTCATGTCGACGCCGGTGCCGACGATGCCGTGATCGCGCGCCCAGCTGCACAGCATCTCGCCCGAACCGCTGCCGAGGTCGAGCACGCGCGTCCCTGCTTCCAGACGCAGCGCCGCGCCGAGCGTGGCGAGCTTCTCAGGCGTGATCGGGTTGTGGATGCGATGGGCGCTTTCCGTGATGTTGAAAATCCGCGGAATGTCCATGGCCGCACCCTCCCGACGACGTCAGTAATTTTATTCACAACCCGAATAAGTCCGGCTGAAAATAGTCGTGTGGGGGCAGGTTACCACGTTTCCATTCCCCATTTCCGGGCTCCCGAACCGCAGCAACGACCTGCGACGACGTGTCCAACGGCTTACGGCGGCTCGGGAGCGCCCTGGGGAAAGCGCTCCAGCCCGTCGTCAATCATGTAATAGTCCGCCTTGTCCGCCACATGAATGTGCCGCAGCGTGGCGAGCCCGGTCGGCTGGTCCAGGCTGCCGGCGGCCACGTCGAACAGGTCGGACTCGTCGCCGCTCCAGAACAGCGACGACCCGCAACGCGCGCAGAACCCGCGCCGCGCCTTCGCCGAGGAGCGGTACCAGGACAGGACACAGTCCGCATCGGACACCGCGACCGTCTCGCGCGGAATGGTGATGTAGGCGCCGAAATGGCCGTGGAAGCGCCGGCACTGGCCGCAATGGCAGTTCACCACCCCCATGGGTCGCTCGGTCACCGTGTACCGGACGGCGCCGCACAGGCAACCGCCAGTCAACGTCGCGCCGTCGCTCATGACTCAATCCTCCGTGGGATCGTTGAAGAGGGTCTGGTTGCCGGGCTCCGTGCTGGTCCGGCGGAGCAGGCCGTCGTCGCACAGGCTGTAATAGTCGCCCTTGAAGTCCACCCAGATGTGACGGTCGGCCTGCAGGCCGGTCGGTTCGTCCAGGCTGCCCGCCGTCGCGTCCATGCGCGGTTCCGCCAACGGGTCCCAGAACAGGCCGGTGCCGCAGCGTGAACAGAAGCCCCGCCGCGCGCGTTCCGACGACGCGTACCAAGCCAGGGTACCGTCCGCCACGAGGCGCAGGGCTTCCCGCGGGAAGGTGGTGTAGGCGCCGACATGGCTGTGCTGGCGCCGACACTGGCCGCAATGGCAGAAGGACACCGGCGACGGCCGCGCCATGATCTCATAGCGCACGCCGCCGCAGGCGCAACCGCCGCTCCAGACCCGCCTGTTACCGCCGTCAGCCATGGGGCCATCCGTCATGGGGTCAGCCCTGCCAGAAGGGCTTGTCGGCTTCGGTCACCGCGTCGGCGCGGGACAGGCCGATGTCCTGCAGCAGATGGTCGGGCAAGGCCTCCAGCGCGCGCCGCTGGCGCCGCCGCTCGTTCCAGGTCGCCACCGTGTCGAACAGGGTGACCAGCGCACCGCCGATACCCTGGCCGGGCCGCTCCTGCGCGTCGGTGCGGGTGTTCATGCTGCCGTTCATGCTCTGGGACATCGCTGCGTCTCCTCTTGTCTCCGGTCACCGTCGGGACCAGTCGCCCGACGTTCCGAACTGTGTTCCGTGAGGGGAGGATGGGCCACCCGGTCCTTGCGCACAAACGACGCTTTCTCATAGTTTGGATTAGGAAAACTAATCCGAAGCCCATTTCCCGGAGTCGCTCCATGGCCCGCCGCCTGCCACCGCTGAACGCCCTGCGCGCCTTCGAATCCGCCGCCCGGCACCTGTCCTTCACCAAGGCGGCGGAGGAGCTTCACGTCACCCAGGCCGCGGTCAGCCACCAGATCAAGGGGCTGGAGGAATGGTTGGGCATGCCGCTGTTCCGCCGGATGAACCGCGCGCTGATCCTGACCGAGACCGGGCAATCCTACCTGCCGCCGGTGCGCGACGCGCTCGACACGCTGTCGCACGCGACGGAGCGGCTGTTCCGCATGGACGGGTCCGGCGCGCTGACCATCTCCACCATGCCCAGCTTCGCCGCGAAGTGGCTGGTCATGCGGCTGGGCCGCTTCCAGGCCCGCCATCCGGAGCTGGAGGTGCGGCTGCACACCACCCCGCAGCTCGTCGACTTCAGCCAGCAGGACGTCGACATCGGCATCCGTTTCGGCGCCGGCAACTGGCCCGGCCTGCGCTGCGATCGGCTGATGACCGAGGACATCTACCCGGTGTGCAGCCCCTCGCTCCTCACCGGTCCCCGCCCCCTGCGCTGCCCGGAGGATCTGCGCCACCACACGCTGCTCCACGACGACTACTTCATCACCTGGGGCACCTGGGGCGAGGCCGCCGGGATCGCCGGCCTGGACCACGCCCGCGGCCCGCGCTTCGACGATTCGGCGCTGCTGCTCCAGGTCGCGGCGGAGGGCGGCGGCGTGGCGCTGGCGCGCGGCGTCCTGGTGGCGGACGACGTCGCCGCCGGGCGGCTGGTCCGGCTGTTCGACGTCCATCTGCCGGGCAACTACGCCTACTACGTCGCCGCCCCGCCCCATTACTTCTCGCGCCCGAAGGTGAAGGCGTTCCGCGACTGGCTGTTCGAGGAAGCCGCCACCGATCCTACGGACGCTCACAGCCGGACCTTGCCCGCGGCGGAGTCCGCCACAACCTCTTCCCCAGACGCCTGAACAGACGCCTGACCGGGAAAGGTTGCGCCATGACGCCCGCACGTCCGCTCGCCCTCGCCGCCCTGCTGTCCGCTTCGCTGGCTTGGCCCGCCGCCGCCCACCATGGCTGGGGCGGCTATGAGTCGGACAAGGAGATGACGCTGACCGGCACCGTCCAGCAGATCGCCTTCAACAACCCGCACGCCATGCTGAACCTCCAGGCCGACGGCAAGGTCTGGCACGTCGTGCTCGCCCCGCCCAGCCGCATGAGCACGCGCGGCCTGCCCGCCGATTCGATCAAGCCCGGCCAGACCGTGACGGTGGTCGGCTACCCCGCCAAGTCCGACCCGGCGGAGCTGCGGGCGGAGCGCATCACCACCGCCGACAAGACCATCGAACTGCGCTGACGGCGGCCCCCGCGCCCGGTCGCAGCATGGACCACGATCTCGCCCCCACCGGCCCCGGCTGGCTCGTCGCTCTGGAGACCTCCGGGCTCGGCGAGTCGCTGCGCCAGTCGGTCTGGCTCTACCCGCTGGTCGAGATCACGCACATCCTCGGATTCGCGCTTCTGGTCGGGGCGATCCTGGCCTTCGACCTGCGTCTGATGGGGATCCGTGCGCCGCTGCTGCCGGCGGATGCGCTGGCGCGGCTGCTCCTGCCGGTGGCGGTGACCGGCTTCGCGCTGGCGATCCCCACCGGCCTCCTCCTCTTCACCACGGAGGCGACGGCGCTGGCCGGCAACCCGGCCTTCCTGGCGAAGCTGGCGTTGATCGGGCTGGCCCTGCTGAACATTCTGGCCTTCCACCGGCTTGCCGGCCGTCGGATGGCGGACTGGAGCCTGTCGGACCGGCCACCGCCGGGAGCCCGGTTCGCCGGCGCCGCCTCGCTCGCGCTGTGGGTCGGTGTCCTGGCCTGCGGGCGGCTCATCGCCTACCTTTAAAAAGGTCATAGGGCGCGCTTGCGGGCGTCCGGGACCGCTCCTATAGTCGCGGCCCATGACCGGATCGCCCCATTCCACGACGGTTTTCCCGCACCGCCACCTCCTTGGCATCGAGGGGCTGACGGCAGGCGAGATCACCACCATCCTCGACCTCGCCGACGGCTACGTCGAGCAGAACCGCCAGCCTTCGAAGAAGTCGTCGCTCCTCGACGGGCGGACGATCGTCAACCTCTTCTTCGAGAATTCGACCCGCACCCGCACCAGCTTCGAGCTGGCCGGCAAGCGGCTCGGCGCCGACGTCATCAACATGTCGTCGGACGGCAGCTCGGTGAAGAAGGGCGAGACGCTGATCGACACGGCGATGACGCTGAACGCCATGCACCTCGACGCGCTGGTCGTTCGCCACGCCGATTCGGGGGCGGTGAAGCTGCTGGCCGACAAGGTCAACTGCTCGGTCATCAACGCCGGCGACGGCCACCACGAGCACCCGACGCAAGGGCTCCTGGACGCGCTGGCGATCCGCCGCCGCCTGGGCAGCCTCGACGGTCTGATCGTGGCGATCTGCGGCGACATCCTGCACAGCCGCGTCGCGCGCTCCAACATCCATCTGCTGAACGCCATGGGCGCGCGGGTGCGCTGCGTGGCGCCGCCGACGCTGATCCCCTCCCAGATCGACCGGCTGGGCGTCGAGATCCACCACTCCATGGCGACGGGCCTGAAGGACGCCGACGTGGTGATGATGCTGCGCCTCCAGACCGAGCGGATGAGCGGCCAGTATGTCCCTTCGACCCGCGAATACTTCTACTTCTACGGACTGGACTACGAGAAGCTGGCGGTGGCGAAGCCGCACGCGGTGGTCATGCATCCCGGCCCGATGAACCGCGGCGTCGAGATCGACTCGGAGGTCGCCGACGACCTCAAGCGCTCCATGATCCTCGATCAGGTGGAGCTGGGCGTGGCCGTCCGCATGGCCGTGCTCGACCTTCTCACCCGAGACCGCCGGGGCACCGATGTCTAACGCCAACGCCCGCGTCGCCTACCGCAACGCCCGCCTGCTCGACCCCGCCAGCGGCCTGGACCAGCGGGGCGACCTGCTGACCGAAGGCGCGAAGATCGCCGACTTCGGCCCGTCCCTGTTCGCCGACGGCGTGCCGGAGGGGATCGAGGTCGTCGACCTCCAGGGCCAGTGCCTCGCCCCCGGCCTCGTCGACATGCGCGTCCTCATCGGCGAGCCCGGCGAGGAGGAAAAGGACACCATCAAGAGCGCGTCGCGCGCCGCGGTGGCCGGCGGCATCACCGCCGTGGTCCTGCTGCCCAACACCGACCCGGTGACCGACGAGGTGGCGAGCCTGGAGTTCATCGCCCGGCGCGCACGCGAGGTGCGTCTGGTCAAGGTCTTCGCCTACGCCGCCGCCACCCGCGGGACCGAGGGCAACGAGATCACCGAGATGGGCCTGCTGTCCCGCGCCGGGGCCGTGGCCTTCACCGACGGCACCAAGGCGATCGCCAGCGCCAAGGCGATGCGCCGCGCGCTCAGCTACGCCCGCACCTTCGACAAGCTGATCGTCCAGCATCCGGAGGAGCCGAGCCTCGCCAGCGGCGGCATGATGAATTCGGGCGAGCGCGCCACCCGCCTCGGCCTCGTCGGCATCCCACGGGAGGCCGAGATCATCATGATCGAGCGCGACCTGCGCCTGCTGGAACTCTCCGGCGGCCGGCTGCACTTCGCCCACGTCACGACGGGCGAGTCGGTGGACCTGATCCGCCGCGCCAAGGCGCGCGGGCTGAAGGTCACCTGCGACACCGCCCCGCACTACTTCGCCCTGACCGAGACGGACGTCGGCGACTACCGCACCTTCGCCAAGGTCTCGCCGCCGCTGCGCGGCGAGATGGACCGGCGCGCCATCGTGGAAGGTCTGGCCGACGGCACCATCGACGCCATCGCGTCGGACCACACGCCGCAGGACCAGGACCAGAAGCGCCTGCCCTTCGCCCAGGCCGCCTGCGGCGTGATCGGGCTGGAGACGCTGTTCCCGCTGACCCTGGAGCTGGTGCACAAGGGCGCCATGCCGCTGCTGAAGGCGCTGGCCTGCGTGACCGTGAAGCCGGCCGAACTCCTCGGCCTGCCGCTCGGCCGCATCGCCAAGGGGGCGCCCGCCGACCTGATCGCCTTCGACCTGGACGTGCCGTGGAAGGTGGACGTGGCGGCCTTCAAGTCGAAGTCGAAGAACAGCCCCTTCGAGGACCGCCCCGTCCAGGGCCGTCCGCTGCGCACCGTGGTGGACGGGCGCACCGTCTGGCAGTTCGAGGGCTGATCCGGTGACCCTCCTGATCTCGGCCCTGCTCGGCTACCTGCTGGGTTCGATTCCCTTCGGCTTGGTGCTGACCCGGCTGGCCGGGCTGGGCGACATCCGCAAGATCGGCTCCGGCAACATCGGCGCCACCAACGTGCTGCGCACCGGCAACAAGCCGCTCGCCGCCGCCACCCTGATCCTGGACAGCGGCAAGGGCGCCATCGCCGCCCTGCTCGCCCTCGCCTGGGCGGGGCCGGAGGCCGCGGTCTTCGCGGCGGGCGGCGCCATGCTGGGCCACAGCTTCCCGGTCTGGCTCGGCTTCAAGGGCGGCAAGGGCGTCGCGACGGCGCTCGGCGTGCTGCTGGCCGTGTCCTGGCCGGTCGGCGTGATCGCCTGCGCGACGTGGCTGGCGATGGCCTTCCTGTTCAAGATCTCGTCGCTGTCGGCCCTGACCGCGCTGGGCCTCAGCCCGATTTTCGGCTGGATCTTCGGCGGGCCGCTGGTGGCGGGGCTGTGCCTGTTCATCGCGGTGCTGGTCGCCATCCGCCATTCCGCGAACATCCAGCGCCTGTTGAAGGGCGAGGAACCGAAGATCAGCTTCGGCAAGAAGAAGGCCTGATCGCCCCCCGCTCAAGCCTTCAGGAACACCTGATCCATCGCCGCCAGCAGTTCCCCCGCCAGGACGGGCTTCCTCAGGATCACCAGCGGTCCGCCCTCCCCGTCCTGCAGGCCGGGGATTCCATCCTCGGGCGGGGAGGCGGACAGGACGACGATGGGCAGGGTCGGCCGCTTCAGGCGCACCTGCCGGATCATCGCCTCGCCACCCAGCCGGGGCATAACCAGATCGGTGATGACGGCGTCGAAGGCGCCGTCGGCCAGGGCGCTCAAACCGGCCTCGCCGTCCGTCACGGTGGTGACCGTGCAATGGGCCATTTCCAGCATGCGGGCCATCGCCATGGCGGTGAGCGAATCATCCTCCACGAGAAGAATGTTGAGCGGCCTCGCGAAACGCACCGGTAACCTCCACGGGTGGCAAACGGGCCGACACATTCTACGAAGGCCGGTGTCTTCGCTCCTGCAAAAAAGTGTGGCGGCGTGCGTTATTTAGGACGCCGGCTTCCCCGTTCCAGGGGGCGGCGCCCGGCGGGCCGGTTTCGAGAAGGCGGTGACCGAACCCGCACCACGGGCCTTGCGGCGGCTCGACCAGCGGTATTGCGGGTCGTCGGCGATCAGGTGCAGATGGTCGGAGATGCGGTTGCGCTCCAGCCAGCCGAGGGCAGCCTCCAGCTCCGACAGTGTCATCTCCGACCGCGCCTTGTTCATGCAGCGCTTCAGAACGGCGTTGTAGGTGTGGTAGCTGACCGGCCCCTCGGCGACGAGGTTGTTGTCCTGGTCCTCGATCACCTGGGCCGCCACGATCTGGCCGATGCGCTGGCGCAGATGATGCTCCACCGCGCTGGGCACCTGCACCCCGTCCTTCGCCGGGGAGGCAGCCGGCGGTCGGTCGGGGGCATCGTGCCCAGGCGATAGATTGCCGAAATCGGGGCCGGGAGCCACCACGGCGAAGCGCAGGGCGGTCGCGTTGGATTCCAGCGGGATGATCTCCGGCTCCGCCTCCACCGTGCGCTCGAAGGGCAGTTCGTGCTGGCGCCGGGTCTTGACCATGGCCCGCGTGCCCTGCTGCGTCTCCACCATCTGGCGGAAGCGCTCGAACATCATGTCGGAGGGGTGGTAGATCACCGCCCGCTGCTGCTCGTAGGCGCCGGCGTGGGGATCGACCCGGGTGGCCCGCGCGATCGCCTGCTCCAGCCAGGGACGGGAGCGGATGTGGGTCAGGCAGGCGACGTGCGAGATGGCCGGCGCGTCCAGCCCCTCATAAGCCATGGCGACGGACACCAGCACGGCGGGTTCCGGGCGCAGGCGGAAGGCGGCCACCACCTCCTGCGCGTCGCGCCGTTCGGAAATGGCGATCTGCGCCATCCGCGCCGCCTGGGCGCCGGGCATCCAGCCGCGCAGCGTGTCGAGGTAGTTGCGGGCGGTCTCCTGGTCCGGCGCGATCACCAAAAGCTTGCCCAGCCCGGCACCCTCATGCCCGGAACCGGTCCCCGCCGCGCGCCGCTTCGCCCGGTGCTCGCGGCAGGAGCGGTAGGCCTCGCGCAGCATGGCCTGGGCGAAACCGGTGCGCAGCGCGGTGAACAGGGCGTCGCGGGTGTTCTCCCCGGCGCGGGACAGCGCGTCGACGCTGCGCGTCGTCCGCTCCGCGTCCAGCCATGTCGCGGTGCCGTCCATCGCGCCGAAGGTCACCGGCAGGATCGCCTTCTCGGCCAGCGCCTGCCGCCGCGAATAGCCGACGATCGCCCAGCCCGGCGCCTTGAAATCGATCTCGCGCACCCGCCGCACCCCCGTCGGCGCGCGGTAGGGCAGCCAGAGGATGGGGCGCCCGTCCGCCCGCTCCAGCGTGCCGCTCATCAGCAGCCGGGCGGCGGCGCTTTCCAGAAGCGGCAGGATGGAGCGGCTCCAGGCGGTCTCATCCTCCGCCATGGTCGCCGTTCCGGTGTCGGCGACGGCGGGCAGGTGATGCAGCTCGTCCACGGCCAGCAGGTAGCGGTGACGGCGGAACTCCTGAAGGTGCAGGTCCGGAGCCGCGGCGACCGCCTGATAGGTGGTCACATAGCCTTGCAGGCCACGGCAGGGATCGCGTCCGTTCTCCGCCGCCCGCAGCGCGATCCCGTGGCCCAGCGCCTCGCGCCAGCGCGGGTCGGCGAAGGCTTCCTCGGCCTGCCGGCGCAGGCTGTCGCGCGGCACGATCCAGCAGATGCGGTCGATCAGCCCGGCCCGCATCAGCGCCGCCCCCATGATCACCGGCAGCAGCGACTTTCCTCCACCCGGCGTCACCGCGGCCAGAACGTCCCGCACGTCGGTCTGCCGCTGCGCGATGGCCGCGGCGACGCCGGCGACCATGGTCTGGTGGCTCCTCAACGCTGGCATGCCGGCCTGACGCCCCTCCCTGACGGTTTTGCGCGGTACGAACCGGCAAGGCTAAGCTACGGGGAGTCATCGGGTCACGGATTCAATCGTAGGTAAGCATCCCCCAAAGGAGGGGGGCCGCTCGCCAAAGGAGTCCGAAGAAAAGCTGCCGGATGCGCTTCGGTCTGGGCGCGGCCTGGGCTTCGTGGTACACGAATTGTTCTTTTGAAAAGACCCCAACGAGAAGAGCAAGGAGGGCACCAGGAGATGAGCAGCCGGCCGCAGGCGGTTTCCACCCAGCATGTCGAGAACGAGCGCACCCGCGTCACCGAATGGCGCCTTGTGCCGGGGGCCGAGACCGGCGCCCACGTGCATGGCTACGACTATGTGATCGTTCCGGTGACGGCCGGCGCCTTCACCATCGTCGATCCGGACGGCAACGCCCGCCAATTCCCGCTGGAGCCGGGACGCTCCTATTTCCGCAAGGCCGGCGTCAGCCACAACGTCATCAACGACGGCGACAGCGACATCGTCTTCGTCGAGGTCGAATTCCTCCAGCCCGGCTGACCCCTCACGACCGATCCAAACGACCGATGCACCGCGGCTCCACCATGTTCGACTATGGCCAGGACGGCGACGAGCCGCTTCCCGACGCCGTCATCCGCACCGGCGGGCCGCGGTCCGTCCAGCATCTGCTGCTCTCCCTGTCGCCGGAGAACCCGCTCTACCTCTACGCCGACGCGGCGGACGCCGGGGGCGGCGCCTATTACCGGGATTCCCGCGAGGTCTGGCAGTCGCTCGCCGACGGGGAGGGCCAGCGCTGGCGCTGGTTCGTCGGCAGCCAGGGCCGCGTCGTCGAGGCCGCGCCCGGCGACGTGCACGGCCTCCGCCGCGCCGCGCCAGTCGCCCTGACCATCACCTGGTACAGCCTGCCGGACCGCGAGAGCGTCGGGCGGGTGCGCAACGCCCTGCGCGCCATCGGCGCCACCTGCACCCGCGGCCCGGCGGGCTGAAACCGCCTCCGCCTCGCGAAGGCGCGTGAACGCATAGGCGCCATGTCATTTCGGAATCCCTCTTGATCAGGCCGGGATTGTGTGGGCGCGACTTCTGTCCTAGTGTTAGGAACCAGGAATCCGGGAGCATCCGACAGAGTGGCCGTCACCCAGGCACAGCCTTCGCGCGTTCTGACGCCCTGTGCCTCATCGCTCGTTCCGCGGTGACCGCCCATGATGGCCTCTTCCCACATGATCGTCGGCGGGGCGGCGTGGTTCTACGCCTCGGCGCGATTCGGCCTGCCCTTCGACGTGGTGGCCTTCGGGGCGGCGGTGGTCGGGTCGCTGGCGCCGGACATCGACCATCCCAAATCGACGCTCGGCCAGTTGATGCGGCCGCTGTCGAACATCATCTCGGCCGTCTTCGGGCATCGCGGCGTCACCCACTCCACGCTGGCCATCGCGGGATGCTTTTGGGTGCTGCACGAGTACGCGGACTACTCGCACCTGATCCTGCCCTTCCTGATCGGCTATCTCACCCACCTGGCGGGCGACCTGCTGACCCCGGCGGGGCTGCCGCTGCTCTGGCCGATCAAGCGGCGGCGCAACTTCGCGCTGCCCATCCTGAAGACCGGGGGATTCTCCGAACAGCTGGCGGTCACGCTGCTGGCCGGCTGGATGATCTCCGGCCTGTTCTCGGCGTCCTGGCCGGGTCTGCCTTTCGACCGCCTGCCCTTCGAGAACTGGATGGCGATGGACCGCCCCTGGCGCTCCGCCGTCGTCGCGGCGCAAGGATTCCTTGGGGAGGAAGGGCGGGAACGCAGCGCGCCGCCCATCCCCGCGCGCAAGCCCGCCGAGCCGGCGAAGACCCGGCCATTGAAAGGCTGAGTCATGAGCGCTTCGGTTGTGCTCTAAATGTAACGGTCAACGACTCATCCTTGCTTTCTGTTTCGTCAAGCTTGTCACATTTCGTCATAGAGGCCGCGAAAATCTGTCTTTGTCACCGCTTAGCGATTCGTTAGGCTTTTTAGGCATATTCTAACAACCATATCCAATCGATCTTAGATTGAATTTTCACACGCATCGATGCGGACGGGTCCGACCATGGCAAAGCTCCGGATGTCGAAAGAGACGCAGGCGGCCGACGGCGTGCCGCCCGATGCGGCCACGGCGATTCCGCTCCAGCTCGCCCTGCCCGACCTCCCCGGCGGACAGGACAAGAGCCTGAAGCGTGTGTCCGACGTGCTGGCCCCGCTGGACCATGGGCAGAAGCTCCAGCTCTACAAGATGATCCGCGACGGGTATCTGGAGGACATGGCCGAGCCGGTCGCCCAGATGCTGGTCACCATGCTGAACGGACGGCGGTCGGAGCACGCGCGCCGCGTCTGGACCGGGCTGTTCGACGCGCTGATCCTGCGCGACGATTCCCTGCTGACCAGCGGAATTCGGCTGGCCGGCGCCCTGCATCTGGCGGACGTCAGCGCCTGGTGGTTCGCCCTGGCCCCGCGCATGGAACCGCTGGTCAGCCGCGTCCAGGAGACGGTGGCCCGGTTCGCCAAGGACCAGCCGCTGAACGAGATTTTCGCCTCCTCCGAAGCGCAGGTCTGGGCGGACGAGTTGCGCCAGCGGAGCCTTGCCGTTCTCGCCCGCCTGCGCGCCACCCCCGCGGAGGCGACCGCCTTCCTGGCCGAGGTGTCCGGCTTCCGCGCGCAGATGTTGAAACGCCACGGCGTGCGCCAGCGCGAGGGCGTCGCCCGCGCCGAGCTGGAGCGGATGGAGACCATCCTCCAGGCGGCCCCCGCCTGGGCGGGCCAACCCCTGCCGTCGCTGCTGCACGGCGACCCGGTGCGTCTGGCGCGGGAAATGGCGCGGCGCGGCGACTGCAATCGCGACGGGGCGGCCATGTTCGCGGTGGCCGGCCTGCACCGGCGCGACGACGCCGCCCTGGCGATCCGCCTGTTCGAAGCCTTCCCCGTCGCCGTGGCGAAGGACGCGATCATCGGCCGGCTTCTGGTCGCCGCGGAGGCGCTGAAGGCGACGCTGACCGGCAGCTTCCTCAACAAGCCCGGCCTGCTGGTGGCGGACGCGGTGGACGACCGCGACCATCCCTCGGCCCAGCTCCAGCATTTCCTGGCTTGGTACGACGCCGTCCACGCGCTGGAGCTGGACACCACCGACCGCGAACGCAACATGGTCCATCAGGCGTTCCGCGAGCTGAGCAACGCGGTGCACGAGGACCTCGCCCCCGTGCTGGCGCGGCGGATCGAGGCGCTGACCATGCACAGCGTGCTCGACCCGCTGATCGAGCGCGTGCGCTTCGTCAACGAGTTCCAGGCGCAGCTGGCGCGGCGCGGCATCGTGTCGTCGGGCAAGCCGTGGCGGGCCGAGGACGGCAACCACGTCGCCACGGTCTTCCGCCGCCTGTCCTCCACCGGCGCCGCGGAAGGGCTGCGGACGCTCGGCCAGCTCGCCGATCTGGCGGACATGCTGAGCTATCCCATCGAGATCACCGCGCTCGACATCGCGCTGGCCGGGGTGATCGAGGCGGCGTTGCGGCAGCAGCAGGCGTTCGGCGCTGCCGAAACCCGCCTGATCGACCGCGTCATCGCCGTGTCGAGCGACGAGCGCAAGCGCTGCCGCTGGTGGGTCGCCCCGGAGGTCGTCACCCTGCTGGACGCCGCGGAAAAGTCCGGCATCGCCGGAACCGCGAAGAAATAGCGGCGAGCCGCCGGCCCCCATCCTTTCAGCGTGTGCCAAGGACGCGGCATCTCCGTTCCCGGCTTGTTCATTTCGATAGCGGAACGGCGGTGCCAACCTCCTGTTGTCCGGACATGTGAAGTCGGCGCAGCCCGTTATCATGGCGGCGTCCGGCGCTCCCCCGCAGATCCGGAGTCTCCATGGCACAGCTCAAGGCCAGCCTGCGCCCGGCCCACGCCCCGCCCCCCGAACCGATTCCCGTCACGCTGAACGTCAACGGCGTGGAGCGAGCGCTCCACCTCGCCCCCTGGACGACGCTGCTCGACGCGTTGCGCCTGCATCTCGAGCTGACCGGCACGAAGAAGGGCTGCGACCACGGCCAGTGCGGGGCCTGCACCGTCCTGGTGGACGGGCGGCGCATCAACTCCTGCCTGACGCTGGCGGTGATGCAGGACGGCCGCAAGGTCACCACCATCGAGGGGCTGACCACCGGCGACGCGCTCCATCCCCTCCAGGAGGCCTTCATCGAACATGACGCCTTCCAGTGCGGCTACTGCACGCCGGGCCAGATCTGTTCGGCGGCCGGGCTGATCGCCGAGGGTAAGGCCAGCACCGACGACGAGATCCGCGAATTGATGAGCGGCAACCTGTGCCGCTGCGGGGCCTATCCCAACATCGTCGCGGCGATCCGGCAGGCCATGGCCACCGCCACCCCGAAGGCGGAGGGCGCGCCATGAGATCCTTCACCTATTCCCGCGCCGACAGCGCGGCGGACGCGATCGGGCGGGCCGGCGCCTCCGGGACCGCCTTCGTCGCCGGGGGAACCAACCTGCTCGACCTGATGAAGGCCGACGTGCTGCGGCCCGAAGGGCTGGTCGACATCTCACACCTGCCGCTGGACCGGATCGAGGAGACGGCGGAGGGCGGCCTGCGGCTGGGCGCGCTGGCCCGCAACGCCGACACCGCCTACGACGAGCGCGTGCAGACCCGCTATCCCATGCTGTCCAAGGCGATTCTCGCCGGGGCCTCGGCGCAGCTCCGCAACATGGCGACCAACGGCGGCAACCTGCTGCAACGGACGCGCTGCTACTATTTCTACGACACGGCGACTCCCTGCAACAAACGGGAGCCGGGGTCGGGCTGCGGCGCGATCGGCGGGGTGAACCGCATCCACGCCATCCTGGGCGCCAGCGAGCATTGTATCGCCGTCCACCCCTCCGACCTCTGCGTCGCTCTGGCGGCGCTCGAAGCGATCGTCCAGGTGACCGGGCCGAAGGGCGAGCGCAGCATTCCCTTCGCCGAGTTCCACCGCCTGCCCGGCGACCGGCCGGAGATCGACACCGTCCTGCGGCCCGGCGACCTCATCACCTCCATCGACCTGCCGGCCAAGGGCTTCGCCGAGCATTCGACCTATCTGAAGATCCGCGACCGCGCCTCCTACGCCTTCGCGCTGGTGTCGGTGGCGGCGGGGCTGGAAATGGATGGCGGCACCGTCCGCGACGCCCGTCTGGCGCTGGGCGGTGTCGCCCACAAGCCCTGGCGCGACCCGGAGGCCGAAGCGGCCCTCATCGGAAAACCCGCCACGCCCGACCAGTTCCGCGCCGCCGCGCGCGTTCTGCTGCGCGACGCCAAGGGGCACGAGCACAACAGCTTCAAGATCGAACTGGCCGAGCGCGCCATCGTCCGCGCCCTGACCGAAGCCGCCGACCGCAAGGGAGCGCACCGTCCATGATCGCCATTCCCAGCATTCCCGGCTTCCTGACGGAGCCCAACGGCCCCATCGGCAAGCCCGTCAGCCGGGTGGACGGGCGCAAGAAGGTGACCGGCAACGCCCATTACGCGGCCGAGTTCACCCTGCCGGACCTCGCCCACGGCTATATCGTCTCCAGCGCCATCGCGCGCGGGCGGATCACCCGCATCGACACCACGGCGGCGCTCGCCCTGCCCGGCGTCATCCACGTCTTCACCCACGAGAACCGGCCGAGCCTCGCCTGGTTCGACCGCAAATGGAAGGACGACGACGCGCCCAAGGGGACGCCCTTCCGCCCGCTCTACGACGCGGAGATCCACCACGCGCTCCAGCCGGTGGCGCTGGTGATCGCCGAGAGTTTCGAGCTGGCCCGCTACGCCGCCCGCCTCGTCCACATCGAGTATGAGGCGGCTCCCCACCAGACCGATCTGCGCGCCAACCGCGCGAACACCTTCACCCCCGGCAAGGACAAGGGGGGGTTCCAGCCCCCGCCGAAGCCCCGCGGCAACCCGGAGCAGGCCTTTCTCGACTCGCCCGTCCAGGTGGATTCGGAGTTCACCCAGGCGGCGGAATACCACAACCCGATGGAAATGCACGCCACCACCGTCCTGCACCACGACGACGGCACGCTGACCGTCCACGACAAGACCCAGGGCGCGCAGAACTGCCACACCTACGTCTGCAACGTCTTCGGCCTGGCCAAATCCGCCGTTCGGGTGATGTCTCCCTTTGTCGGCGGCGCCTTCGGCTCCGGCTTGCGGCCGCAGCATCAGCTCTTCATGGCCATGCTGGCGGCGACGCAGTTGAAACGCTCCGTCCGGGTGGAGCTGTCGCGCCCGCAGATGTTCAGCTTCGGCCACCGGCCCGAAACCATCCAGCGGGTGGCGCTGGGCGCCGACCGCGACGGCACGCTGCGGGCGCTGATCCACGAGGCTGTGCAGGAAAGCTCGCGGAACGAAAACTATGTGGAGGTCGTCGTCAACTGGTCGGGCCAGCAGTACAAGTGCGACAACGTCAGGCTGGACTATAAGCTGACGCGGCTGGACGTGCACACGCCGCTGGACCAGCGCGCGCCGGGAGCGGCGACCGGTGTCCCGGCGCTGGAGATCGCCATGGACGAGCTGGCCTGCAAGCTCGGCATGGACCCGCTGGAGCTTCGCCTGAAGAACTACGCCGAGACCGATCCCAACACCGGCAACCCCTTTTCCAGCAAGGAGCTGCGGGCCTGCTTCCAGCACGGGGCGGAGCGCTTCGGCTGGGCCAAGCGCAGCCCCGCGCCGCGCTCCATGCGTGACGGGCGGGAACTGGTCGGCTGGGGCATGGCGGCGGGCGTGTGGGACGCCATGCAGGGGCAGGCCGCCGCCAAGGCCGTCCTGGGCGTCGACGGAAAGCTGGTGGTGTCCAGCGCCACCGCCGACATCGGCACGGGCACCTACACCGTCATGACCCAGATCGCCGCCGACGTGCTGGGCCTGCCGATCGATGAGGTGACCTTCTGCCTGGGCGATTCCTCGCTTCCCACCGCCCCCATCGAGGGTGGGTCCTGGACCGTCTCCACCGTCGGCTCGGCGGTCAAGGCGGTGTGCGACCGGGTGCGGTCACAACTCATCGCATTGGCCGGGAAGCTGGAGAACAGCCCGCTGAAGGGCGTGGCGGAGGAGGATGTGCTCCTTGCCGACGGGCATCTGGTCGCCCGCGACGACCGGGCGCGGCGGCTGGCCATCACCGACGTGATGCGCGGCTCCGGCACCCTGTCCATCGAGGAGGAGGCGCGCGCCCTGCCCTATCTGCTGGCGCGGGCGCGGCACACCTTCGCCACCCATTCCGCGGTCTTCGTGGAGGTCCGGGTGGACGAGGATCTCGGCACCATCCGGGTGTCCCGCGTGGTCAGCGCCATCGCCGCCGGCCGCATCATCAACCCCAAGACGGCGCGCAGCCAGATCCAGGGCGCCGTGGTCTGGGGCATCGGCATGGGGCTGGAGGAAGAGGCCTTCACCGACCACCGGCTGGGCCGTGTGATGAACCACGACTACGCGGAGTATCATGTCCCGGTGAACGCCGACGTGCCGGAGATCGACGTACTGTTCGTCGAGGAGCATGACGACAAGGTCAACGCGTTGGGCGCCAAAGGAGTCGGCGAGATCGGCATCGTCGGCGTCCCCGCCGCCATCGCCAACGCCATCCATCACGCGACCGGCGTGCGCGTGCGCGATTTCCCGATCACGTTGGACAAGGTGCTGGCGGGGCTGCGCTGACGAGGGCGGGGGCACGCGACGGGCCCCCACCCAACCCTCCCCCGCTTTGCAGGGGAGGGCTTTTCTCCTCCCCCTGCGAAGCGGGGGGAGGTCGGGAGGGGGGCCCGTCGCGACCACCTCCCAAACCACCCGCCCCCCTTACGCCGCGGCGACGGCCTCGACCGGCGCCATGCGGATCAGGTAGTCGAAGGCCGACAGGGCGGCCTTCGAGCCCTCGCCCATGGCGATGACGATCTGCTTGTAGGGCACCGTCGTCGCGTCGCCCGCGGCGAAGACGCCGGGGACGGAGGTCTGGCCGCGCGCGTCCACCTCGATCTCGCCGCGCGGGCTCAGCGCCACCGAGCCCTTCAGCCACTCGGTGTTGGGCACGAGGCCGATCTGCACGAAGATGCCTTCCAGATCGATCCGGTGCACCTCGCCGGTGTTGCGGTTCTTGTAGCTGAGGCCGGTCACCTTGATGCCGTCGCCATGCACCTCGGTCGTCAGGCCCGAGGTGATGACGCGGACGTTGGGCAGGCTGCGCAGCTTGCGCTGGAGCACCTCGTCGGCGCGGAGCTGGCTGTCGAACTCGATCAGCGTCACTTCCGCGACGATGCCCGCGAGGTCGATGGCCGCCTCGACGCCGGAGTTGCCGCCGCCGATGACCGCCACGCGCTTGCCCTTGAACAGCGGGCCGTCGCAGTGCGGGCAGTAGGCCACGCCCTTGTTGCGGTACTCGTCCTCGCCGGGGACGCCCATCTGGCGCCAGCGGGCGCCGGTCGACAGGATCACCGTCTTCGACTTCAGCGAGGCGCCGTTGGCGAGCTGGACCTCGATCAGACCGCCCGGACCCGCGGCGGGGATCAGCTTCTCCGCCCGCTGCAGGTTCATCACGTCGACCTCATACTCCTTGACGTGCTGCTCCAGCGCGGTGGCCAGCTTCGGCCCCTCGGTGTGGGACACGGAGATGAAGTTCTCGATGGCCATGGTGTCGAGCACCTGACCGCCGAAACGCTCCGCCGCGACGCCGGTGCGGATGCCCTTGCGGGCCGCGTAGATCGCCGCCGCGGCGCCGGCCGGGCCGCCGCCGATCACCAGCACGTCGAAGGCGTCCTTGGCCTTGATCTTCTCCGCGTCGCGCTGCGAGGCGCCGGTGTCGATCTTGGCGAGGATCTGCTCCAGCCCCATGCGGCCCTGGCCGAACGGCTCGCCGTTCAGGAAGATGGACGGGACGGCCATGATCTTGCGCGATTCGACCTCCTGCTGGAACAGCGCGCCGTCGATGGCGACATGCTTGATCCGCGGGTTCAGAACGCTCATCAGGTTCAGGGCCTGCACCACATCGGGGCAGTTCTGGCAGGACAGCGAGAAGTAGGTCTCGAAGCTGTACTCACCCTCCAGCGCCTTCACCTGCTCGATGACCTCCGCCGACTCCTTGGAGGGGTGGCCGCCGACCTGCAGCAGGGCGAGGATGAGGGAATTGAATTCATGGCCCATCGGCAGGCCGGCGAAGCGGACGCCGATGTCGGTGCCGGTGCGCTTGATCGCGAAGGAGGGCTTGCGCGCGTCGTCGTCGGTGCGGACGAAGGTGATCTTGTCCGACAGGGACGCGATGTCCTGCAGCAGAGCCTGCATTTCCTGCGACTTGGCGCCGTCGTCCAGGGAGGCGGCCAGTTCGATGGGCTGCGTGATCTTGTCGAAATAGGCCTTGAGCTGGCCTTTGACGTTGCTATCCAACACGGCGAGGGCTCCCGAAAGTGGTTTTTCGAAGCGAGCCCGGTGGCGCCAGGGCGGGTCCGGGCAGCAGAGTGTCTTTGAACAGACTTTTTTTGAACGGATGAAGGCCACTCGTGATCCGGGCCCGGAATCGATCCGGGCCCGAAGCCGTGGCGCCGCGGCCGGCGTGGCCGCGGCCGAACCGTCCGGCCGCGGTTGCGGCCGGCGGTTCCCAGAGGATCAAGCCGGAGAGGCTTAGATCTTGCCGACGAGGTCGAGCGACGGGGCGAGCGTCTTCTCACCCTCTTCCCACTTGGCCGGGCAGACCTCGCCCGGGTGCGAGGCGACGTACTGGGCGGCCTTCACCTTGCGGAGCAGCTCGCGAGCGTCGCGGCCGATGCCGCCGGCGGTGATCTCGACGATCTGGATCTTGCCGTCCGGGTCGACGACGAAGGTGCCGCGGTCGGCGAGGCCCTTCTCCTCGATCAGGATCTCGAAGTTGCGGCAGATCGTGCCGGTCGGGTCGCCGACCATGGTGTAGGCGATCTTGCCGATGGCCGGCGAGGTGTCGTGCCAGGCCTTGTGGCAGAAGTGGGTGTCGGTCGAAACGCTGTAGATCTCAACGCCGAGCTTCTGGAACTCGCTGTAGTTATCGGCCAGGTCTTCCAGCTCGGTCGGGCACACGAAGGTGAAGTCCGCCGGGTAGAAGAAGACGACCGACCACTTGCCCTTCAGGTCGGCGTCGCTGACGTCGATGAACTTGCCGCCCTTGAAAGCGGTCGCCTTGAACGGCTTAATCTCGGTGTTGATCAAGGACATGATTTCTCCATCAGTCTGAATGATTGGAGCAAGCGTCACTCCGGTGTCCTGCCAACCTGGCCCCGTCTCCCCATTGGTTTCCCAAATGGGCTACCGGTGCCGCGGCATCCCTGCCGGAAGTCTGCTCCCCCCTCGTTGGTCGCTTGACACCAGGGAAGTTAGGGGCAATGGGTCAGCGATGGAAGCGAAAAATACCAATCGCTTTGATCGATAAAACCGATTATTGTGCAGTGCATGAAGCCCCTCCCCACGTTGCGTCAGCTCCACTACCTCGTCGCCGTCGTCGATCGCTGCCATTTCGGCAAGGCGGCCGAGGCCTGCCTCGTCAGCCAGTCGACGCTCAGCGCCGGCATCCAGGAATTGGAGAATCTGCTGGGCGCCCCGCTGCTGGAGCGCACGCGGCGCACCGTCCTGCCGACCCCACTGGGCCGCGAGATCGCCGACCGCGCCCGCCTCGTCCTGAAGGGGGCGGAGGAGCTGGTGGACATGGCCCGCTCGGTGGAGGACCCGATGTCCGGGCCGCTCCATCTGGGCGTGATCCCGACCATCGGCCCCTTCCTGATCCCCCGCGTGATGCCGGCCCTGCGCGACAGCTTCCCCAAGCTGAAGCTGTTCCTGCGCGAGGACCAGACCGCCCGGCTGCTCGACCGGCTTGAGTCGGGGGAGCTGGACGCGGCCATTCTCGCCCTGCCCTATCCGTCCGGCGACGTGGAATCGATCGACATCGCCGAAGACCGCTTTTCCGTGGTCTGCACGCCCGAGCACCGGCTGAGCGACGTCACGACGCCCCGCCCCTCCGACGTGGCGCTGGAGGATCTGCTGCTGCTGGAGGATGGGCACTGCCTGCGCGACCACGCGCTGGCCGCCTGCTCCATGGAGGGGGCGCGGCAAAGCGCCGCGTTCCAGGGCACCAGCCTGCACACGCTGGTTCAGATGGTCGCCAACGGGCTGGGGGTGACGCTGCTGCCGCAGATGGCGCTCGACTCGGGGATTCTTCGCGGTTTGGATGTGGTGGTCCGCCCGCTGGGCGGGGAGCGGCCGTTCCGCCGGATCGGGCTGGTCTGGCGCCGCACCTCCGGCCGCAAGGAAACCTTCCGGCAGCTCGCCGCCGCCCTGAAGACCGAGATGTCCCGCGACAGCGGACCGCAGGCCCCCGCCAACGGCGACGCCAGCGTGCGGACCGCCGCCTGACCCGGAATCAGAAGGCGTAGGTCATCACAAGATACAGCAGCGCCTCGCCGTCGCCCACGTTGCGGTAGGCGTGGGGGGCGTCGGCGTCGAACTGGATCGTGTCGCCCTCCTCCAGCCGGTGGGTGCCGTCGCCGGTCTCGATCTCGACCGCGCCGCGCCCGACCAGGATGTTCTCCACGGTGCCGATGGTGTGGGCGTCGGCCCGCTCGTCGGTGCCGGGGGCGAGGCGCAGCTCGTAGAACTCCACCTGCCGCTCGCCGTGGAAGGGAAACAGCGCCCGCGAGCTGAACCGCCCGTCGCGCGAGGCCAACGGCCGGCTGTCCGCCCGCCGGATCACCGTGGTCCCGCCGCTGCCCCCGCTGCTGAGCAGGCTGGAGAAGGGCACGTCGAGCGCGCGGGCGATGGTCCACAGGAAATCGATGCTGGACGGCCCCCGCCCGGCCTCGACCGCCGTCAGCTCCGCCCGGCTGTTGCCCGACAGCTTGGCAAGCGCGTCGACGGACAGCCCCTGGCGGAGCCGGAAACTGCGGATGTTCTCGGCGATCACGGCAGTCAGCGGGTTGGCGTCGCCGTCCGCCGTCCGGGAGTCCGTGCTCCGGGGGGTCGATGTCGTGCTCATGGTGTTTGGCCCTCCCGTTCCATCACTGCGTGCTCTTGTCCTGGGCTTTAAAGCGAACTTCCGTTCGCTTTAGATTCACATCGCCTCACTTGCCGGCGGGCTTCGGCCACATGTGCGGCCAGGGCCGCCGTCGCGGTCCAAAGCGGATTGCAATCCGCTTTAGCGGGGCGCCGACTGGAGCTGGTCGAACAGGGCGCCCTCCGCGAAATGGGTCGCCTGGGCCTTGCGCCACCCACCGAAGACGTCGTCCACGGTCACCAGAGCCACCGGCGAGAAGCGCCCGGCGTATTGCCGCGCCAGTTCGGGATGGCGGGGCCGGTAGAAGTTCCGCGCGGCGATCTCCTGCCCCTCGCGGGTGTAGAGATACTGCACATAGGCTTCGGCCACCTTGCGGGTGCCCTTGCGGTCGACCACGCTGTCCACCACGGCCACCGGCGGCTCGGTCAGGATGGACAGGGACGGCACCACAATCTCGAACTGGTCGGCGCCGAACTCCTGAAGCGACAGAAAGGCCTCGTTCTCCCAGGCCAGCAGGACGTCGCCGACGCCCTTGCGCGTGAAGGTCAGGGCGGCCCCGCGGGCCCCGCTGTCCAGCACCGGGACGTGCCGGTACAGCTCGGCGATGAATTCCTTGGCCTTGGCCTCGTCGTTGCCGCTGGTCTTCAGCGCGTAAGCCCAGGCCGCCAGATAGTTCCAGCGCGCCCCGCCCGAGGTCTTCGGGTTGGGGGTGACCACCGCCACGTCCGGCTTCACCAGATCGTCCCAGTCCTTGATCTGCTTCGGGTTGCCCTTGCGGACCAGGAACACGATGGTGGAGGTGTAGGGGGAACTGTTGTTCGGCAGGCGGGTCCGCCAATCCTTGGCGATCAGCCCGGCGTCGGCAATGGCATCCACATCGTAGCCCAGAGCCAGCGTCACGACATCGGCGTCCAGCCCGTCGATGACCGAGCGCGCCTGCGCGCCCGATCCGCCGTGCGATTGGCGGATGACCACCGTCTCCCCCGACGCGTCCGCCCAGGTGCGGGCAAAGGCCGGGTTGAACTCCTCGTACAGCTCCCGCGTCGGGTCGTAGGAGACGTTCAGGATCGTGCTGCGGACCGCGGCGCTGGCGGTCGCCAGGGCGGCCAAGGTCACCAGCCCGACGGCGATGAGGCTCTGGCTGACGCGCGACGGCATGAACGGATTCCCCAAGGCTTGCGTTTGGCGGCGGTAGGCCATGAGGGGCATTGAACATCAACTATCCCTATTGGGCAAGTCGCCTTTTGAAATGACATATGTGATTCATAAAAATGAAGCCGTATTTTATCAGCTACATTATGTGAAATAGAGGAAGGCGGTCCGTTCCGCGGACCGAACCGCGTTTCACGCTGTTGTTGGGCCATGCGGACAAAGCGTTTCCACCGATCCCATCCACTTCTGGCCACCGCCTTGGCGCTTCTGGCTCTCGCGGGATGCGAAACCTACGACCCTGGGAACCCGTTGATCGGGC
This sequence comes from Azospirillum brasilense, assembly GCF_005222205.1. NCBI lineage: Bacteria > Pseudomonadati > Pseudomonadota > Alphaproteobacteria > Rhodospirillales > Azospirillaceae > Azospirillum > Azospirillum brasilense. The sequence continues at coordinate 119,338 of NZ_CP032346.1, read as the reverse complement.
GCTGGACGCTGATCGCTCCCATCGGTCTGGGCACCGCCGATGCGGAAGCGGGGGGTATGGGCATGGCCCTGGGAACCTACGAGTTCCGCCGGTCCAGCATGAGGATGCGCGGCCTGGGGTTTGAACAGCCGGTGAGTTATTCCGTGTCAGGCAACACCGTCACCGTCCTTCCGGAAAGCTTCGGGCCGACCCTCGCCATCGAACTGATCGATTCCGACACGGCACGGCTGAAGGACCCGCTGACCGGCGGCCTGATGACGCTGCGTCGGGTCCGGTAGACCCACCGGCCCGGTTAGTTTCGTTTGGAGTCTCAGGCCTGCTTGGCGTCGATGATGCCGCGGCGGATGGCGCGGGTCTTGGTGAAATGATCCTGCAACTGCTCCCCCTCGCCCCAGCGGATGGCGCGCTGGAGAGCGGTCAGGTCCTCGGTGAAGCGCTGGAGGATTTCCAGGACCGCTTCCCGGTTGTTCAGGAACACGTCGCGCCACATCACCGGATCGCTGGCGGCGATGCGGGTGAAGTCGCGGAAACCGCCGGCCGAGAACTTGATGACCTCCGACTTGGTGTCGTCCTCCAGGTCGGACGCCGTGCCGACGATGGTGTAGGCGATCAGGTGCGGCAGGTGCGAGGTGATCGCCAGCACGCGGTCATGATGGTTGGCGTCCATCAGTTCCACTGTGGAACCGATGCGGCGCCACATCGTGACCACCTTGTCCACCGCGCCCTCGTTGGCGCCGGGCGGCGGGGTGACGATGCACCAGCGGCCCTGAAACAGGGTGGCGAAGCCGGCCTCCGGCCCCGAATGCTCGGTGCCCGCCACCGGGTGTCCGGGAATCAGATGCACGCCGTCCGGGATGTGCGGACCGACGTCGCGCAGCACCGCCTGCTTCACCGAGCCGACGTCCGTCACGATCATGCCGGGGCGCAGCAGCGGCCCGAGCTGTTCCCCCACCTCGGCGAAGGCGCCGACGGGAGTCGCCAGGATCACCACGTCGGCACCCTCCAGCGCTTCCGCCAGATCGGTGGTGGCCCGTTCGACGATGCCCAGTTCCATCGCCTTGGCGCAATGTTCGGGGCTGCGGTCCGCGCAGACGACCTGACGCGCCACCCCGTAATGCGTAAGCGCCCGCGCCAGGGACGAACCGATCAGACCCACGCCGACGATGGCGACGCGGTCGAACAGGGGAGTGGCCAAGGTGGCGGCGGTCTCGCTCATGATCTCAGGGCACCGGCTGCGGATGGTTTGCAGAACGCCCCGCTATAAAGCACCAAGGCGCCCTATGACCAAGGGAAAGTTTGCCCGGCCGCCTCGTGAGGAAACGCGCGCAACGGTGCGATCCCCTCTCCCGTCCCGGGAGAGGGTGGCCCGAAGGGCCTCTCGCACTGGCCGAAGGCCAGCGCTGACGGCGTCAGGCGGATGCCGATGGCATCCGCTGAGAGCCGGGTGAGGGTAGCGCAAGGATCAAGGCGCTGATTCTTGCCTACACCCTCACCCTCCCACCGCTTCGCGGCGGGCCCCTCCCTCTCCCGGGGCAGGAGAGGGGAAACCACTGCGGCCTTACGCCGCCAGGAAATCCTTCAGCGCCCGCACAACCTCGCGCATCTCGGCCTCCGTGCCGATGGTGACTCGCAGGCAGCTCGGCAGGCCGTAGGCGGGCATCTGGCGGACCAGGATGCCGCGGCCCTTCAGGAACAGGCGCGCCGCCTCGGCGTCGTCCTTGCCGGCGGTCTGGCCGGCGAAGTCGACCAGCACGAAGTTCGTCACGCTGGGATGGGTCTTCAGGCCAAGGCCGTGGACCTGCTGGACGAACCACTCCCGCCATTCGGTGTTGTGGCTGCGCGAGCGCTCCAGGAACTCGGTGTCCTCCAGTGCCGCCACGCCGGCGATCTGCGCCGCGGAGGAGACGTTGAAGGGACCGCGCACGCGGTTCAGCACGTCGGCGATCCCCGCCGGGCAATAGGCCCAGCCGAGCCGGACCGAGCCCAGCGCGAAGATCTTCGAGAAGGTGCGGGTCATCACCACGTTGGGGAAGCGGTCCACCAGCTCCTGCCCCGCCGAATAGTCGTTGTGGTTCATGTACTCGGCGTAGGCCGCGTCGATGACCAGGATGGCGTTCTCCGGCAGGCCGGCGTGCAGGCGGGCCATCTCGTCGGCGGTGATGTAGGTGCCGGTCGGGTTGTTCGGGTTGGCGACGAAGACCAGCCGGGTGCGCGGCGTGACGTGGGCCAGCAGCGAATCCACGTCGGTGGTCAGGTTCGTCTCCGGCGCCTGGACCGGGGTGGCGCCGACCGACTTGGCGCCGATCGGGTACATCAGGAAGCCGTGCTGCGAGTACAGCACCTCGTCCCCCGGCCCGGCGTAGGCGCGGATCAGCAGGGCGATCAGCTCGTCGGAACCAGCGCCGCAGACCACGCGGTCGGCGTCCAGGCCGAAGCGCTCGGCGATGGCCTTGCGCAGCTTGGCGGAGCCGCCGTCCGGGTAGCGGTGCAGCTCGCCCGCGGCGGCCTTGTAGGCCTCCACGGCGCGCGGGCTCGGGCCGAGCGCGCCTTCGTTCGAGGCGAGGCGGATGTGCCCCGCATGCTCGCCGCCGACATAGGGGGCGATGTCGAGAATCCCCGGGCGGGGCGCCGGGCCGTTGTTCGGCTGGGTCATGTCAGGTCTCAGACCTTGCGGGCATTATTGGAAAGACGAGGTGGAGAGATGGAGCGGGACGGCGTAGCCGCCCACGATGTTGATCCGCACCGGGATCTCGCCCAGCCGGCCGGCGAAGGCGGCCAGCCGCGGGTCGGTGTGGTCGACGAAGTCGGCGACCTCGACCAGATGGATCGACGGGCCGGACGGGTCGCGGGCGTGCCAGGTGCAGAAATAGGTCGGGGCGAGGCCGCTCGTCTCCAGATGGTCCTTGAGCCGGCCGCGGCTGAGGTCATGCCCCAGCTCGATCCCCAGCAGGGTGCGGTCGTCGCCGGTCGGCTCGTGCGGAACCAGCGCGATGGCCAGCGCGTCGCGGTCCTCGCCGCGGGCGTTGCCGCGCCCGGCGAAGGGCAGCCGCGCCACCACGCGCGGCGTGCGCGCGTCGGACGACACCAGGAAGCGCCACCAGGGGTCCGCGTCGTCCTCCGCCGGGTAGGGAACGACGCCGACGGTGGCCGTGCCCTCCGACACCGCGCGGATGGCCGCGGCGGGGGTGTTGACGGCGGTCATCGGAACGACGCTGCCGAAATGGTCGCGGGCCACGTCCCAGAATCCGCGGCGGTCCTCCGGCGCGTAGACCGCGACGGCGAAGGGGCCCTGGAGCCGGGTGAAGGCGGTGATCATCTCCCGCCACATGCGGGCGACGGCCATCGCCGGAAAGGAGCCGGCGTGGCGCGCCATCAGGCGGCGCAGGATGACCGCCTCGCGCGCCGGGCGCAGGTAGATCGGGGTCTGGGGGTTCCCGCTGACCTGACCTTCCGCGGCTTCGATCTGGCTCTTCACGACGCCGACACGCTCCACCACCGCGGCGCGGCGCATCAGCAGGTCGTGGATCGTATCGTCGATGTGATCGATCTCGCGGCGCAGATCGTCGAGCGGGGACTTGGGCGGAGGCATGGGGCGGGAAACCGTCAAATCCAGGGCGAATCCAAAGCCGGATAGTAGTAGTCCGCAAGCGCCGCGAAATCAAAGAAAACGTTGACACTCCCAACCGCCGGTCCGTAGCTATGAACTCCCCTTTTCCGGAGGCCTCCGACCCGTCATGTCCGCGCCGAACCCCGCCGCCGCCGTGCCTGCCGCCGTGCCTGCCGAGCCCGCGACGATGCCCGGCCACCGGGTCACGCTCGGGGTGGACCGGCCCATGCGGCTGGACAGCGGCGCGGAGCTGGGTCCCTTCGAGGTCGCCTACCAGACCTACGGCGCGCTGAACGCCGACCGGTCGAACGCCGTCCTGATCTGCCACGCCCTGACCGGCGACCATTACGTGCTCGACCAGCATCCGGTGACCGGCAAGCCCGGCTGGTGGGAGATGCTGGTCGGACCCGGCAAGCCGGTCGACACCGACCGCTATTTCGTCATCTGCTCCAACGTGATCGGCGGCTGCATGGGCTCCACCGGCCCGAAGGAGACCGATCCGGCGACCGGCAAGCCCTACGGCCTCGGCTTCCCCGTCATCACCATCGGCGACATGGTGCGCGCGCAGAAGCTACTGGTGGAGCATCTCGGGATCGACCAGCTCTTCTGCGTGATCGGCGGCTCCATGGGCGGCATGCAGGTCCTGCAATGGGCGGTCGCCTATCCGGAGTCGGTGTTCGCCGCGGTGCCGATCGCCACGGCGGCCCGCCACTCCGCGCAGAACATCGCCTTCCACGAGGTCGGCCGGCAGGCGATCATGGCCGACCCGGACTGGGCCGGCGGCAACTACCTGCTGGAGGGCACCCGCCCCCACCGCGGGCTGGCGGTGGCGCGCATGGCCGCGCACATCACCTACCTGTCGGAGCCGGCGCTGCACCGCAAGTTCGGGCGCAACCTGCAGAACCGCCAGACCGTCACCTACGGCTTCGACGCCGATTTCCAGGTGGAGAGCTATCTGCGCCACCAGGGCATCACCTTCGTCGAGCGGTTCGACGCCAACTCCTACCTCTACATCACGCGGGCGATGGACTATTTCGACCTCGCCGCGGATTACGGGGGCGGCACCCTGTCCAACGCCTTCCGCAGGGACGGCAAGGGCACGCCGGTGCGTTTCTGCCTGGCCAGCTTCTCCAGCGACTGGCTGTTCCCCACCTCCGAATCGCGGGCCATCGTGCACGCGCTGAACGCGGTGGCGGCCAACGTCAGCTTCGTGGAGATCCGCACCGACAAGGGCCACGATTCCTTCCTGCTCGACGAGCCAGAGTTCCATCAGGTGATCCGCGGCTTCCTGGACGGCTGCGCCGAGCACCGCGGCCTGACACGACCCTCCAGACCATGACATGCCGGCCATGAGCCCCCTCGACGACAAGCAAGCCGCGGCCCACACCGCCTCCGGCAACGGCATCCGCTCCGACCTCAAGCTGATCGCGGAGATGGTGGAGCCGGGAAGCCGCGTGCTCGACGTCGGCTGCGGCGACGGCGCCCTGCTGGCCTTCCTGTCCCGCCGGAAAGGGGTGGACGGGCGCGGGATCGAGCTGTCGATGGACGGCGTGCACCAGTGCGTGGCCCAGGGCCTGTCGGTCATCCAGGGCGACGCCGAGACCGACCTGAAGGACTACCCGCCGGGCGCCTTCGATTACGTGATCCTCAGCCAGACCCTCCAGGCGATGCGGGAGCCGCGGACGGTGCTGGAGACGATGACCCGCATCGGGCGGCGGGCCATCGTGTCGGTCCCCAACTTCGGCTACTGGCGCATCCGTGTGCAGCTCCTGCTGACCGGGCGCATGCCGGTGACGGAAAAGCTGGGCTACCAGTGGTGGGAAACGCCCAACATCCATTTCTGCACGATCAAGGACCTCGTCGTCCTGGCGGAGGAGATGGGCATCCGCATCGAGCGCTGCATGATCGTCAACGGCGCCGGCCGGGTCACCGGCCATGCCCATTCCGGGCTCGCCAACCTGCTGGGCGAGCAGGGCGTCTTCCTGCTGCGCCGGGACTGACCGGACCCCGCCGCTTCCCGGCGATGCAACCCCTGCCCCGCTGGCGCTGTTGAACAGGCAAGGTCCGTTCAACAACCGTCAGCGGGAGCCACGCACCATGCGCCTCGTCCCCTCCTCCATCCTCGCCGCATCGGCCGCCGCCCTGCTGCTGTCCGGCGGCCCTGCGTCGGCGCAGACACCGCAGGCGTCACCGGACGCCGCCCGCCCTCCGCTGATGACGGCGCCCCGCCCGGACGACACCCCGGCCACCCCGCCCGCGGCCTCGCCGGAGGGACTCGGCGGCGACGCGCCTTCCGACGAAATGAAACGCGCCGCCCCCTCCGTCGCCGCGATTCCCCATCTGCTGACCCCGGAGGAGGCGCGGACCCTGATCGGCAAGGAGGTGCGGACCCGCGACGGCCAGCCCGGCGGCTCGATCAAGGATTTCACGCTGGACGGCAGCGCCGCCGCGATCGAACGGATCGTGCTGGCCCCCGCCGAGGGCAGCGGAGCGGACGGGAAACTGCGGTCCCTGCCGGTCAGCATGCTGCGCACCGACATCGCGGGCGCGGCCGCCGGTGCCGACGGCTCGACACCGCCGACGCTGGACCTGCCGGCCGCTGAACTGGCGCGGGCGCCGGAATTCACCTATGGCGAAGGCGTGAAGACGGTGACAGGCCAGCCGCAATAGCGGCTCAGGCCCCGTCCTCTGCCTCACGGAGCAGGTCGAGCACGAGCCGCTCGCCGTCCGGCCAGGGGCCGTAGCCGGCGGCGGTGTTGATGTGCTCGAGGTCGCCGCCGTCGATGAAGTCGGCGCCCCACCCCACCGCGAAGCCGCAGGAGCGCGCGATCGCGGCGTAGGGATCGTTGCGGCTGGCCAGCACGACCGTGCGGAAGGGCAGCGGGTCGCTGGGCACCGGGGCGAAGCCGTGGACCTCGGGTGGCGTGTGCTCTGCCGACTCAACGTCGGGCGGCGCGACCAGCAGGGCGGCGGCCACCTTGCCGACCGACGACCCGTTGCGCACGCCCCAGTGGGCCACCGTCATGCAGCCCAGGCTGTGGGCGATCAGGACCACCGGCGCAGACGCCGCGGCCACGGAGTCCTCCAGAGACCGCACCCACCCCTCCAGGACCGGCGCGTCCCAGTCGGCCTGCTCGACCCGCGCGAAGGACGGGTGGCGCCGCTGCAGCCAGCTTTGCCAGTGATCCGGACCGGAGTTTCCGAGTCCAGGGACGATGAGAACGCTCGCTTTCGCCATGGGGTCCGATCCGCTGCGGTGAACGGGGACGTTACAAACCGCAACGGTCCCGGAGCAAGGCTTACGGCTCCTCCGACACCCGCCACGCGCCGGATCCCGCCGGGCGGCGGGCCGGGGCAGCACCACCGGGAAGCGGGACGATCAGGCGGCGCTTGGCCGGCTGCTGGGTCTTGCGCGACACCCCGGCGAAGATCTGCTTGGACGCCTCGATCATCGTGACCCCGGCGAAGGCCTTGAACCAGCGGCAGCCGACCTCCTCCCAGGCCGGGGCGGTCTTCATCAGGAAGCGGGAGCGCAGCGGCGGCAGGAACAGCGCGTGCCCGGTGCGCTCGGGCACGAACATGGTGTCGCGCAGAACCTGCTTCAGTTGCGACGCCGAATAGGGGAAGCCATGGCCGAAGGGCGTCCAGTCGGCCCGCGCCCACAGGCCGCGGCGGTTTGGCACCACCACCAGGACCCGCCCGCCGCCGGCCAGCACGCGCCAGATCTCCCGCATCATCGGGCGGAGCTGCTCCGTCCCCTCCAGCCCGTGGACGAGCAGCACGCGGTCCACCGACATGTCGGCCAGCGGCAGGTCCGCCTCGTCGCCCAGCGCCACCAGCCCCGGCCCGCCCGGCGGCCAGAAGGTCACGCCCTGGGTCGCCGGCATGATGGAGAACACCCGCTCGGCCTCGTCGCGGAAGGGCTGCAGATAGGGCGTCGTGTAGCCGACCCCCAGAACGATCTGGCCGCGCAGGTCGGGCCAGATCGTGCGGATGCGCCGGCGGATCATCCGCCGCGCCGCCTGACCAAGCCCGGACTCGTAGAATTCACGAAGATCGACGATATCGGTGTACATGGTCATCCCAGGCTATCACGTTTCGATCAAACGTCCATTCATGCGGGAGGGCCCAAGCCCATGGACATCCACCTGATTCCGGCGTTCAACGACAACTACATCTACCTCCTGCGCGACCCGGCCAGCGGCGCCGTGGGCGTCGTCGACCCCGGCGACGCACAGCCCGTGCTGGCGGAGCTGGAGCGGCGCGGCTGGACGCTGACGCACATCTTCAACACCCACCACCACAACGACCACATCGGCGGCAACCACGCGCTGAAGGCGCGCTATGGCGCCGACGTGATCGGACCGCGCGCCGACGTCGCCCGCATTCCCGATATGGAGACGTGTCTGGGCGAAGGCGAGACCATTTCGTTCGGATCGTACACCGCGCACGTGTTTTTCGTCCCCGGCCACACCTCCGGCCACATCGCCTTCTGGTTTCCCGAGGCCAAGGCGCTGTTCAGCGGCGACACGCTGTTCGCGCTCGGCTGCGGGCGGCTGTTCGAGGGCACGCCGGCCCAGATGTGGGCCTCGCTGGAAAAGCTGCGCGGCCTGCCGGACGACACGCGCGTCTATTGCGGCCATGAATACACCCTGTCCAACGCCCGCTTCGCCGTGACGGTGGAGCCGGACAACGCCGCCCTGAAGGCCCGCGCGGCGGAGATCGCCGCGCAGCGCGAGCGCGGGGAACCGACCATCCCCTCCACGCTGGGCGTCGAGAAGGCCACCAACCCCTTCCTGCGCGCCGACTCGCCGGAGGTCCAGGCCGCCCTGGGCATGGCCGGGGCCGACCCGGTGGCGGTGTTCGCCGAGATCCGGGGCCGCAAGGACCGCTTTTAGGACGGAGCGCTTTTAAGACCGCGCGCCGTCGCGCTACGCTGACGCCCACAAAACGGGAGGAGAGATTTTCATGAAGCTTCGCTGGAGCCCGACCTCGCCCTACGTCCGCAAGGTCGCGATGGTCCTCATCGAATGCGGGCTGGACTCGACGGTCGAGAAGCAGGCGACCAACGCCTGGGCGCCCGACACCGACCTGCCGGCGGACAACCCGCTGGGCAAGGTGCCGGCCCTGATCCTGGACGACGGCTCGGCGCTCTACGACAGCCCGGTGATCGCCGAGTATCTGGACTCGCTGCACGACGGCCCGCGCCTGTTCCCGGCCGCCGGCCCAGCGCGCTGGACGGCGCTGCGCCAGCAGGCCCTGGCCGACGGCATCTGCGACGCCGCCATCCTGCGCCGCCTGGAGCTTCAGCGACCGGACGGCGAGCGCTCCGAAACCTGGGCGGACCGCCAGCGCCGCGCCGTGGCCCGCGCGCTCGACGTGCTGGAGGCGGAGGCGCCGGCCCTCGATGGCACGCTGACCATCGGCACGCTGTCCATCCTGGTGGCGCTCGGCTACCTCGACTTCCGCTTCGGGCACGAGAACTGGCGGGCGGGGCGTCCGGAGCTGGCGGCGTGGTTCGCCTCGGCCTCCGACCTCGACAGCTTCCGCCACACCGCGCCGCCGCCGGCGTGACGGCCGGCGCAAGGGAGGGCAACGCCATGGAGGCCCTGACGCCCGAGCGCATCATCGCGACGCTGGGCATGCAGCCCCACCCGGAAGGCGGCCACTATGTGGAAACCTTCCGGGACGCCCCGCCGGGCGGCGGGCGCGGGGTCAAGACCGGCATCCATTACCTGCTTCAGGCGGGCGAGCGCTCCCATTGGCACCGGGTGGACGCGGTCGAGATGTGGCACTGGCACGCCGGCGGACCGCTGGAGCTGTCCATCTCCGCCGACGGGCGGTCGGTGGAGCGGCTGGTGCTGGGGATGGACCTCGCGGGCGGCCAGCGCCCGCAGGGGGTCGTTCCGGCGCACGCGTGGCAGGCGGCGCGGCCGGTGGCGGGCTGGGTTCTGGTCGGCTGCACCGTCTCCCCCGCCTTCGAGTTCGCCGGTTTCGAAATGGCGCCGGAGGGGTGGGAGCCCGGGTAAGGATCCGCCCGCCTCACGCCGCATATAAAAAGCGCCCCGGAAGCGGGGCGCCTTTTCAACGTCGGTCTTCGGAGACCAGCCCTCAGGGCTGTTCCAGGTTGATCCGGCTGGGCAGCGGGTCGAGCTGGTCGCGGTACTTGGCGTCCGGGCGCGCGGCGTAGGGCTTGGAGGTCGGCGACATCAGCGTCTCGAAGCTGAGGGCGCAGATCCGCATGCCCGGGCGCAGCGCCAGCGGCAGCCGTCCGCAGTTGAAGAATTCCAGGGTGATGCGGCCGTTCCAGCCGGGATCGATGGTGTGCGCGGTGGCGTGCACCATCAGCCCGAGGCGGGCGAGGCTGCTGCGGCCGTCCAGGCGGCCGGCGATGTCGTTGGGCAGGCCGATGCGCTGCACGGTGATGCCGAGCACCAGCTCCCCCGGATGCAGGAAGAACGGCTCGCCGACGGGAACCTCGACGCGGTCCATCAGCTTGTCGGGAACCTGGCTGGGATGGCCCTCGGGCGGGGCGAGGTCGACAAAGGCCGCCTTCCCCGGCGGGAAGACCTGGAAGGCGTTCCCGAGCTGGAGGTCGACCGACATCGCGCCGATCTGGCTCTCCGCCGGCAACGGGTCGATCTCGATGCGTCCTTCGGCGAGGTATCGGCGAATATCGACGTCTGACAGCTTCATTCCTTCCGAACCTCCTGGCGAACCCGCAAACGGCGCGGCTCCGGTCGCTTCCCTGGCGCACTCTATAGCCGGATCGACGCCTCTCGACAACACAATCACCAGTCCCTTAGATGGGGCCGCTTTGCAAAGGGGAATGGGAATGGCGGTATCCTCGATCGACGCGTCGGCAACGGAGCATGGGGCATCAGACCACGAGGCCGTGTTGCGGCATCTGTCCGTCATCCTGGGCGATGTCCCGCCCGTGGACGCCCGCCCCGATGCGGTTTCGCTGTTCCGGACCCGCGTCGCCGAACACGGCGAACGGGTCCGTGCCCTTCGGGACTCCGTGTCGCCGCTGTTCGTCGTGAACGGCGATCTCACCGCCTACGCCACCGGCGGCGGGATGCTGCCGGAACTCATCCTGGTCGGCGACAATCCCGGGCGCCGGGAATTCGAGCAGTCCGTCTATCTCTGCGTCCAGGGGCGCGCCGGGGCGATGGCGCACAGCTTCTTCGACGGCATCTTCGGCGCGGGCTCCTTCCGCAGCAAGGTGATGGTGCTGAACAAAAGCTCCTTCCACACGCCGCGCACGGTGGGGCTGACCGAGGCGATGCGCGGCGATCCGGCGCTCGCCGAGGCCATCCGGCGCGACCAGGAGGAGAACGCCCGCCTGATCGCCGACTCGGTGGCCCTGCTCGGCGTTCCGGTCGTCACCATCGGCATGGAAAGCGGCGGGACGACCTTCCAGAGCTTCCGCAAGACGCTGGAGTCGCGTTACCGGACCCACGGCAACCCGCCGGCGGTCTTCCAGGGAAAGCGCCTCGCTGGCCCCTTCCGCAAGGTGCCGCACTTCTCATTGTCGAAAATCTTCTGCCGCAACGCCGATGCCGCCTGGAACGCCGCGCTGGACGGTTTCCTGGCCCGCCACGCGGCGGTTCCCGGCCTGCGGACGGACAACGGCAACGTCTCGTCCAAGCTGCTGCTGGGACTGGGGGACGGCGCGCTGCTGGCCGATTACCTGGACAGGGTGATCCTCGGCAACGGCGGCTGACCCTCGGCCTGCCTCAATGACTCAGGGTCTGCAGGGCCTTGCGGCAGGCGTCCTCGCAGGCCCGGCAGGCCTCGGCGCAGATGCGGCAGTGCTGGTGCATGCCGGCGTGGCCCTCGCACTCCTCGGCGCACAGGCGGCAGGCGGTGGCGCAGGCGTCGAGCATGGCGCGGATCACCGCCTCGTTGGAGCCGCTGCGCCGGGTGGCGACGGAGCCGGTCGCCGTGCAGACGTCGGCGCAATCCATGTTCAGGCGGATGCATTGGACCAGCTCCGCCACCTGATCCTCGCCCAGGCAGGCGTCGGCGCAGGTGGTGCAGGTCTGCGCGCAATCGTAACAGGCCTCGATGCAGCGGATGAGCGCGTCGTTGGTGTTTCCGCGGACCTGCGGGTGCGTGCTGATCATGTCGCGGGCGTGCATGGGCAGCCTCCAAAGGACGGGGGTGAGGGGGAATTGGGCGTCGGTGCCCTCCCCCGCCAACAGCGCCGCGCCGCCATGGTTCGGAAATTCTCCGCCCTTTCCCTGGCCCCGCCCACGCGCCCCGGTTTACAAGCGACCGGCACGGCTTGAGGGGAAACGCGGGTGGTCAACGAGACGGTCGGTCTGACGGCGCTGATCCTGGCCGTCGCCACGCTGTACGCCGCGGTCGGGCAGGCCGGAGCCTCCGGCTATCTGGCGGTCATGGGCATCGTCGGGCTCGACCCGGCGACGATGAAGCCGACGGCGCTCGCCCTCAACCTCCTGGTGGCGGGCATCGGCACGGTGCGATTCGCGCGCGCCGGGCTGTTCGACTGGCGCGCCTTCTACCCGTTCGGCGTGCTGGGGATGCCCTTCTCGTTCCTCGGCGGCACGATGCATCTGCCGCCGCATCTCTACTACCCGCTGGTCGGGGCGATCCTCCTCCTGGCGGCGCTGGAGCTGGCGCGCTCCACCTGGGCGGCGCGCGGAACGCCGGAACGGGCGGCCGCAGCCATGCCGCCCTTCCTGCCGGCGCTCGCCGCCGGGGCCGCGGTGGGCTTCCTGTCCGGGATGACCGGCACCGGCGGCGGCATCTTCCTGGCGCCGCTGATCCTGCTGATGGGCTGGGTCGAGACGCGCCGCGCCGCCGCCGTGTCGGCCGCCTACAATCTGCTGAACTCGGCGGCGGCGCTGGCCGGGACCTGGACGACGGCCACCACCCTGCCGGCCGCCCTGCCCTGGTGGCTGGCCGCCGCCGGGGTGGGCGGTGCGGTCGGCGCCTGGCTGGGCAGCCGCCACCTGCCGACCGCGGCGCTGCGCTACCTGCTGGCGGCGATCCTCGCCTTGTCCGGCCTCAAGATGCTCACGGCCTGACCCTGGCGCTCTCCCACGCCCGCCGCTCCCAGACATGGGCGGGCAAACGGCTCATCAGGCCGATGGGCAGCAAAAACAGCGCGACGTTGGTCCAGCACAAGGCGCGGCGTCCGCCGCCTCGCTCCTGCGGCGCCTGCGCGGCGGCGCGTTCCATCCAGCCGCCGCTCGCCTCCCGGTAATCCGGCATGGCCTCCAAAACGCCGCCGGAGGTGTCGCGGGCCGGGCGGTTGTCGAACATGTCGCGGTCCATCCGGTGGGCCAGCATCCGGTCGGCCAGCGCCGGCGCCACCGCGTGCGGCAGGGCGGCGGAGCGTCCCGCGGCGCCGACGAACAGCTCCGGCTTGGGGTTTTCGGCCAAGCGCAGGATGGCGTCGGCCACCTCTTCCGGCGGGCGCAGCGGATTCATCGCCTTGACGGCACGGCCGGTGTAGTTCGCGCCGTGCTGCCACAGCGGCGTGTCGATGGGGCCGGGCAGCACGGTGCAGACCTGGATGCCGGGATCCTCCACCAGCTCCTGCCGCAGCGTCTCGGAGAAGCCGCGCACCGCGAACTTGCTGGCGGCGTAGGCGGCGGCGTAGCGCTGCCCGATGATCGAGGCCAGCGAGGCGACGTTGATGACCGTGCCCTCCCCGCGCTCCAGGAAATGCGGCAGCACGGCGCGGCAGCCGTTGGCGGTGCCGAAGAAGTTGGTGCGCATCACCTCCTCGAACACGTCCTGCGGAGTCTCCTCGAAGCGCCCGAAGGCGATGACGCCGGCGTTGTTCACCCAGACGTCGATCCCGCCGAACACCTCGATGGCGCGCTCGGCCAGCCGGTTCATCTGCTCCTGGTCGCGCACATCGGTGGGCACGACCATCGCCCGCCCCCCGGCCTCGATGCAGTCCTCCGCGACCTCGTGCAAAGCGGCATGGCGCCGCGCCGCCAGGACCACCGCGGCGCCGTGGCGCGCGAACTCCAGGGCGGTCGCCCGCCCGATCCCGCTGGACGCCCCGGTGATGACCACCACCTTGTCGAAATGCCGACCGGCCATAAGCGTTGCTCCCGCATTGTTCGTTCGAATCCGCTTCCCTGGCTAACATCCCAGCCCGGCAAAGGTGCCCTGGGCCTCCGGACCGCCAAACTGTCCGGAACGCCGAATCTATGGGAACGGTGGAGACGGCGGCGCGAACCCGCTACAGTCGCGGCGTCCGGTGCCCATGCAGAAGAAGAGGTTACGTCCGTGTCGGCCAAGGAACTCGACGTGAAGGGGCTGCATTGCCCGCTGCCCATCCTGCGGACGCGCGCCCTGCTGGACAAGATGGCCGAGGGGGAGGAGGTGATCGTCTACGCCACCGACCCGGCGTCGATCATCGACTTCAAGCATTTCTGCAACACGACCGACAATGTGCTGCTGGCGCACGAGACGCGCGGCGAGGTGTTCGTGTACCACATCCGCCGCGGCGCCTCCGCCGCGTGATGCCCGTTCTTGCCCTGGCCGTCGTCCATCCCTGAAGGAGCCCGCCCCATGCCGACCCTGCGCCCTGCGGTTCCGCCCCCGCTGCGTCCCGGCGCGGTGGTCCATGGCCCCGGCTCCGCCGCCGTGGACGCCATGATCGACCGCTTCGTGATGGAATTGCAGCGGCGCGGCTTCCGCGTCGGGGGCGTGATCCAGCGCAACACCGGCGCGCCCGGCGACTGCGCCGACCTGATGGAGCTGGTGGACGTCGCCACCGGCCAGGCCTACGACATCTCCCAGCATCTGGGCCGCCAGTCGCAGTCCTGCCGCGTCGACCCCCAGGGGGTGGCCGAGGCCAGCCAGGCGCTGCGCCGCGCCATCGCGGAGCGCGCCGACCTGCTGGTGGTCAACAAGTTCGCCGGCCTGGAGGCGCACGGTGAGGGGCTGGCGGACGAGCTGCTGGCCGGCATCGCCGAGGGCATCCCGGTGCTGACCAGCGTCGGCAGCCGCTTCCTCAACGAGTGGCAGAGCTTCACCGGCGGCTTTAGCGCGCTGATCTCGCCGGACGAGGACGCGCTGTGGCGCTGGTGGGGGGCGCACCGGCTCTACGACGACCTGCTGCACGGGGTGGAGGACGCCGAGGTCCGCGCCATCACCATCGGCGCCAAATGGATCATGGTGGAGACGGACGGCGCCCGGGGGCCCGGCATCGGGCTGGCCGCCCGCCCGCAGTCGGCGCCGCCGCCCGATCCGGCGCGCTGGGTCGGCGTCGGCCTCGCCGGGCTGGCCGCCCACGCCGCCCGCTCCTGGGACCCGCAGGAGGCCGCGGTCGGCATGGCCGCGCTGAACGCCCACTACAACCGTCCGGACCTGACCGGCTCCTCGGCCAACGGGCTGGACCTGTTCGCCGGGATGGAGGGGCGCGTCGTCGTCTTCGGGTCCTTCCCGCAGATTGCCCGGCGCCTGCCCAACGCCCATGTGGTCGAAATGAACCCCAGCGACGGGGAGTATCCGGAAGCCGCCGGGGAGTGGCTGCTGCCGGGCGCGGAGGGGGCGGCGATCACCGCCTCCACCCTGACCAACCGCAGCCTGCCCCGTCTGCTGTCGGTGGCGCAGGGAACCCGCGTCGCCCTGATCGGGCCGGGGACGCCGCTGAGTCCGCGGCTGTTCCGCTACGGCATCGCCGCGCTGGCCGGCTTCGTGGTGGAGGACCGCGACGCCGTGGCCGAGGCGATCCTGGCCGGCGGTTCGTCGCAGAGCTTCCACCGCCATGGCCGCTTCGTCACGCTGCACAACGAACAGAACTGAGAGGGATTGGAATGGACGAGAAGACCCGCACCGAGTTGGAAGCCGCCGCGTTCCGCGGTCTGGTCGCGCATCTCCAGAAGCGCACCGACGTGCAGAACATCGACCTGATGAATCTGGCCGGCTTCTGCCGCAACTGCCTGTCCAAATGGTACGCCGCCGCGGCCAAGGAGCGGAACGTGCCGCTGACCGACGAGGAGGCCCGCATCGCCGTCTATGGCATGCCCTATTCGGAATGGAAGGCGAAGCACCAGAAGGAAGCGACCCCGGAGCAGCAGAAGACCTTCGAGGACACCAAGCCCCTGCACGCCGAGATCAGCGGCCACATGCCCAAGAAGTAAGGGCTCTCCCCCTCTCCCGTCCCCCGGGAGAGGGCCGGGAGAGGGCCGGGAGAGGGCCGGGAGAGGGCCGGGAGAGGGATCGTCCGGCGCTCAGGCGAACAGGCCGGTGAAGGGCAGGAACTCCACCATGTCCCCCTCGCGGATCGTGGTGGCGTCCGCCGGCATATCGACCAGCCCGTCGGCCTCGACCATCGAGGTCAGGACACCGGAGCTGTCGCTGGGGAACTTGTGGGCAACCGGGCGGCCATCGGGTCCGGTCGCCAGACGGGCGCGCAGGAACTCCCGCCGCCCCGGCTTCTTCCTGAACTCGAAGCCGGCGACGACGAGGCAGCGCGGGGTCGGCGCGCTCTCCGCCCCCGACAGGCGCAGCACCAGCGGACGGCCCACCAGCATGAAGGTCACCATGGCCGAGACCGGGTTGCCGGGCAGGCCGAGGAACGGCGTGGTGCCGATGCGCCCAAGCGCCAGCGGCTTGCCCGGCTTCAGCGCGAGCTTCCACAGGTCGACGGAGCCAAGCTCGCCGACCACCCTCTTCACATGGTCCTCCTCGCCCACCGAGGCGCCGCCGGAGGTGACGACGAGGTCGGCGGTCGCCGCGGCGTCGGCCAGGGCGGCGCGGGTCACGTCCGGCTTGTCCGGCAGGATGCCGAGGTCGCGCACATCCGCCCCCAGCGCGTCGAGCTGGGCGGCCAGCGTGTAGCGGTTGGCGTCGTAGATGGTGCCCTCCGGCTTGTCCGTCCCCGGCTCGCGCAGTTCGTCGCCGGTGGAGAACAGGACGACGCGCAGGCGCTGGCGCACCGACAGGCTCGACCGCCCGACCGCGGCGGCCAAGCCGATCTCCTGGGCGCGCAGCCGCAGGCCGGGGGTCAGCACGACGGACCCCGCCGTCATGTCCTCCCCGGCGTCGCGGATGTTGGCGCCGCGCTCAAGGGTAGCCGGCACCAGCACCGCACCGTCTTCCGCCCGGCAGTCCTCCTGCATGGCCACGGTGTCCACACCCACCGGAATCGGCGCGCCCGTGAAGATGCGCACCGCCTCGCCCGGCCCGACCACACCGGGGAAGACGGAGCCGGCGGGCACACGCCCCACCACGGCCAGCCGCCGGGCTTCACCCGTCCCGGCACCGTCCGCCGTGCCGAATCCCCAGCCGTCCATCGCCGAGACGGCGACCGGCGGCACGTTCACCGTCGCCGTCACCGGTTCCGCCAGGATGCGGCCGAGCGCCGCGCGCAGCGGCACCTCCTCGGGCTCCGTCACCGCGCCGTAGGTCCGCTGCACGCGGGCCAGCGCCTCGTCCAGCGGAATGGGGGCGGCGGGGCCGGGGCCGGCGAAGCAGTCCATGCGACAATCCTTCTCCCTTGGGGGCCGCCCCCAGGGAGCGGCACCGCGTCATATCACCCCGGATAGTCCGGTGCGCGGTTCTCTTCCACCTTGATCATCGTCAAGACGCGGCGCGGCGCAAGCGTCCGTTCGTGGACACACCATCGCGGTTTCATATCACCACGGGGAATTCGCGGCATGATTGTTGGTTACACGAATTAATTTTCGCAGCGCTGCGTTTTCCGTCTTGCGCATTTGGATCGATCCAAATAGGCTCGCCCCAACATCCGGCGCCGGAGGCATCGCCAGGGAGGCACCGCCACGGCCCGCCGGAGGACGAGAGGCCGACAACGAGAATCCCGCACAAGGGACCGTTCACCGGACGCGCGCAGCGCCCCGGTCCGGATGCGGAGGGAAAGCCCGTGAACTACACCTTCGATTTCAAGGCGGTCGTCGATTCCTGGGACTACCTGCTCCAGGGCGCTTGGCTGACCGTTCAGTTGTCGATCGGGGCCATGATTCTCGGCCTGATCGTCGCCATCCTCTGCGCGCTCGGCAAGACGTCCGGGCCGAAGCCCATTCGCTGGGTGATCAACGCCTACATCGAGGTGGTGCGCAACACGCCCTTCCTGGTGCAGATCTTCCTGATCTTCTTCGGCCTGCCGACCATGGGCATCCGCCTGTCGCCCGACCTCGCCGCGCTGATCGCCATGGTGGTCAATGTCGGCGCCTACGCGACCGAGATCATCCGGGCCGGCATCGAATCGATCCAAAAAGGCCAGATCGAGGCCGGGCTGGCGCTGGGGCTGAAGCCGTTGCAGGTCTTCCGCTACATCGTCATCAAGCCGGCGCTGCGCACCGTCTACCCCGCGCTGACCAGCCAGTTCATCCTGCTGATGCTCAGCTCCAGCGTGGTCTCGGCGATCTCGGCGGACGAGCTGACCTCGGTCGCCAACAACATCCAGTCGCAGACCTTCCGCAGCTTCGAGATCTACATCGTGGTCACCGGCATCTATCTGGCGCTGGCGATGATGTTCTCCGCGCTGTTCGCCGGCATCTACAAGCTGGCCTTCGCCTACGACACCGACCGGCGCTGAGGGAGGGCCGAGCCATGATCCGCGCCTTCAGTTACAACGAGTTCCTCTTCCTTCTCAGCGCCGTGCAGTGGACGCTGGCGCTGTCGGCCATCGCCTTCGTCGGCGGGGCCACGGTCGGGCTGGTCATCGCGCTGGCCCGCACATCGGACATCAAGGCGGTGCGGCTGGCCGCCACCGGCTACATCCAGCTGTTCCAGGGCACGCCGCTGCTGATGCAGCTCTTCCTGGTCTTCTTCGGCGCCACGGTGATGGGGCTCGACCTCAACCCCTGGGCCGCCGCCGCGCTGGGCCTGACGCTGAACGCCAGCGCCTTCCTCGGCGAGATCTGGCGCGGCTGCATCCAGGCGGTGCCGCGCGGCCAGTGGGAGGCCGCCTCGGCGCTCGGCCTGCGCTATCCGGGGCTGATGCGCTACGTGATCCTGCCGCAGGCGGTGAAGGTCGCGGTGCCGCCGACGGTGGGCTTCCTCGTGCAACTCATCAAGAGCACGTCGCTGGCCGCCATCATCGGCTTCACCGAGCTGACCCGCGCCGGGCAGATCGTCAACAACGCCACCTTCCAGCCCTTCCTGGTGTTCGGGATCGTGGCGGTGCTCTACTTCCTGATGTGCTGGCCGCTGTCGCTGCTCAGCGCCCGCCTGGAGCGGCGCTACGCCCTGGCCACCCGCTGACACCCCCTTTCATAAGAACCGTGAGGAAACCCCCAATGAGCCTGTCGATCACCCGCCGCCTCGCCGTCGCCGGCGCCATGATGGCCGCAGCCGTCGCCCTGGCCGCTCCCGCCGCCGCCCAGACCGTCGACGAGATCAAGTCGAAGGGCAAGCTGACCATCGGCATGCTCGTGGACTTCCCGCCCTTCGGCATCACCACCGCCGACGGCAAGCCGGACGGCTACGACGCCGACGTCGCCAATCTGCTGGGCAAGCACATGGGCGTCCCGGTGGAGATCGTCCCGGTCACCGGCCCGAACCGCATCCCCTACCTGCTGACCAACAAGGTCGACCTGCTGGTCGCCTCGCTGGGCATCACCCCGGCCCGCGCCGAGCAGGTGCAGTTCTCCGAGCCCTACGCCGCCATCGAGATCGGTCTGGTCGCCCCGGCCAACACCAAGATCAAGGAGGCCGCGGAGCTGTCGGGCAAGCGCGTCGGCGTCGCCCGCGCCAGCACCCAGGACAACGCCCTGACCGCCGTCGCCCCGAAGGACGCGCGCATCATGCGCTTCGACGACGACGCCAGCGCCGTGCAGGCCATGCTGTCCGGTCAGGTGGACGCGCTGGGCCTCAGCAACGTGGTCACCAAGGAGATCAAGAAGCTGGCCCCGCAGGCCAACTACGAGATGAAGTTCGTGCTGAACCGTCAGGTCCAGGGCATCGCCATGCGCAAGGGCCAGGACGCCCTGCTGAAGTGGGTCAACGAGTTCATCGAGACCGCGAAGGCGAACGGCGAGCTGAACGAGGTCCACAAGAAGTGGCTGGGCACCGACCTGCCCCCGCTCACCAAGTCGTAAGTTCTTGATCCCCTCTCCCGCCCCGGGAGAGGGTGCCCGCGAAGCGGGCGGGTGAGGGTAAAGCCGAGAGCGCTGTGTCTTGCCGGCACCCTCACCCTTCCCACGCTTCGCATGGGTCCCTTCCCTCTCCCGGGGCGGGAGAGGGCCAATTTTGGAGGAGTCCCCCATGGCCTCGGCTTACGATACCACGGACGTCCCCGCGCCGCGGCCGGTCAGCGGCGAGGTCGTCATCCGGATGGCCGGCGTCCAGAAATGGTACGACAGCTTCCATGTGCTGAAGAACATCGAGCTGGAGGTCCACAAGGGCGAGCGGATCGTCATCTGCGGCCCCTCGGGCTCCGGCAAGTCCACGCTGATCCGCTGCATCAACCAGCTCGAGAAGCATCAGAAGGGCACGATCACCGTCAACGGCGTCACCATCGACGCCCACCACCGCCACCTCGATCAGGTGCGGCGCGACGTCGGCATGGTGTTCCAGCAGTTCAACCTGTTCCCGCACCTGACCGTGGTCGAGAACTGCATGCTGGCGCCCATGCGGGTGCGCGGCACCTCCAAGCAGGAGGCGCGCGACATCGCCATGAAGTATCTGGCCCGCGTGCGCATCCCGGAGCAGGCGGACAAGTACCCGGGCCAGCTCTCCGGCGGTCAGCAGCAGCGCGTCGCCATCGCGCGGTCGCTGTGCATGAACCCCAAGGTCATGCTGTTCGACGAGCCGACCTCGGCGCTCGACCCCGAGATGGTCAAGGAGGTTCTCGACACCATGATCGGGCTGGCCGAGGACGGCATGACCATGCTGTGCGTCACGCACGAGATGGGCTTCGCCAAGTCGGTCGCCGACCGCGTCATCTTCATGGACCGCGGCGAGATCGTCGAGCAGGCCACCCCCGCCGAGTTCTTCACCAATCCGAAGTCCGAGCGGACCCGCAACTTCCTCGGCCAGATCCTCACCCACTGAGTCTTCCCCATTAAGGACAGCGTTTGATGAAGCCGGAGATCCTCCTCGTCGAACCCATGATGCCGGACATCGAGACGGCGCTGGACGCGGGCTACACCGTCCACCGCCTCGCCGGGGCGCCCGACCGCGACCGGCTGGTCGCGGAGGTGGGGCCGCGTGTCCGCGCCGTCGTCACCGGCGGCGGCACGGGCGTCAGCAACGCGATCATGGACGCCTGCCCGAACCTGGGGATCGTCGCGATCAACGGCGTCGGCACCGACGCGGTCGACCTGAAACACGCGGCCAGCCGCGGCGTCCGCGTCACCAACACGCCGGACGTGCTGACCGACGACGTGGCCGATCTCGCCATCGGGTTGATGATCGCCGGGTCGCGCCGCATGATGGTCGGCGACCGCTTCGTGCGCGCCGGGCGCTGGCCGGGCGGCGGCCTGCCGCTGGCCCGCAAGGTCACCGGCAAGCGGCTCGGCATCCTTGGTCTGGGCCGCATCGGTCTGGCCATCGCCCAGCGCGCCGCCGGATTCGGCATGGACATCGCCTACACCAACCGCAAGCCGCGCAGCGACGTGCCCTACCGCTTCGTCGCCTCCCCGGTCGATCTGGCGCGGGAGTGCGACATCCTCATCGTCGCCGCCTCGGCCGGGCCGGACGCCCGCAACATGGTCAACCGCGCGGTGATCGAGGCGCTGGGGCCGGACGGGCTGCTGGTCAACGTCGCCCGCGGCGCCGTGGTGGACGAGCCGGAACTGGTCGCCGCCCTGGCCGACGGTCGCCTCGGCGGGGCCGCGCTGGATGTCTTCGCCAACGAGCCGCACGCGCCGGAGGCCCTGTTCCGCCTGGACAATGTGGTGCTCCAGCCGCATCAGGCGAGCGCCACGGTGGAGACGCGGATGGCCATGGGCAATCTCGTGCTGACGAACCTGTCCGCCTTCTTCGCCGGCCAGCCGCTGCCGACCGCCGTCGTCTGAATGGCGGCGTGAATGACCATCCTCGACGAGCGCGGCGGACCGGCCCGCATCACCCTGACGGAGGTGGCGCACCACGCCGGGGTGTCGCGGTCCACCGTCTCGCTCGTCCTGCGCGGCAGCCCGCTGGTCGCCGCCGAGACGCGGGAGCGCGTGCAGGCCGCCATCGAAGCCTTGGGCTACGTCTACAACCGCGGCGCCGCGACCCTGCGCGCCGCCCGCACCGACACGGTCGGGCTGCTCGTCTGCGAGATCAACAATTCCTTCTACGGCGAGCTGACCGCCGGGGTGGACGACGTCCTGGGTGAGCAGGGGGTCGTCGCCTTCCTCGCCAACACCGCGGAATCGGGGGAGCGGCAAGACCGCTACCTTCAGCGCATGCGCGAGCAGAATGTGGACGGGGTGATCATCTGCCCCGCCGCCGGCACGTCGCCGGCCCTGCTGGACCGGCTGCGCCAGTGGCAGCTTCCCGTCGTCCAGGCCCTGCGCTTCCTCTCCGCCCGCGAAGGCGATTACGCCGGGGTGGATTACGAGTTCGGCATGGAGATGATGACCGAGCATCTTCTGCGGATCGGCCATCGCCGCATCGCCTTCGTCGGCGGCAACCTGTCCCACTCCGCCTTCACCGGGCGCCGCGTCGGCTTCGCCGCGGCGCTGCGCCGCCACGGCCTGACCCCGGACCTCGTCGTCCGCTGCCCGGCCACCCGCCGCGGCGGGCTGGACGCGGTGGGGCCGCTGATGGATCTTGCCGACCCGCCCACCGCGATGCTTTGTTACAACGATCTGGTTGCGTTCGGCGTGATGCTGGGGCTGGAGGCCCGCGGTCTGCGGGCGGGACGGGACGTCGCGGTCACCGGTTTCGACGACCTGACCGAAGCGGCGATAAGCCGCCCCGCCCTGACCACCGTCGCGACCTCCGCCCGCCAGATCGGGCAGGAAGCCGCCCGCCTGCTGCTGCGCCGCATCGCCGACCCGCAGGGGGCACCGGAGCGCGTGATCCTGCCCGCCCGGCTGGTCATCCGCGAGTCCTGCGGCGCCATGAGAGTCCAACCCGATAAGCACCAATAACCGAAGAAAAGCGAAGGCCCGAAGACGATGTCCGAAGAGATGAACGATTCCGCATTCCGCGATTCCGTCGACGCCCTGATCCAGGCGCGCAAGAGCCGCGACTGGCTGTCCGCCCTGCCGACCCGCCCCACCAGCGAGGCCGAGGCCTACGCCATCCAGGACGCCGTGGCCCGCCGCCTCGGCCCGGTCGTCGCCTGGAAGGTCGGCGCCCGCACCCCGGAGTCGGAGCCGTTCCGCGCTCCCATCCACGCCGACACGCTGTTCTTCGACACCACGGTGCTTCCCGCCGCGGACTATCAGGTCATCGGCATGGAGGCGGAGATCGCCTACACATTCGCCAAGGACCTGCCGCCCCGCGCCGAGCCCTACAGCCGCGAAGAGGTCCTCGACGCCGTCGGGTCCGTCCATCCCGCCTTCGAGATCGTCGACACCCGCTTCGCCGGCTTCGGCTCGCAGGAGTGGTTCAGCCACATGGCCGACCAGTTCAACCACGGCGCCCTGGTCGTCGGCCCGGCCATCGCCGACTGGCGCTCGCTGGAGCCGCTGAAGGAGCGGGTCGCCCTGGTCGTCGACGGCGAGACGAAGGCCGACACGGTCGCCGGCAACTCCGCGGGCGAGCCGGTGCGGCTTCTGGTGTGGATGGCCAACACCGGCGCGGTCAGCCTGGGCGGCCTGAAGGCCGGCGACGTGGTGACCACCGGGTCGCATGTCGGCACCGTCATGGTCCCGGCGGGCAGCACGTCGGTGGCCGTGTACGGGACGATGGGAACGTATGAACTGACGGTGAAGTGATCGAGTTCCCCTCTTCCCTGACCAAGGCCATCACCTCTGGCCTTTTTTATAGCCCTCTCCCCTCCGGGGAGAGGGAGCCTGCAACAGGACCGCCCCTCACCCGAACACCGACGCTCCGGCCTCGGCGCTGCCGACCGCCCGGCGGAACACCCCGAACAGCTCCCGCCCGCAGCCGACACCGGCATCAGCCGGCGCGTCCGCCGGCGGGCGCGCGGCCCACTCCGCGTCATCGACCAGCACCTCCAGCGTGCCGCGCTCGGTGTCCAGCCGCAGAACGTCGCCATCCCGCACACGCCCCAGCGGGCCGCCCGCAGCGGCTTCCGGCGTGACGTGGATCGCCGCCGGGACCTTGCCCGACGCCCCGGACATCCGCCCGTCCGTCACCAGCGCGACGCGGTAGCCGAGATCCTGGAGCACGCCCAGCGGCGGCGTCAGCTTGTGCAGTTCCGGCATGCCGTTGGCCTTCGGCCCCTGGAAGCGCACCACCACCACCACGTCGCGGTGAAGCTCGCCACGGCGGAACGCCGCCTGCACCGATTCCTGGTCGGTGAAGACACGGGCCGGCGCCTCGATCACGCGATGGTCGGGCTTCACGGCGGAGACCTTCACCACCGCGCGCCCCAGCGGCCCGCTCAGCACGCGCAGCCCGCCCTCCGCCGCCATGGGCGACGCGACCGGAGCCAGCACGGCGGGGTCGGCGCTCTCGCTGACCGCCGCGCCGCGCACCAGTTCGTCCCCCTCCAGCCGCAGCGGGCGGCGGTAGGCGGCGATGCCGTTGTCCTCCCACACGGTGGCGGCGTCGCCGTGCAGCAGCCCGGCGTCGGCCAGTTCCCCGATCAGGAAGGCCATGCCGCCCGCCGCCTCGAAATGGTTCACGTCGGCGCTGCCGTTCGGGTAGACGCGGGCGAGCAGCGGCACCACCGCCGACAGCTCGGCGAAGTCCTCCCAGGTCAGGGCGATGCCCGCCGCCGCCGCGATGGCCGGCAGATGCAGCGTGTGGTTGGTCGAGCCGCCGGTCGCCAGCAGCCCGACCACCGCGTTGACGATGGCGCGCTCGTCGACGATCTCGCCGATGGGCGTGCGCAGGGACACCACCCGCCGCGCCGCCGCGTCGGTCAGCGCGTCGCGCAACGGCGTGCCGGGGTTGGCGAAGCTCGCCCCCGGCAGGTGCAGCCCCATCATCTCGACCAGCATCTGGTTCGAGTTGGCGGTGCCGTAGAAGGTGCAGGTGCCCGGCGCGTGGTAGGAGGCGGCCTCCGCCTCCAGCAACGCGTCCTTGTCCAGCTTGCCTTCCGCGTACTGCTGGCGGATGCGCCCCTTCTCCTTGTTGGGCAGGCCGGAGGGCATCGGACCGGCGGGCACGAAGACGGTGGGCAGATGGCCGAAGGACAGCGCGCCGATCAGCAGCCCCGGAACGATCTTGTCGCAGACACCGAGGCACAGCACGCCGTCGAAGGTGCCGTGCGACAGGGCGACCGCCGTCCCCATGGCGATCACCTCGCGGGAGAACAGCGACAGCTCCATCCCCGGCTCGCCCTGGGTGACGCCGTCGCACATGGCCGGCACGCCGCCCGCCACCTGCGCCACGCCGCCCGCCGCGCGCACCGCCGCCTTGAGCCGCTCCGGATAGTCGCCGTAGGGCTGATGGGCGGACAGCATGTCGTTGTAGGAGGTGACGATGCCGATGGCCGGCGTGGAGCCGCCACGCAGCGCCGCCTTGTCCTCCGCCGCGGTGCAGCCGGCGAAGCCGTGCGCGCGGTTGGCGCAGCCCAGCGCCAGACGGCGCGGCCCCTGCGCCGCGGCGGCGCGGAGCCGCTCCAGATAGGCGGCGCGGGCGGGCTGGCTGCGCTCCCGGATGCGGCGGGTGACGGCGTCGAGGACGGGATGAAGACTCATCATGGCGCGGTCCTTCCAGACGGCAGGCTGTTCAGGCGGCGGGAGCGATCCGGGAGGAGACGCGGGCGGCGATCTCCGCCGGGCTGGCGTCGATGTCGCAGACGATGCCCAGCTCCCCGGACCCCAGCGGCTCCAGCGCCGCGAACTGGCTGTCGAGCAGGGTGGTCGGCATGAAATGGCCGGCGCGCAGCGCCATGCGGGCGTGGATGATGTCCCGGCTGCCGTCGAGATGGACGAACAGGACGCGCGTCCCCCCGGCGCTCAGCCGCTCGCGGTAGCGCCGCTTCAGCGCGGAGCAGGACACGACGATCGGCGCCTTCGCCTCCCGCGCCAGGGCGATGTGAGCGGCGATGGTGTCCAGCCAGCCCCAGCGGTCCTCGTCCTGCAGCGGGATGCCGGCGGACATCTTCGCGATGTTCTCCGGGGGGTGGAAGCCGTCGCCCTCCAGGAACTGCCAGCCGAGCCGCCGGGCCAGCTCCTCCCCCACCGAGGTCTTGCCGCAGCCCGCCACGCCCATCACCACGACCGCGTCCACGGCCCCGCTTATGTTAGCGGTAACATCGGAAGACGGGGGAGCGCTCATGCCGATCGGTCCTTGCAACATTACGGGAGGGGAGAGATGACGATGTTACCGCTAACAAACGAGGCTTGTAAAGCCCAAAGCGGCGCGGGATAATGGCCGCCGGACAACTGGAACGCCGATGACCGCCACCCCCCGCAAACCCCGATCCTCGCGCAGCGGACGCGCCACCATGGCCGACGTCGCCGCCGCCGCCGGGGTCAGCGCCATGACCGTGTCCCGCGCCCTGCGCCGGCCCGACACGGTCAGCGAGGAGGTGCGCGCCCGCGTCGAGGAGGCGAGCCGCCGCCTGGGCTTCGTGCCCAGCCGCGTGGCGTCGGCGCTGGCCTCGGCGCGGACGATGACGGTGGCGGTGCTGATCCCCTCCCTGACCAACGCCGTCTTCATCGACCTGCTGGCCGGCGTGCAGGAGACGCTGAGCCCGCAGGGCTACCAGCCGCTGGTCGGCATCACCGGCTACGGCCCGGAGGCGGAGGAGCGCGTGCTGCGCACCCAGCTCGCCCACGACCCGGACGGGGTGATCCTGAGCGGGCTCGACCACACGCCGGGCACCTGGGACCTGCTGCGCGGCCTGACGATCCCGGTCATCCACACCATGGATCTGGCCGCGGAGGATAAACACGGCGACTGTCCGGTGCAGACGGTCGGCTTCTCGCAGTTCGACGCCGGCTACGCCGTCGGCGCGCATCTGGTGGCGCGGGGACGGCGGCGGATCGGGCTGATCGCCGGGCAGCTCGACCCGCGGACGCGCCAGCGCTGCGACGGCTGGCGGCAAGCGCTGCGCGACGCCGGGCAGCACGACCCGGCGCTTGAGTTGATGGTGCCGGACGCCACCTCCGTCGCGCTGGGCGCTGAGCTGCTGGAGCGCACGATGGCCACCCACCCGGACACCGACGCGCTGTTCCTGTGCAACGACGATCTGGCGCAGGGCGCGCTGTTCCAATGCGCACGGCTCGGCATTCCGGTACCGGAGCGGCTGGCCGTCGCCGGCTTCAACGATCTGGCGGGGGCGGCCTGGACCGTCCCGCCGCTCACCACCGTCGCCACCCCCCGCCGCGCGATCGGCGTGGAGGCGGCCCGCCTGCTGATCGCGGGCATGGCGGACCGGACGCCGAAAAGCCGGGAAAATCCGCAGCGTGTGGATCTGGGCTTCCGCCTGATGGTCCGCGAGACCACTTGAGAAACCGAAACCGACCCCCGCGCCGCGGGGCGTCATCAAAGTGCCACCCCCGCACCGCGGGGGATCATCAAAGAGAATGTACGGGAGTTCGTTGTGATGGTGCAGGGCAACTCGACCAGGACCGGAGCGGAAACCACCGCCATCGGCTCGGCCGACATCGCCGTCCTCGGCCTGGGCGTGATGGGGCGCAACCTCGCCGCCAATCTGGCCGACCACGGGGCCGTGGTGGCGGGCTACGACCTGGACGAGGGGCGCCGCGGTGCCTTCGCCGCCCAGGTGGGCAACGCCATCGCCTGCGCGTCGGTGGAGGAACTGCTGGGCGCGCTCAAGGCGCCGCGCACGATCCTGATGATGGTGCCCGCGGGCGCCCCGGTGGACGAGCTGACGGCCGCCCTGCTGCCCCGCCTGGCGCCGGGCGACGTGCTGATCGACGGCGGCAATTCCCACTTCCGCGACACCAACCGCCGCGCGGCGCTCGCCGCGACCGCGGGCGTGCGCTTCGTCGGGCTGGGCGTGTCGGGCGGCGAGGAGGGCGCGCGGCGCGGTCCCGCCCTGATGGCCGGCGGCGACGCCGAGGCGCTGGCCCCCGTCGCCCCGCTGCTGGCCGCCATCGCCGCCCGCGCGCCGGACGGCGAGTCCTGCTTCGCCCGCGTCGGGCCGGAGGGGGCGGGCCATTTCGTGAAGATGATCCACAACGGCATCGAATACGCCGACATGCAGCTGATCGCCGAGGCGTATCATCTTCTGCGTGAGATCGGCGGCTGCTCCTACGAGCGTCTGGCGGACATCTTCGCCGAATGGAACGGCGGGGAGCTGGCCTCCTACCTGATGGAGATCACCACCGACATCCTGCGCACCAAGGACGGCGAGACCGGCGCTCCGATCCTCGAGGTCATCCGCGACGCCGCCGGCCAGAAGGGCACCGGCCATTGGGCGGCGACCACCGCGCTTGAGCTGGGTATGCCCGCCCCGACCATCGCCGAGGCCGTGCACGCCCGCTGCCTGTCCGCCCTGAAGGACGAGCGCGTGCGCGCCGCCGAGGCGCTGGCCATCCCGCACGTTCCCTCCACGGAGGATCTGGTCACGTCGGTCGGCGACGCGCTGCTCAGCGGACGGATCGCCGTCTACGCCCAGGGCTTCGCGGTGATCGCGGCGGGCAGCCGGCAGTTCGGCTGGGATGTCGATCTGGCGGCGGTGGCGCGCATCTGGCGCGGCGGCTGCATCATCCGCGCACGCCTGCTCGACCGCATCCTGACCGCGCTGAACCGCGCGCCGGAACTGCCGAACCTGATGCTGGACCCCGACATCGCCGGCCTGATGACCCGCGGCGACGCCGGCTTCCGCCGCGTGGTGGCCGCCGCGACGCTGGCCGCGGTGCCGGTGCCGGCGATGGCTTCGGCCCTGTCCTACTGGGACGGCTACCGCAGCGGCCGGCTGTGGGCCAACATGATCCAGGCCCAGCGCGACTATTTCGGCGCCCACGGCTACGAGCGCACCGACCGTCCGGGCATGGTGCACACGGAGTGGAAGGGGGCCTGAGGCCGCGGCACGGGCCCCCACCCCGGCCCTCCCCCGCTCCGCGGGAGAGGGAGATCAGTCCCCTCCCCTGCGATAGCGGGGGAGGTTTAGGGTGGGGGCCTCACACCCGCACTCAGCCCTTCGGAAACACCGGTGCCCGCTTCTCGAAGAAGGCGGTCAAGCCCTCCCCGGCCTCGTCGTTGAACAGCGACTCCACGAAGGCGTCGCGCT
Organism: Azospirillum brasilense; assembly: GCF_005222205.1. Taxonomy (NCBI): domain Bacteria; kingdom Pseudomonadati; phylum Pseudomonadota; class Alphaproteobacteria; order Rhodospirillales; family Azospirillaceae; genus Azospirillum; species Azospirillum brasilense. Next base: position 90,491 of record NZ_CP032346.1, on the reverse strand, counting down.
CACGGTCGAGCTGCTTCGCCAGACCGCCGTAGGCCACCTCCAGCAGCCCCTTGGCGCGGCCCAGCGCGGCGGTCGGGCCGGCGGCCAGCCGTTCCGCCCAGGCGGTCGCCTCGGCCAGCGCGCCGCCGGGGGCGGTCAGCCGGTTGATCATGCCGAGCTGCGCCAGACGCGGCGCCCCGACGCGCCCGCCCTCGAACAGGATCTCCGCGGCGAGCTGCGGCGGCAGCGCGCGGGCCAGCGACGCCGTGCCGCCGCCGTCGGAGGTCAGCGCGACCTTGATGTAGGACAGGGTGAAGACCGCGTCCTCCGCCGCGACGATCAGGTCGCAGGCCAGCGCCAGCGGGAAGCCCGCCCCGCCCGCCGGCCCCTCGACCGCGGCGATCACCGGCTTGGGGCAGGCGCGCAGGCTGCGGATCATGGCGTGGAAGCTCTCCACCCCCGCCCGCACCGACTCGCGGTCGCCGTTGCGCGCCTCCTTCAGCCATTTCAGGTTCCCGCCGGAGCAGAAGGCCCCCTCGGCGCCGGTCAGCACCACCGCCCCGACGCTTGCGTCGGCCGCCGCCGCGTCGAAGGCGGCGCGGGCCGCCTCCATCAGCGCCGGGCCGATGGAGTTGCGGGTGGCCGGGTCGTTGATGGTCAGGCGCAGGACACGGCCGTCCTGCGCGATGTCCAAGCCAGTCTTCTTATCGTTCGTAATGGTCATCGGGGCGTTCCCTCCGGATTTTCGCTTCCCGGAGCATACTTGAACATTCCCTCGGCGGACGCCAGCAGCGCGCCGTCCTCCTTGCGCCGCACCTCGCCGCGGCAGCCGACGATCTTGCGGCCGCCGCCCAGCAGCGTGCCGCGGGCCACCACCGTGCCCTCCGCCACGGCCCCCAGGAAGCTGGAGGACAGCGACAGCGTGACCACCCGGCGGGAATGGCCGGGCACCGAGCAGTGGGTCGCCGCGAATCCCATGACGGTGTCGAGCAGGGTCATCAGCGCGCCGCCGTGCAGGACGCCGCCCCGGTTGCGGTGCTGCGGAGCGATGGTCAGCTCCACCTCCGCCACGCCCTCCTCCCAGCGCACCAGCGTGTAGCCGAGCAGGGTCTGGAAGCCGGAGGCCGGTTCCCCCTTCATCAAGTCGTCCATAAAAGCGCTCTCCAACCCGTCTTCTTGGTTCTGGAGCGCCAGTGTGGCACAGAAGGGCGGGTCAGTGCCGCCGCGCCGCCTTCAAAAAACGCTCGCGGTCGCTGGAGCCGACGCGCATGTCGAACACGTCGCCCTCCCGCTCCAGGGTCAGCGGCACGTCCACGCCCGCCGGGCCGAGATTCCACAGGGCGCGGTAGAAGTCGGCCAGCGAGCCCACCGGCTGCCCGGCCACCGCGCGCACCACGTCGCCGGCACGCAGCTCCGCCCGCTGGGCCGGCCCGTCGCCAGCCAGCCCGACCAGCACCACACGCTCCCGCTCGTCCTGTGTGGCGTAGAGTCCGAGCCAGGGGCGCGGCGGGCCGCTGACCTTCCCACGGGTCATCAGGTCGTCGAGGATCGGCTTCAGCAGGTCGATCGGCACGTTCATGTTCAGCGGCAGGACGCGCTCCTCCTCAGCCCGGTACTGGAGCTGGAGGGAGCCGATGCCCAGCAACTCGCCCCCCGCCCCCAGCATCGCCGTGCCGCCCCAGTTCGGATGGGCCGGCAGGGTGAACAGGGCGTCGTCGATCATGTACTCCCAATAGCCGGCGAACTCCTGCCGGGCGACCACCCGCGCGGTGATGGACCGCTCGCGACCGCCGGCGCCGGCCACCACCACCGGGTCGCCCAACTGCACATGGCGCGACGAGCCGAGCATGAGCGCCGGCACGCCGAGCGGCGACAGCGCCTGCACCAGCCCGAAGCCGCTGGTGTGGTCGTAGGCGACGACATGCGCCTGCACCGCCCGCCCGTCGTTGGTGGTCAGCCAAACCTCCTCGGCCTCCGCGATCAGATAGCCGATGGTCAGGACCAGCCCGTCCTCGCGGATGACGGCGCCCTGCCCGGCGCGCTCCGTCCCCAGCACGCCGGCGGTGTAGGCGTCTTCGGGAACGCTGGCGCGCAGCCCGACCACGGCGGACAGCGCCCGGTCCAGGTCGTAGGCCAGATCATCCGGGTCGGGCTGGAATTGCGGCGGAATCCGCCAGTCGTCGGACGGGTTCATCGGCGGCTCCTTTCGCAGGGGGTGGTGTGATCCCCTCCCCTTTCAGCGTTACTCTCCATGGCCTTATTTGGGAAGTCGAACGCCGCTGCTAAGCCCGACGTTCCGCACCCCCTCCTCCGCGCGTGAAACCAGCGAGCCGCAGCGATGTTGTCCGGGATCGCTTCACCATGGCGACCAACCGAGGGAGGACATGATGGGCCTGTTCGATTTCTTCCGCCGCGATCATGGCGAAAAGGTCGGCGACGCGGACGCCCCGACCGCGGACGAGCTGAAATCCCACCTGTCGCAGGTCGGCCTGCCGACCAACGGGCTGGACATCCAGGTCGCCGACGACACGGTGACCGTGCGCGGCAGCGCCGCCTCGCAGGAGGAGAAGGAGAAGATCGCGGTGGCGCTCGGCAACGTGAAGGGCGTGTCGCGGGTCGACGACCAGACCGCCGTCATCGCCAAGGACCAGGGGCCGGGTGGCCCGGACCAGCCGACCATGCCGCCGACCGAGCAGCCGGCCAGCCAGACCCGGTTCCACACGGTGGAGAAGGGCGACACCCTGTCCGCCATCGCCAAGAAGGTCTACGGAGACCCCAACCGCTACAACGCCATCTTCGAGGCCAACAAGCCGATGCTGAAGGACCCGAACAAGATCTATCCCGGTCAGGTCCTGCGCATCCCGCCGCAGTGACGCGGCACCGTCCCGCGGCGGCGAGGTTCCGCCGCGGGATCGGTCCGCAAAGGTGCAGATCGCGCCGGAATCTCCCGTCATTCCGACCGATCTCGAATTGCTCCGCCCAAGCCGCTCCGGCAGGCTCCCCGCCACGAACCGGCAAGGAGGAGCAGGCCATGAAGATCATCGGATACCCGGACGACCTCATTCCGCGGGTGGCGTCGGCCAGCCTGGGGACGTACCGGACCCGGCAGGAATGCGCGGATCTGCTGGCCGGGATGGCCGACGCGGAGAAGGCGTTCGGCTCGATCACGTGGCACAAGGTGATGCTGCTCGCCCTCACCAAGCCGGAGCCGTTGGACGAGGACACCATCCACGTCTACGAGAGCGAGGTGGACAACGCCATCGCCCGCGTGTTCCGCAAGATGAAGATGCTCAACACGCTGGCCGCCGCGGCCTCCAAGGATCTCGGCGCCCTGGCGAAGGCGAATCCGAAGGACGCGGTGGCGAAGAAGGCCCTTGCCGCCACCAAGGCGGTGCCGGGCGTCACAGCCAAGCTGGTGAAGGCCCTCGAGGACGCCATCGACAAGGACCACAAGGACATCAAGGCCCGCTTGGCGAAGGATGAGGCGGCCCATGAAAAGCAGCGCAAAGCGGCGGAAAAGGCACAGGCGCAGACCAACGGCGGTCAATTCGTCAATCCCTTCCAAGGCAAGAGCCTCGCGGACATCCTGAAGAGCAGCAAACTGACGCTGCTGCTGCACGCCTTCGCCAAGACGGAATACAACGGCGACAACATCGAATTCCTGTCGATCACACGCAAGGGCGTCGACCAGCGGGGCGCGCTGAAGCTCTACGACCTGTTCATCGACCCGAACGGCACGAAGAGCCTGAACATCACGGCCCAGCAACGCACCGATTTCTCCAACGGGATCGGAACCGGCGCCTACGTGGCGGCCCTGAAGGACATCCGCGAGCATGTCGAACTCGTCGTCAGCCGGGAAACCCTGAAGCGCGCCAAGGAGCTCGGCGAACCCGCCCTGCGCAAGCTCGGCCACAAGTGACCCTCAAGCGGCGCCGGGCCGCCAGCGGGTCAGGCGCGCCGCCAGCCGGTCAAAGCCGGCGTCCAGCACCACCGCCAGGGCGGCCACGATCACCGCGCCCTGGATGACGTAGGCGGGGTTGGAGCCGTTCAGCCCGACGATGATCGGCAGGCCGAGCGTCTTCGCCCCGACCGTGGAGGCGATGGCCGCCGTGCCGAGATTGACGACCGCCGCCGTCCGCACCCCGGCCAGGATCACCGGGGCGGCCAGCGGCAACTCCACCCGCCACAGCCGCGCGCCCGGCCCCATGCCCATGCCGCGCGCCGCCTCGCGCACCGGCTCCGGCACCGATTCCAGGCCGGCCACGGTGTTCTCCACGATGGGCAGCAGCCCGTAGAGCGTCAGGGCGATCAGCGCCGGGGCCGGGCCGAAGCCGAGGACGGGGACCGAGACGGCCAGCACCGCCACCGGCGGGAAGGTCTGGCCCATCGCCGCCACCGCGTCGAGGATGCCGCGGAACTCCCGGCCAAAGGGCCGGGTCACCGCGATGCCCGCCGCCCCGCCGAGCAGCACCGCGATCAGGCTCGCCCCGCCGGCCAGCGCCAGATGGTCCAGCGTCAGGGCCAGGAAGCCGTCCGCCTCGTAGAGCGGCCGGTCGAGCGCCGGGAAGAAGGCGGCGAACAACGGCTTCAGCGCCGGCATCCCCAGCACCAGCGCCGCCAGGACGAGCAGGCCCAGCGCCAGCCGGTCGGTCAGCAGGCTCCGCAGGCGGCTCACGACCGGTCCGGCCCGCGCAGCAGGTCGGCGAGGTGCAGCACGCCCATCGGGCGCCCCTGCCCGTCCGCCACGGGAAGCCGGTCGGTGCCGCGCGCCACCATCGCGGCCAGAGCCTGACGCAGCGACGCCCCCGCCGCCAGGGGATCGCCCGGCGCCGTCTCGCCGGGGCGCAACCGCTCCGCCACCGTCTCCACGGCCAGCCGCTTCAGCCCCCAATCCTCGCGCCCCACCAGATCGCGCACCCGGTCGTCGGCGGGCCGGGTGAGGATGTCGAGCGGCGTGCCGCTCTGCACCAGCCGCCCGCGGTCCAGCACGGCGATCCGGCTGGCCAGGGCCAGCGCCTCGTCCATGTCGTGGGTGACGAAGACGATGGTGGTCCCGGTCGCCTTGTGGATCGCCGCCATCTCCGCCTGCAAGGCGCCGCGGGTGATCGGGTCGAGCGCGCTGAACGGCTCGTCCATCAGCAGGATGTGCGGCTCCGCCGCCAGCGCGCGGGCGACGCCGACACGCTGCTGCTGGCCGCCGGACAGCTCGTGCGGGTAGGCACCGCGGTAGCGCTCCGGGTCGAGGTTCAGCAGGGCGAGCAGCTCCGTCACCCGGTCGCGCACCCGCGCCCTGGGCCAGCCGAGCAGGTCCGGCACGGCGGCGATGTTGCGCTCCACCGTCCAGTGCGGAAACAGCCCGATGCTCTGGATCACGTAGCCCATGCGGCGGCGCAGCGCCTCCGGCTTCAGGCGGGCGATGTCCTCCCCCTCCACCCGGATGGTCCCGGCGTCCGGCGCGATCAGCCGGTTCATCATCCGCAGCACCGTGGACTTGCCGGAGCCGGACGGCCCGATCAGCACGCGGAACTCCCCCGCCGCCACGGTCAGCGACAGGTCGTCCACGGCGGTCCAGGCGCCGAACCGCTTGGTCACTCCCTCGAAGGCGATCACGCCGCCGTCCTCCCAAGTCGTGACAGCGCCAGCGCCGAGGCCAGCTTCAGCGCCGCGTCGGCGGTGACGGCCAGCAGGATCACCGGCACCGCCCCCAGCAGCACGAGGTCCAGCGCGTTGGCGAACAGCCCCTGGAACATGATCGCCCCCAGCCCGCCGGCGCCGATCAGCGCCGCCACCGCGGCCAGCCCGACCGCCTGGACCAGCGTGATCCGCAGCCCGGCCAGGAACACCGGCAGAGCCAGCGGCGCCTCGACCCGCCAGAAAATCTGGCGCGGGGTCATGCCGATGCCGCGCGCCGCCTCCCGCACCGGCTCCGGCACGCCGGCCAGCCCGGCGGCGGTGTTGCGCGCGATGGGCAGCAGCGAATAGAGCGTCAGCGCGATCACCGCCGGCACCGGCCCCACCCCGCCGATCCCCAGCCCTGGAAAGGCGGCGGCCAGCGCGGACAGCGGGGCCAGCAGCAGCCCGAACAAGGCGATGGACGGAATCGTCTGCACCACGTTCAGCACCGGGAAGACCAGCCGCCCAACGGCGGCGGAACGCTGCGCCGCGATGCCCAGCGGCACACCGATCAGCAGGGTCGGCACCAGGGCCGCCGCGACCAGCGCGGCGTGGCGCAGCACGGCCCCGGCGAAGACGTCCCGCTGGTTGGCGTATTCCTTCATGATCGAGAGCTGGTCGAGATGCCCGGCGGCGAACTGCCCGCCGATCAGCGCCGCCACCAGCGCTCCCACGGCGACCCGCCCGGCGGGACCCAGCCCCAGCCGCCGCACCCCGTCGAGAACGGCAAGCAGCGCCGCCGCCTCCATCACCCAGAAGCCCGCCCCGAAGGAGGTCCGCGCCGCCGGGCTGGCCGTCGCGGCGAGCAGGACGGCGTGCTGCCCGGCCAGCCAGACCAACCCCGCCGCCGCCAGAACGCCACCCCCGACATACAGGGCATTCACCACCCGGCCCGGCCGCAGGAACGGCACGGCCAGCAGCAGGGCGACCGGCAGCAGCGCCGCTCCGCTCCACCCGGCGCCCGCCACCGTGCTCAGCGCGACGGCCTTTCCCGACAGCAGCCGGTTGGGCGCGAAGGCAAGGAACGGCAGGGCCAGCGCCGCCGCCACGGTCATGGCGGCGAGGAGCAGGGCGACGCGGTTGTGGATCGGACGGACGCGGGTCATCCCGTCGGTTCAGGCCGTCAGTTCAGGAAGCCTTTCGACTTCAAATACGTCGTGGCGACCGCCCGCGGGTCCTGCCCCTCCACCGAAATCTTGGCGTTCAGCCCGCGCAGGGTCTCGGTGTCCAAGGACTTGAAGACCGGGTCCAGCAGGTCGCGGATCTTCGGATGGGCGTCCAGCACGCCGTCGCGGATGGTCGGGGCCGGGGCGTAGACCATCTGCGCGCTCTTGGTGTCTTTCATGACCACGAGGTCCAGCGCGGCGATGGCGCCGTCCGTGCCGTAGACCATGGCGGTGTTGACGCCGGACGTGCCCTCCGCCGCCGCACGGATGGTCGCCGCCGTGTCGCCGCCGGCCAGCACCAGGATCTGGTCGGGCTTCAGCGTGAAGCCGTAGGATTTCTGGAAGGAGGGCAGCGCCGCCGGGCTCTCCACGAACTCCGCCGAGGCGGCGAGCTTCGCCGTGCCGCCCGCACCGACCCAGCGGGCGAAATCCTCCATGGTGGCGAGGTTGTTGGGCGCCGCCACGTCGCGACGCAGCGCGATGGCCCAGGTGTTGTTCGCCGGCGCCGGGGTCAGCCAGACGATGTTGTTCTTGTCGCGGTCGAGCTGCTTCACCGTCTCGTAGCCGGCGGCGGCGTTCTTCCAGGCCGGATCGCTGTCGATGTTGAAGAAGAAGGCGCCGTTGCCGGTGTATTCCGGATAGACGTCGATCTCGCCGGCCAGCAGGGCGCTGCGCACGATCCGGGTGGGGCCGAGCTGGATCTTGTTCTCCACCGGGATGCCGTTGGCCTCCAGCACCTGCAGGATCATCGTGCCGAGCAGGCCGCTCTCGGCGTCCAGCTTCGATCCGACACGGACCTTGTCCGCCGCCACTGCGTCCGCCGCCACTGCGCTCCCCGCCGTCAGCAGCGCTCCCAGCGCCAGGGCGGCCACCGCCCGAACCACACGCCGCATCCCCCGCATCCTCCCAGCCATCGTCCAATCCGTCCGTCCGCCAGCATGGGGAAGCCGGGCCGCCGCGGCAACCCACCCTTTCCGCCGGTGCGGCCCTCCATTTTGGAGAAGGGGGTCACACCGTGACGTGGTCCTCCGCATCGCGCGCCGCCCGCGCCCCGGCGCCGTCCACCCAGCCGCCCAGCTCGCGCTCCACGAGGTCGGCCAGGAAGATGACATGGTCGGGATGGTCGTTCAGGCAAGGAATGTAGGTGAAGCGCTCACCGCCCGCCGCCATGAAGGCGTCCTTCACCTGGAACTGGATCTCCTCCAGTGTCTCCACGCAGTCGGCGGAGAAGCCCGGCGCGATCACCGCGATCTTGGTCTTGCCGGCGCGGGCCAGCTCCTCGACCGTCCTGTCGGTGTAGGGCTTCAGCCACTCCGCCTTGCCGAAGCGCGACTGGAAGCTGTACTGCACGCGCCCCGGCTCCCAGCCCAGCCGCTCGGCCAGCAGGCGCGCGGTCTTCACGCAGAAGCAGTGGTAGGGATCGCCGCGGTCGAGATAGGCCTTGGGCAAGCCGTGGAAGCTTGCCAGCAGGACGTCCGGCGTGTGGTCCAGCGCCGCGATGTGCCGCACCACCGAGCGGGCCAGCGCCTCGATGTAGCCCGGCTCGTCGTGGTAGGCGGGGACGGTGCGCACCGCCGGCTGCCAGCGCATGGTCATCAGGTGACGGAAGGCCTGGTCGTTGGCCGTGGCCGTCGTCGTCGCCGAATATTGCGGGTAGAGCGGGAACAGCAGGATGCGGTCGCAGCCCTGGTCCTTCAGCCGCTGGATCGCCGGGCCGACCGCCGGCTGGCCGTAGCGCATGGCCCAGTCCACCACCACCGCTTCGCCATGCCGCGCCGCCAGCGCCGCCGCGACGCCCTCCGCCTGGGCACGGGTGACGGTCTTCAGCGGGCTTTCGTTGCGCTCCTCGTTCCAGATGCTTTTGTAGGCATGGCCGCTCTTGCCCGGACGCACGGTCAGGATGATGCCGTTCAGCACCGGCCACCACACCGCCTTCGGCACCTCGATCACGCGGGGGTCCGACAGGAACTCCTTCAAATAGCGGCGCATCGACCAGTAGTCGGTCGCCTCGGGCGTCCCGAGATTCATCAGAAGCACACCGACGCGGCGCGCGGGAACCGGCGGATGGTCGGCGGGCTTGGGAATGGGCTGCATGATGTCGGTCACCTCGATGTCGCGGCGGGCAGCATAATAGCGAGCCGAACCCATCGGAAGCAGCCCTTTGTCCCTATGCGGTCGATAGGGCCGGGCTATCCTCCGGCCGTTCGGACAGGCTCTTACGTCCGGCCCATCGGCTGATCCGCGAAAACGGATTTCAGATCGACCGCGCCGTCGGACCGCGCGTCGAGGTCGAGCTGCCGCTCCACCTCGTCGAGATGCTCCATCATCAGCCGCATCGCCGCGCCGGGCGGGCCGGACTCCAGCGCCTCGACGAAGCGCCGGTGCTCGGTGGCGGAGCAGGAGTGCGAGGACCGCCGCTCGAACGCCGCGATGGCGAGGCTGGAGCGGTCGATCAGGTCGGCCAGGATGCCGGCCAGCGTGGCGTTCCCGGCGAAGTCGGCGAGCAGCTGGTGGAACTGGCCCGACAGGCGGATCAGCGCCATGCGGTCGCCGGTCCGGTCGGCCTCCTCCTCCCGCGCCAGATGGGCGCGCAGCTTCGCCGACATCTCGTCCGGCAGCGGGTCGCGCTCCAGCGCCTCCACCACGGCGCGCTCGATCACGCGGCGGGCCTCGAACACCTCGCGCGCCTCCCGCGCGGTGGGCTTGGCGACGAAGGCGCCGCGGTTGGGAATCAGCGTCACCACGCGCCGCTGCGCCAGCAGGAGCAGCACCTTGCGCACCCGCTCCCGGCTGACGCCGAACACCTCGGCCAAGCTCTCCTCGGCCAGCTTGGTGCCGGGCGGCAGACGGCGGTCGGCGATGGCCTCGCCGATGCTGCGGACGATTCGGGCCTCCGCCCCCTCCCCCGCCCGCGGACGGCGCGGCGGGGGGCGCTCAGGACAGTTTTCATGACGGCACGGGCGCTGTTCAATGTGTTGCCGCGGATTGTGCACAAAACGGACCAGCGGACAAACGCGGCTCCCGCGCCCTGCCCATGCATCGGGCACAGCCCACCTATGCACAATTTCGCGCCATAGCGCTGAAATCCTGACCAATCGCTGATTTTCGTCGCTGGAAAGCCGCAGAATTCCGCCATTCACACGCTGGCATGGAACTTGCGGACACATCCGACAGCCGCAGCGGGCCCTGCGGATTGTGCACAAAATCGGAGAAGGTCATGACTGCCGGATCGACCGCCGCCGGATCGACCATCGAGCTGGTGAAGCTGCGCAAGTTCTACGGCTCCACCGTCGCGGTGGACGGCATCGACCTGCGCATCGCCGCCGGCGCCTATTGCTGTCTGCTCGGCCCCAGCGGCTGCGGCAAGACCTCGACGCTGCGCATGATCGCCGGGCACGAGGACATCTCCGACGGCGACCTGCTGATCGGCGACACGGTGGTGAACGGGGAGCCGCCGGCCCGCCGCGGCACCGCCATGATGTTCCAGAGCTACGCCCTGTTCCCGCACCTCGACTGCACCGACAACGTCGCCTTCAGCCTGAAGATGAAGGGTGTCGCGAAGGAGGAACGGCGCCGCCGCGCGCGGGAGATGCTGGACCTCGTCCACATGTCCCAGTACGCGGACCGGCTGCCCGCCCAGCTCTCCGGCGGCCAGCAGCAGCGTGTGGCGCTCGCCCGCGCGCTGATCACCCGGCCGGGCGTGCTCCTGCTCGACGAGCCGCTGTCGGCGCTCGATCCCTTCCTGCGCATCCGCATGCGCGAGGAGCTGAAGCGCCTGCACACGGAGCTTGGCATCACCTTCGTCCATGTCACCCACAGCCAGACCGAGGCGATGGCGCTGGCCGACCTCGTGGTGGTGATGAACCAGGGCCGGATCGAGCAGGCCGGGCCGCCGCGCGAGGTCTTCAACCAGCCGCGCACCGCCTTCGTCGCCCGCTTCATCGGCGGCCACAACGTGGTGGAGGACGCCGCCGGCCGCCGGGCCGTGCGGGCCGACCGCATCCTGCTCGGCCAGCCCGAGGGCTCAGACCATCAGTTGGAAGGCACCGTCCGCGCGCTGGAGTATCACGGCGCGTCGGTCCACCTGACGCTCGACGTGCCGGGTGCCGAGGACTTCGCGGTGGTGCTGGACGAATCCCGATTCTACGACGCCCCGCTCGCCATCGGCGACCGCGTGACCGCGGGCTGGAAAGCGCGCGACGTCCACCCCCTGGTTGCCTGATTTCCCGACCAATCCCCAAAAACCGACTCCCCAAGAACCGACCGACCATACTGGAGGCACAGAGCATGACCGAGACGCGCACCGGCTCGCCCCTTTCCGCCGGGACCACCACGGGCGTCAGCCGCCGCACGCTGCTGAAGGGCACCGCCGCCGCCGCGGGTGTCGCCATCGGGTCGGGGGCGATCACCGGCTTCCCCACCATCTGGGCGCAGAACATCAAGAACGTCACGCTGCGCCAGTTCGGCACCGGCGTGTCGAACCTGAACGCCGTCGCCGACAAGGTGAAGGAGGATCTCGGCTTCACGCTGCAGATGACCGCGCTCGATTCGGACGCGGTGGCCCAGCGCGCGGTGACCCAGCCGAAGTCCTACGACATCGCCGACATCGAGTACTGGATCTGCAAGAAGGTCTTCCCGGCCGGCGTGATGCAGCCGATGGACGTCTCCAAGATCAAGAACTTCGACAAGATCGTCCCGATCTTCGTCAACGGCAAGCTGACCCCGGAGAGCGCCGTCGCCCAGGGCACCGCCCCGCACACCGTCGGCTTCGTGGAGGGCAAGGACAGCATCAAGTTCGCCAAGTCGGCCACCCAGTGGATGACGCTGATCCCGACCATCTACAACGCCGACACGCTGGGCATCCGCCCCGATCTGGTCGGCCGCCCGATCAGCAGCTGGAAGGACCTGCTCGACCCGGCCTTCAAGGGCAAGGCGTCGATCCTGAACATCCCCTCCATCGGCATCATGGACGCCGCCATGGTCTGCGAGGCCATGGGCGAGGTGAAGTACGGCGACAAGGGCAACATGACCAAGGAGGAGATCGACAAGACCCTCAAGATCATGACCGACGCCAAGAAGGCCGGCCAGTTCCGCGCCTTCTGGAAGACCTTCGACGAGAGCGTCAACCTGATGTCGTCGGGCGAGGTCATCATCCAGTCGATGTGGTCGCCGGCCGTGGCCGCCGTGCGCGCCAAGGGCATCCCCTGCGTCTACCAGCCGCTGAAGGAAGGCTACCGCGCCTGGGGCGGCGGCCTCGGCATCGCCAAGCATCTGAGCGGGCTGGAGCTTGAGGCGGCCTATGAGTACATCAACTGGTACCTGTCGGGCTGGGTCGGCGCCTATCTGAACCGCCAGGGCTATTACTCCGCCGTGCTCGACACCGCGAAGGAGCACATGTCGCCGGACGAGTGGGCCTTCTGGATGGAGGGCCAGCCGGCCAAGACCGACATCCTCAGCCCCGAGGGCAAGGTGATGGAGAAGGCCGGCGCGGTGCGCGACGGCGGCTCGTTCCAGGACCGCATGGGCCGTGTGGCCTGCTGGAACGCGGTGATGGACGAGGACCGCTACATGGTCCGCAAGTGGAACGAGTTCGTCGCGGCGTAAGGCGCGTCTGCGTTTGCCCCCACCCTTCCCATGCTCCGCATGGGCCCCTTCCCTCCCCCGCTCTCGCAGGGGAGGGAGCATCAAATCCCCTCCCTCGCCGGAGGCGGGGGGAGGCAAGGGAGGGGGCACCGCAATCTTCCATCACTCCCCCACGGCACCGGACCCCTCCGCCATGACCGCCTCCGCCGTCCCATCCGAAGCGTCCAGCGCGTCCGCGGCACCGCGGGGCGGCGGGGTGCGCCGTTCCGTGTTGCGCCGGGTCGCCCCCTACCTCCAGGCCGGGCCGCTGGCGCTGACGCTGCTGGTCTTCCTGCTGATCCCCATCCTGACCATCGTCGCGGTCAGCTTCTGGGACTATGACAGCATCCGCATCTACCCGGATTTCGTGCTGACCAATTACGAGGAGCTGCTCACCTCCCCGGTCACCTGGAAGACCTACCTGAACACGGTGAAGTTCGCGGCGCTGACCTGGGTGATCACGCTGCTGATCGGCTTTACGGTCGCCTATTTCCTGGCCTTCCACGTCCAGTCCACGACGTGGCAGATGGTACTGTTCCTGGTCTGCACGATCCCGTTCTGGACCTCCAACATCATCCGCATGATCTCGTGGATTCCCTTCCTCGGGCGCAACGGGCTGCTGAATTCCGGGCTGATCTCCGCCGGGCTGATCGACCAGCCGCTGGAGTTCCTGCTGTTCTCCGACTTCGCGGTGGTGCTGGCCTTCGTGCACCTCTACGCGCTGTTCATGGTGGTGCCGATCTTCAATTCGATGATGCGCATCGACCGCGCCCTGGTCGAGGCGGCGCGCGACGGCGGCGCCAGCGCGGCGCAGGTGGTGTGGAACGTCATCCTGCCGCTGGCCAAGCCGGGCATCGCCATCGGCTCCATCTTCGTGGTCACGCTGGTGATGGGCGACTTCATCACCGTGCGTCTGATGAGCGGCGGGCAGAGCGCCTCCATCGGGCTGATGATCGCCAACGAGATCTCGCTGCTCCAGTACCCCGCCGCCGCCGCGAACGCGGTCGTGCTGCTGGCCGTCGTCCTCATCATGGTCGTGGCGATGCTGCGCATCGTCGACATCCGGAAGGAGCTGTAAGCGATGACCGGCACCCGGCGCGGCCTGTCCTTCTACCTGCTCGCCGCCTTCTTCGGGCTGTTCGTCCTGTTCCTCTACGGGCCGATCGCCACCATCACCATCCTGTCCTTCCAGGGGCCGGAGGGCGGGTTGACCTTCCCGATGAACGGCGTCTCCCTCCACTGGTTCAGGAACCTGTTCGAGCAGCAGGCGGTCGGCGATTTCGGCGGCTCCTTCCGCCGATCCATCGCGCTCGGGCTGACGGTGATGGTGCTGACGGTGCTGTTCTCGCTGCTCGCCGGCTTCGCCTTCCGCCGCCGTTTCCTGGGCAGCGGGGCGCTGTTCTATCTGGCGGTGGCGAGCCTGATCGTGCCGTCGATCCTGGTCAGCCTGGGCATCGGCCTGCTGTTCAACATCCTGGGCATCGAGCCGACCTGGTACGGCTCGGCGCTGGGCGCGCATCTGACCTGGACGCTGCCCTTCGGCCTGCTGATCGTCTTCGCCATCTTCAACCGCTTCAACCCGGCCTACGAGGAGGCGGCGCGCGACCTCGGCGCCACGCCCTGGCAGACGGTGCGCCACGTGGTGCTGCCGATCCTGCTGCCCAGCCTGATCGGGGTCGGGCTGTTCGGCTTCACCCTGTCCTACGACGAGTTCGCGCGGACGCTGATGACCGCGGGGTCCTTCAACACCCTGCCGCTGGAGATCTACGGCATGACGACCAACGTCACGACGCCGGTGCTCTACGCGCTGGGCACGCTGACGACGGTGTTCTCCTTCACGGTGATCGGCCTGTTCCTCGCCGGGGTGATGATCCTGCGCCGCCGCAGGCTGCGGCGGACCGGCGCCGCCGGTTGACGGGAGAGGAACCAACCATGCGCATCCTGGTCGTCAACCCGAACACCACCGCCTCGATGACCGAGAAGGCCGGGGCCGCCGCCCGCGCCGTCGCGGCGCCGGGGACGGAGATCGTCGCCGCCAACCCGGCCATGGGTCCCGCCAGCATCGAGGGCTATTACGACGAAGCGCTGGCCGTCCCCGGCCTGCTGGAGATGATCGCCGCCCATGAGCGCGCCGCGCCGGGCATCGACGGAGTCGTGATCGCCTGCTTCGACGACGTCGGGCTGGACGCCGCGCGCTGCCTCGCCGCGGTTCCGGTGGTCGGCATCTGCGAGGCGGCGATGAAAACCGCCACCCTGCTCGGCGGACGGTTCAGCGTGGTCACCACCATGCCGCGCTCCGTCCCGGCGCTGGAGCATCTGGCGGAACGCTACGGCGTGGCCGGGCGCTGCCGGGTGCGCGCCGCCGGCGTGTCGGTGCTGGCGCTGGAGGACCCGGCGTCCGGCGCCGTGGAGCGGGTGCGCGACACCATCCGCCGCGCCATCGCCGAGGACGGGGCGGAGAGCGTCGTGCTGGGATGCGCCGGCATGGCCGATCTGGCCCGCGCCCTGACCGCCGAGATGGGCGTGCCGGTGGTGGACGGCGTCACCGCCGCGGTGAAGCTGGTGGAGGGGCTGGCCGTGCTGGGCTTGCGCACCGGCAAGACCGGCGGTTACGCTTTCCCCCTGCCCAAACCCTACGCCGGGGACATGGCGCGCTTCGCCCCCGCCCCGCAGCCCTGAACCGGAGGGACGCCATGGAAGGCTACCGCGTGCGCGTGATGAGCCGGGCCGAGCTGGATCTCGCCGTCGACTGGGCGCGGGCGGAGGGCTGGAACCCCGGGCTGCACGACGCCGGGGCTTTCCACGCCGTGGACCCCGAAGGCTTCCTGATCGGGGAACTGGACGGCGAGCCGGCGGCCTGCATCTCCGTCGTCCGCTATCCCGAGAATTTCGGATTCCTCGGCTTCTACATCGTGCGGCCCGGGATGCGCGGGCGCGGCCTCGGCTGGGACCTCTGGCGGGCCGGGCTGAGGCATCTGGAGGGCTGCACCGTCGGACTGGACGGGGTGGTGGCGCAGCAGGATAACTACCGCAAGTCCGGCTTCGCGCTGGCCCACCGCAACATCCGCTACGGCGGAGCGCCGCCCGCCGGGACCTCCTCCGCCGCCTCGCTGGTGGACGCGCGGACGGTGCCCTTCGACCGGCTGCTGGACTGGGACCGCGCGCTGTTCCCGGCGCCGCGCGCCGGCTTCCTGTCCAACTGGATCGCGCTGCCCGGCGCCTCCGCGTTGGCCGCCGTGGTCGATGGGGCGTTGCGGGGCTTCGGGGTGATCCGCCCCTGCCACAGCGGCAGCAAGATCGGCCCGCTCTACGCCGCCGACCGCGGTACCGCGCGTGATCTGGCGCTGGCGCTCGCCGCCACGGCAGGGGACGGCCCGGTCTTCCTCGACGTGCCGGAGGTCAACCGCGACGCCATCCTGCTGGCGGAGGAGTTGGGCCTGACCCCGCAGTTCGAAACCGCCCGCATGTATCTCGGCCCCGCCCCGGCCATCGACACCGCGCGCCTGTTCGGCGTGACGACGTTCGAACTGGGCTGACGACGGGCAGAGCTGAGCCGTAACAGTCCGTTACCAAACAGGGGGCCGCCGGACACACGCCGGCAACAGGGCGCGCGCAGCATCGGGACATCGGGATCACGATCCCGGCCTGATGAAAAGAGGGATACCCCATGTCGCGCATCCTGATCGCCGCCATGACCACCGCCTTGACCGCCGCCACCGTGCTGGTCGGACTGGGCACCCGAGACGCTTCCGCCGCCGGTTGGGGACCGGACCATCGCGAACCGCCGCGGATCGAGCGGGACCACCGCGGCCCGAATGCGCACCGCCCGGAGGCCCATCGCCCGCCTCCGCCGGTCCACCGCGCGGCACGATACTGGAAACCCGGCGACCGGCTGCCCGCGGCCTACGCGTCGCGGCGCCACGTCATCGCCACGCCCGCCGCCTATCATCTGCACCGTCCGCCGCACGGGCATCATTGGGTCCGCGCCGGGTCGGACGCCGTCCTGGTGGCGTCGCGATCGGGGATCATGGTGCGGATCGTCCCCGGCCTGTTCCGCTGAGGCGCCGCCCTTCCTCCGTGGACGAGGCCCGGCCGGGCGGTCTACTCTCCCGCGAGTTGCACCGCCCTTTGCCGCGATGCCCGATCCCATGATGGACGCTCCATGACGGTCAGCCGTACCCCCTCGCCCTCGCTCACCGATGCCCTGGCTCTGCACAACGACGGCCGCAGCGACGAGGCGGAGCGGGCGTACCGCGACATCCTGAGGCGCGAGCCGCGCAACCCCGACGCCTGGCACCTGCTGGGCGTCCTGCAGTCCGAGCGGGGCGATCACGAATCCGGCATCGCCAGCATCCGCACCGCCCTGTCCATCCGGGAAGCGCTGGAATACCACCTGAATCTCGGCTCCGCGCTTCTGGATTCGGGCCGCGCGGACGAGGCGCTGGACGCCCTGATGGCGGCGTTGCGCCTCGGTCCCGACCGGGCCGACATCCATTTCCGGCTGGGCAACCTGTTCCGCCAGCAGCGCCGGCCCAACGAAGCCGTCGCCGCCTACCGTCAGGCCATCGCGCTCCAGCCCGGCTTCGTGGAGGCGCTGAACAACCTCGGCTCGCTGTTCCTGGAGGTCGGGCAGACCGACGCCGCCGTCGCCGCCTTCAGCGAGGCCATCCAGGCGGCACCGGCCAACGCCGAGTCCCATTGCAACCTCGGCTACGCCCTGGACCTGCAGGACCGGCTGGGCGAAGCGGCCGCCGCCCACCGCGTCGCCCTGGCCTTCCGGCCCGACTTCGCCCTGGCCTGGTCCAACCTCGGCAACGTCCTGAAAGGGCAAGGGCATCTGGAGCAGGCCATCGCCGCCTACCGCTCGGCGCTGACGCACCGCCCGGACTACCCGATGGCGCACAGCAACGTGCTGATGGCGCAGCATTATGTGCCGGAGTGCGGGAACGCCGATTTCCTCGCCGCCGCCCGCGGCTGGGTCGAACGAAGCGGCGGCGGACCGCCGGCGACCGCCCCGGTGGTGCGCGACGACCGCCCCCGTCCGCTGCGCATCGGCTACGTCTCCAGCGACTTCAACAGCCACCCGGTCGGCTACTTCCTGGAAAGCGTCCTGAGGGCGCACGACCGCGCGGCGGTCACCGCCTTCGGTTACGCCAACAACGGCCGCACCGACGACGTGACGGAAAGCCTTCGCGCGGCGGCCGACGGATGGCGCCCGATCGTCGGGATGGACGACGCGGCGGTGGCCGACCTGATCCGGCGGGACGGCATCGACATCCTCGTCGATCTGTCCGGCCACACCGGGAACAACCGCCTGACCCTGTTCGCCCGGCGGCCCGCCCCCGTCCAGGTGAGCTGGCTGGGTTACTTCGGGACGACCGGCCTGCCGGCCATGGACTGGATCATCGCCGACCGCCACGTTTTGCCGCCGGGGGAGGAGCGCTTCTTCACCGAGAAGGTCTGGCGCCTGCCCGACAGCTATCTGTGCTTCACCCCGCCGGCGGAGGAGGTGGCCGTCGGGCCGCTTCCGGCGCTTGGCGGCGGACCGGTCACGCTCGGCGCCTTCCACAACCGGGCCAAGATCACCCGTCCGACCGTCGCGCTGTGGGCGCGGGTCCTGACCGCCCTGCCGCAGGCCCGCCTGCTCCTGAAATCGCGGGAGTTCGCCGATTACGGTGTGCGGCAGACCCTGCGCGACCAGTTCGCCGCGCAGGGCATCGCGCCGAACCGCCTGCGCATGGAGGGGAAAACGCCGCGGGCCGACTATCTCGACAGCCTCAACCGCATCGACCTCGCGCTGTCCCCCGTCCCCTTCGGCGGCGGCACGACGACGGCCGAGAGCCTGTGGATGGGCGTGCCGGTGGTGACCCTGCGCGGCGACCGCTGGGCGGGGCGGATCGGGGTCAGCTTCCTGGAGACGCTGGGTCTCGCCGACCGGCTGGTGGCGGACAGCCCGGAGGATTACGTCGCCAAGACCACCGCGCTGGTCGGCGACCTCGAGGCGCTGTCCGCCCTGCGCGCCGGCCTGCGCGAGCGCATGCGCCGGTCGCCGTTGTGCGACGCGCCGGCCTTCGCCCGGTCGCTGGAGGAGGCCTACCGGTCGATGTGGCGCGCACCGTAAGGGGGCCGAGGGTATGCCAAAGGAAGTCCTTCCGATACGCCCTGGCACAACGGTGCCGACCATGCGTTGAAGGACCCGACGACGCAGCGGAAGCGAGGCCGAGACGCCGATGATGAAGGATCCCAAACAGATCGCGCGGGTTGCCCTGCAATCGGCCCGCGTCAATGTCGAGGTCTACGAGGCCTGCGGCCTGATCGACACGCCGTCGGCCCACGGCCTGCGCTACAAGATCGCCGTGCAGGCCAGCGACGTGAACGGCGACGAGTGCCGTTTCCCCTCCTGCGCCTGCCCCTGGCCGGACTGCTCCCGTCAGGCGGAAGCCGGAGCGGCGGACGGTCAGCCCAGCGGCCCGACCGTCTCCACGTAACGCTCCATCGCGGCGACGCCCTCTTCGGTCAGTTCGATGAAGACCCGGCGGCCGTCCTTGTCGTCGGCGATCCGCCGGACCAGCCCGCGCTCGTGCAGGTCGGTGATGCGGCGCAGCGCCGTGGTCTGCGCCACGCCGGACGCGATGCACAGCGAGGACACGGAAATCCGCCGCCCCTGGAGATGATTGATCATCAGGTCCAGCAGCATGTCCCAGCAGGGGTCCTCGAACAGGCCCTTGGGAAAGAACTTCTCGCGTGCGGCGCGCTTGCGCCGGATCGCCGTCAGGATGCCCAGGCTGTCCGGCACTCCGCCGTCCGATACCTGTTCGCTGACGGATTGAGCCGCGGTCGCGATGGCCGTGGGAGAGGCCGTCGGTGTGCCCGCCATGGGTACGGCCGCCGTGGGTGCGACCGCCGCGCGATGGGCCGCGACGAAGGGCATCACGCGGGCCGCCGCGGCTTCCCCGCGCAAGGCCCGCACCGTCTCGACCAGCGCCAGCCCGTGGCGGTAGGCCTGCTCCAGCGCGTCGTCGCGGCTGTCCATCGCCGCCGGGAATTCCGGAACCGACGATGCGCTCGACTCCCCGCCGTTGAGGACACGGGCCAGCGCGCGCTCGATCTGCGCGTCGTCCTCCGGGTCGGTCACCACGTCGGCCGCTTCCAGACGCAGGGCGCGCACCACGTCGTCCGCCTCCGGGTTGCGGGCGAAGAGGATGCAGGCGAGCCCGCGGTGGGTGCGGTGCAGCCGCTCCATCAGCGCCAGCCCGTCGAACCAGGGCGATCCGCCGTCCACGAACACCACGCCCACGCTGCGGTCCACGTCGAGCAGGCCCAACGCGGAGATCACGTCGCGCGTGTCCTGAACCCGGTGGCCAAGCCGCAGGGCGCAGTCGCGGATGCCGGCGATGGCCGCGCTGTCATTGCCGATGATCAGGATGGACGGCGCCGCCGCTGAGTAAGTCGGGGCCGAGTAATTCGGCGCCGCTTGACTGGTCGCCGTTTGAGTGGCCGCCATATGGCCAGTCAGCGCGAGACGCTCCGCCGAGCGCGAAACCAGGGACCGTTGCATGCCGCTCTCACCCGCATCAGATCGCGCGCCGGTTGACCGGCGGCGGTGTCAGGCCCGGCGCGGCGACCCGATGCGGCGGAACGTTCCGCCACCTCCAGGTACCCGCTTGGAACCGTCAATCATTCGTTGGGTGATGTATAGCATTACCCCGTTCGAACGCGTATCAACGGCCGTTGATACTTTTCTGTCGGAGTAACGTGCGGTTTATTATTGCATATTAATCATTATCGTCAAGATTCGTCAGATTCCAATGCATAACCGACCCCACGGACGGTAACGATCGGCGATGGCGCGCCGTCGTCCAGCCGCATCTTGCGGCGCAGCCGGGTGATCAGCGTGTCCACCGTGTGCTCGCTGATGGAGCGCGGGTCGCGGTTGCTGATCACGTCCAGCAGATATTCGCGGCTGACCGGGTTGGGCCGCATGGCCGCCAGCGCCGCCAGGATGTTGAACTCCCCCGTCGTCAATGCGAGGTAGGAGCCGTCGGGACGGAACAGCGCACGGCGCACCAGATCCAGACGCCACCCCCGGAAGGTCAGCGGCGCGTCGGGGGCCGGACCCGCCGCCCCCTCGACGGATGCGGACGGAACGGCGGACGCCCCGGAGCGGCGCAGCAGGTTGCGGATGCGGATCAGCAGTTCGAGCAGATCGACCGGCTTGGTCACGTAATCGCCGCCGTGGGACAGGCCGGCGATGCGGTCGGTCGGGCTGTCGCGTCCGGTCACGAAGATGAGCGGAAGGGTTTCCCCCAGCCGCAGCCGCTCGGCCAGGGCCAGCCCGTCGCAATCCGGCAGGTTGATGTCCAGCAGCACGAGGTCCGGCCGGTCCCGCGCGATGCGCTCGGTCAGTTCCGCCCCGTTCGCGGCCCGCAGCACCCGCAACCCCTGGCTTTCCAGATAGGTGGCGATCAAATCCTGCGTTTCGGGAGAATCCTCGACCACCAGCACGGTCCGCCCGACCAGTTCCGATCCGACGCTCATGCCGCCCTGCCCGCCGCTGCCGGTCCCGTCGCTTCAATCCCTGTCGCCGTCATGTCAGCCCCGCCTCCCCCTTTTCGATGGCGCGCAGGGCGGCGTGAAGCCGATCCCGCAGCGCCGCCGCGTCCCCTTGCATGGAAGCGGCCCCCCCGCTTCCGCTTTCGACGGCCTGCGCCGTCCGCTCCAGCGCCCGCGCCGCGGCGCTCACCTCCGGAAAGCCATAGGTGCCGCCGCTGCCCTTCATGCGGTGGGCCGCGTCGACCACGCGCCGGGGCGGCGAGTCCGCGTCGTCGAGAACCGCCAGCACCTCCCGGCAGGCCTGGGCGAAGCGCTCCATCAGGCGGGCGCGGTCGGCGCTGGACAGCCCGCCCGGAAGACGTCCGCTCCCGAGCGGCGCCTGCCGGACCGCGACGGACGGAACGGACGCGGGCGCGCAGGTGCCCGACGGCGCGTGGCGCGCGAGCGCGTCCTGGAGCGCGTCGGGGTCCACCGGCTTGGCCACCACCTCGTCCACGCCGGCCTCCAGATAATCCGCCCGGTCCTCCGGCGAGCTGTTGGCGGTCACCGCGATCACCGGCACCAGCGCCCGCTCGGCGTCCGGCAAGGCGCGGATGCGCCGCGTCACCTCCACCCCGTCGATTCCCGGCAGCCGCATGTCGAGCAGCACGACGTCCACGGTCCTGGTGGCCAGAACCGCCAGGGCCTCTTCCCCGCTGTCCGTGTAGACGGCGCGGTGGCCGCCGGGCGCCAGATACTCGCGAAGGATGGCCTGGTTCTCCGGCGCGTCCTCCACCACCAGGATGTCCAGACTCCCCGGGACCGGCATGGGGGCGGCGCGGCCCGGCGACGGATCGGCGACCGGAAGCGGGCGCGTCGGCAGCGAGACCGTGAAGAGGGAACCGCCGCCGGCACGGCCTTCCAGGCCGACGTCGCCGCCCATCAGCCGGACGAGCCCGTTGACGATGGCGAGCCCAAGGCCGGCGCCATCGCGGCGGTTGCCTTCCAGCCGGCTCCCCTCCAGCCGATGAAAAGGCTCGAAAATGATCGCCTCGGCCGCCCGCGGAACGCCGGGGCCGCTGTCCGCCACGGTCAGGCACAGAACGACCGTCCCGCTCGCCGTGCCCGCCGGGGCCGGCGTCGCGGTCAGCGACACCTCCACCCCGCCACGCTCGGTGAACTTCACGGCGTTGCTCAGAAGGTTCAGAACGATCTGGCGCAAGCGCAATGGATCGATCCAAAAACGCGCCGCCCCCAGCCCGCTGACCGTCAGGGACAGGCCCAGCCCCTTCTCCTCCGCACCCGCGCGCATCAGCGCCACGGCGTCCTCGACCAGCGCCACCACGTCGGTGGGCTGGGGGTGCAGCTCCATCCGGCCCGCCTCCAACCGCGACAGGTCGAGGATGGTGTCGAGCATGGAGACGAGATGCCGCCCCGCCCCGTCGGCGACGCGCAGCCGTTCGTCGAGCTGCTCGGTCGGGCCTTCGCGGCGGATCACCCGCACCATGCCCAGAACGGCGTTCAGCGGGGTCCGGACCTCGTGGCTGAGGTTGGCGAGGAAGCGTTCCAGCGTCGCGGACTTGTCCGACAGGGCGCGGGTGCGCTCGGCGATCTGGCGCTCCAGCCCCTCGTTGAGGGCGGCCAGCTCCTGCGACAGCCGGCGCTCGTTGAGGAAGGCCGTTTCCACCCGCCGCCCCAGCACCAGCGCGTGGCTGAACAGGAACAGCAACGCCCCGTAGGGCACGAGGTCGATGCTCTCGAAGAAATGCGCGTACATCAGCGCGTCGTGCACCACCGACCCCAGGAAGGCCAGCGCCCCCGCCCCCAGCAGGAGCGCGCCGGGATGGCGGCGCAGGGCGGCCACGGCGAGGCGCCACGCGAAATACAGGGCCGACAGCACCAGCAGCAGGCTCGCAACATCGCGAAATTGCGTGAACTGCGCCGGTTCGGTCACCAGAACCAAGACCATGCCGGGCACCGCGACCACCATCATGGCGCGCCCGACCCCGCGGTGCAGGCATCCGGGGAACAGCTCGCGCAGCAGGTGGAAGTAGATCGGGTAGAACATGTAGATCGGCAGATATTCCAGCCGGTAGGCCCACACCTCCGACACGCCGGGGAAAAAGACGCGCAGCAGTTCGCTGGTGCAGATCAGCCGCATGGCGCAGGCCGCCAGCAGCATCACCAGGAACAGCGGGGCCGCCGACAGGCGCCGGCGCAGGAAGGCGGCGATGAACAGCGCCATCAAGGACAGCGACATCAGCGCCCCGGCGTTGGTCATCAACTGCCGCTGCCACAGCCGCGACAAACCTCCGTTGGCGTCGAGATAGACCGTGCGCCCGATCCCGCCTTCGAAATGGAAGTGGTTGGAAACCTCGACCGCCAGTTCGATGACCCTCTGCCCGCCATGCAGCGTGACGAAGCGGGAGACGGAGGACGGCTGCTCCTGCGCGGCGGCCAGGGCCGGCACCCCCGCGGCGGCGACCGACCGGCCGTCCACCCACACCCGCATGGCCGAGTTGGCCGGCGGCATCTTCAGCGTCAGCGGCGGCATGCCGGGCGGCAGCAGGATCTTCAGGCGGAAGGTGGCGGCCCCCATGCCGCCCATCTTCCGGCCGTCCGGGCGCTCGGCCCCGTTCCAGATCGCCGGCAGGGTGAAGGGCATCCAAAGCGCGCCATCGGGCTCCGGCAGCGGATTCAGGCTTTCCTCACCGGCCAGACGGTCCCAGGACACCAGCCACTCGCCGTCCAGCGACACCGGCCCGTCGAGGTCGGCGTACCAGCCCCGCAGATCGAGCACGCCGCGCTCCGCCTCCGGGAGAACGGTGGCCAGGGCCGGAGCGGTGCCCGGAGCGGTGCAAAGAAGAGCGAGGAGCAGAACCACGCCCAGCCGTCGGGCGACACGCGCAACAAAGGCGGTTAGAGACGGCATGGCAGCAGGCGGCGGAAGCACCGGGGCACAGTTCCTTCGGCAGGCGCATGGCACGGGCCGCGGCCCGACCCGCAGGTCGACAGGCGCCGAGCCAATCCCGTCATGAGAGGTATCGCAAAACGGTCGTTGCGGAAATACCGATGCACCCAGGCATTTAAAGCCGAAACCCCATGAAACCGAAACCGGCCACGCGGCGAAGTATAACCAGCCATCGATGCAACAACGACTCAGAAATTCGCAACAAGCTTGGTCAATCGTAAATCCTATAGAAAATGTGGTTTTAACCTTTCAATCGAGGATATGGCCCATACTTGGCGGCGAT
Organism: Azospirillum brasilense; assembly: GCF_005222205.1. Taxonomy (NCBI): domain Bacteria; kingdom Pseudomonadati; phylum Pseudomonadota; class Alphaproteobacteria; order Rhodospirillales; family Azospirillaceae; genus Azospirillum; species Azospirillum brasilense. The sequence goes on along the minus strand of NZ_CP032346.1, from coordinate 66,265 downwards.
CGCCGAACGCGGCGATTTCAACAGGGTTCGCTAATAGGCGAAGCGTCCGGAACTGCCCGAACACGGGCGAATTTCCGGACGCTCCCGCACAGGGCAGCCGATCGGCCGCGGCGCTGAACGCGGTCAGGCCATGGCCTTCATTTGCTTGTCCATGCGGGCCAGCACGGCCATCACCTCCTTGCAGCGGCTCTTCACATCCTCGTCGGTCTCCGGGATGCCGTCCTGGGAGGAGATGTTGCGCCATTCCTTCAGGAAGGCTTTCAGCTCGGGCATCTTCGGCAGCTGGGTGCCGACGCCACGAATGTCCTCCTTCCACAGGTCCTGGAAATCGTCCACCGTCTTCGCCGTCTTCAGCTTCTTCGCCAGGGACAGCATGTATTTTTCCAGGATCTCCCGCCCCTTGGCGCGCACCTTGTCGGCCTTCTCGATGGCGTCCTTCATGCCCTCGTAGTCATCGACGATCTTGTCGCCGAGCGAGGACTGGTTGAAGGCGACGAAGAGCTGGTCGGCGGCCTTGCCCACCTTCTCCGCGTGGGCGGCGGAGTCCTTCGGGATCAGCTTGTTCGACTTGAACTTCTTCGCTGTCGCCTCGGCCAGATCGCGGAGCTTCTGGAGCTGGGTGCGCAGCGGCTCGACCGAGCGCTTGTACTCCGCCCGCGCCTCGTCCAGCAGCGAGTCGAGGTCGTCCAGCGTGGCGTTGCTGGGAGCGTTCAACGACACGCTCAGCTTCTTCCAGTCGATGGCGCCGTGCGCCTTGTCCACCGCCTTCATCGCGTCGCCGACGCCGGTCTTGCCGGCGATCTTGGCGATGGCGCCCTTCTTCTTGTCCCAGTCCTTCTGGGTCAGGATGTCCGGGATTTCGATGCGCTTCAGGGGACCACCCATGTCTCAGCTCCTCCGCTTAACCAAGCATTCACCCTATCGGTCCGCATGGTAGGAGGCGGGCGCCACCCTCGGAATCGGCGATTGCTCCTCTCCCGCCCCTACCGGGGGTCGATTGGGTCCAAAACGGCGGCTTCCCTTTCCGCCCCGTCTCTCAGCGGCCGCCGACCAGTTGCACCACGCCCTTGCAGACGGTGGCGAACTCCTTGATCAGGTCGGTGATCTGGCGGGCGGTGTAGTCGGGCGGCACGCGCATCGGCGGCCCGTCGCCGCCCTGCCCGGCCCAGGGAGCAAGCTTGCGGCGGTAGAAGTCCGGATCGGCGCGCAGCCCGTCCAGCGCCTTCGCCGCGGCGAGTTGGGCGGCAAGATCGCGGGCCAGCGCCGGGAACAGCTCGTTGTAGGTCTCCGGGGTCGGCTTGGCGCGCACCTTGGCGACCCCCGCGGCGGCACGGGCGAGCGCGCCGTTGATGTTCGCCTCCCAGCGCTTCTGCGCGCGTTCCGCCGAGACGGCGTCCTTCTCGGCCTGGGCCGCCTGCGCCTTGAGGCGGTCGGCGTCCGCGCCGATGTCCGCCTCCAACTCCGCGAGGTCCTTGGCGAGCGCCTTCATCGCCCGCTCGCAGGCCGCCGCCGCGGCCTTGTCGCCGCGGCCGGCCACATCCTCATCCAGCGCCTTGCCGAGCGCGGTCAGATAGGCCTTGCGCGCCTTAACGGCGTCCTTCCCCGTGGCGACGAGATCCTTCACGGCCTCGTCACCGGTCGTGCCGGCGCGGTGGACGGCGTCGCCGGACTTCAGCGCCTTGACCAGCGCGGCGTCGCCGTTCAGCGCGGCGGCGACCGCCTTGGCGTCCTTCGGCCGATGCTTCGCCGTTGCAGCCTCGAAGCGCTTGCGGGCCGCGGCCCAGCGCTGCTCGTAAGGGACATGCGCCATCGCCGCCCGCCCGCTCCGACGCTACGCGACGGTCGGCTGGAGGCGGTCCTCCAGGGAGCGGATGGCGGCCCAGTCGCGCTCGAACACGGCCCGGTCGGGATGCGCCAAGTAGATTTTCGCCAGCACCTGCGTCAGATCGAGCGTCGGCACCACCTCGTCCCCAACCCGCGGCACGAGGCCGTAACCGCGCACGCTCGCCATCCCGTCCAGGACGGAGAGGTCCGGCAGCGCCTCCACCCGGCCCGACACCAGCACCGGCAGGTAGAGGACCATCGCGTCGGCCAGGAAGCGGTAATGGCCGCCGAGCCGCGGCCCGACCGCCGCCGCCCCGTCGAAGGCATCGACCAGCAGGTCCACCTGATCGTGCCCGGTGCCCGCCGCGATGCCGGTGGTCGAGCCGGCCGGGCCCATGGCGCGCGCCGCGATCTCCACCAGCGCCGGTCCGCGCGCGGTCATCCGCACCTCGGCATGGCCGGCGCCGTCGGTGATCTCCAGCGCGTCGAGGACCCGGCGGATGTAGGCCATCAGCGCCTGCGCCACCGGCTCCTCCGGCGGCAGCAGACGGTAATTGTCGTACACGAAGGGCGACCCGTTCAGCGCCCGCTTGGCCGACAGCAGCACGTCGCAGACATAGTGGCGCCCGCCGCGGCTGACCGTGTTGACGACGTATTCGAGCCCGTCCAGGTAGGTCTGCACCAGAACCCGCTCGTTGGCCGACCCGCAGAAATCGCGGCTGCCGAGGATGGCCTCGACGGCGGCGCGGAGCTGCGCGGGGGTGTCGCAGAAATAGACATGGTCGGTGGAGGCGCTGGCCATCGGCTTCGCCACCACGGGCCAGCCCGCCTGCGCCGCCCATTCCACCGCCTCGGTGGCGCTGGTCGCCATGGTCTGGCGGGCGGTCAGCAGGCCGGCGGCGGCCAGCCGCTCGATCATCATGAACTTGTTGCGGCGCGCGGCGGTCAGCTTCGGGCTGTTGCCCGGCGTGCCAAGGACGGCGCCCAGCGCGTCGGTCAACTCCACCGCGGACTCGTTGCCCGGCAGGATGAAGGCCGGGGCCAGCGGGCGCAGCGTCCTCGCCAGCGCGTCGAGGTCGCCGTCGTGGAGGATGTGCGCCGCGAAGTCGTCGGGCTGGTAGCTGCGCAGCAGCGACGGGGCGAGGTCGGGGCGGCTCTGCACCGCGACCACCTCGTAGCCCCGCGCGCGCAGGCGCGGCGCCAGAAGGATGCCGGTGGAATAGGGATCGACGACGACCGCCGTTTTGAGCGGAGCGCTCATGGCGCGACCTCCAGCGCGGTGTCCTGCGGCAGGGCCGTCGCAGCCTCCATCGGGCGCGCGTAGGTGACCAGCGGCACGGGACCGTCCAGCTCCACCGACCGCCCGACCCAGCCGGCCTCGATCACCGCCCGCTGCTCGTCCAGCTCGGGCACCGCGAAAACGCGCTCGCTGCCCGGCACCCAGGCCGGCGGCGCCGCCCCGAGGTCGCGATGCAGCAGGTAGCGCAGCCGGCCGCTGGCGTGCATGACCAGCACCCGGCGCACCAGGAAGCCGCCGGCCAGCAGGTTCGCCAGGCTGCGCGGGTTGGACAGGGCGACGCGCGAGAACAGGTGCGGGCGCCCCGCCCCCAGCGCGTGGAGCGTGCGCAGCGTCACCAGCAGCCGTTGCAGCCCGTTGCCGCGGAAGTCCGGATGGACCATGCAGCTCGCCATGTGGGCGGTGGCGGTGACGGCGGGGCGCGTGCCCGGCAGGTCGTCCACGAAGGCCGGCATGCCCGGCTGCGGCAGGCCCAGGATGGCGCAGCCGATCAGCCGCCCCTCGGCCTCCAGCCCCAGCGTCACGCCGCGCTCGCCCACATGCAGACCGGCGAACTCCGGCGTCTCGGGGAAATAGGCGTCGATGTCCGGCAACTGCCCGAAGATGTAGCCGCGGAACGCCTCCAGCGCCGGCAGGTCGGCGGGGCCGAGGAAGCGGATGCGGTAGGGAACGCAGACCGGCTCGCCGCGCCGGACGCGCAGCATGCCCGTGTGGACCGTCTGTTCGGGGGATAAGAGGACCGTCATGTCAGGCGTCCTGGACGATTTCGGCGATGTTGAGCAGGCGCATCGGCGGGTAGAGGTCCAGTTGCTTGGCCGCCCCGATGCGCAGCAGCAGGGAGAAGCGGTTCAGCGTCTCCACCGGAATGGTGTCGGCGGGCTTGGCCCCGGTCAGGATCTCCACCGCCTTCAGCCCGGCGAAGCGCCCGACGTTGACGGCCGGGCTGACCAGCCCCATCAGCAGGTTGGCCCGGCGGATCGGCAGCTCGGTGGAGCAGAAGGTGGCCAGCCGGTGGGCCAGCGCCTGCTCCGCCACCACAGCGTTGTTGTTGGAGGCGACCAGCGTGTCCGGCCCGATGTAGACCAGCTCCGCCCCGGCGCGGGCGGCGTCGGCGATCAGGTCGGGGATGGCGGCCGCCTGCGGCGCTCCGGAGGCGTCGCGCGGCAGCGCGGCGTCGTGGATCTCCACCCCCTGGCGGGCGGCCTCCTCCTTCAGGTCGCGCACGGCGACAACCATGTTGTCCTCCGCCGGGTTGTAGACCGCGGCGATCTTCTTCCAGCGCCGGTAGGACAGCATCGTCTTCATCTGCACCGCGGCCGGCGCGATGTGCCGCGTGCCGGTGACCGCGCGACCCGGACGGTCGAGCGCGCGCACGACCCGCGAGGCCACCGGGTCGGTGACCGAGGTGAAGACCACCGGCACGTCGGTCAGGAAGCGCGACGGGTCCGGATCGTCGTAGCGCCCGACCGCTCCCAGCGTCAGCGGCGTGAAGACCGTCACCACCAGATCGGGCTTGGACGCCCGGATCTCCGGCAGCAGAGCGGGCATGGCGGAGGCCTGCGGCACCTCGCGCACCTCCACCGTGGCGGACAGGCCGCTCGACGCGATGAAGTCGCGCAGGCCCAGCACGTCGCCCACATCCTTGCGCGGGGTCAGCACGACGATGCGCGCCGGTCTGGCGGCGGTGAAGGTCCTGACCGCCGGACCGAAGGATGGCTGGGCAAGGGCCGGGACACCGCCCGCGGCCAGCGCTCCGGCGGTGAGGGCTCCCGTCAGGACGGTGCGGCGGGACAGGCTCATGCGGGGGTCCTCTGCGAGAAGTCGGCGGGCGGGCGCGGACGGAACAGGGTGCTCAGCAGAAGCTGCACGGCGACGCAGGCCGCCAGCACCGCGCCGATGCCCTTCAGCGCCCCGGCGTAGCCGTAATGGGCCAGGAACAGCCCGGCCAGGAAGGGGGCGACAACGGAGCCGAGCCGCTCGATCAGGCGGAACATGCCGATCACCGTGGTCTCGCCCAGCGCCGCACGCTCCTTGACGCAGACGTCGGCGAGCATGGCGAGCTGCGGCGCGCCGAGCATGGCGTGCGCCACCCCCAGCAGGGCGACCCCGGCCAGCGCCGTGCCGAGCGACCCCGGCATCGACAGCACCCAGGCCGCCCCGGCGGCGACCAGCCCGCCCACCACCAGGAAGCCGATGCGCTGGCCCGAGCGGTCCGACAGCTTCGCCGCCATCGGCGACACCACGATCATCAGCAGCCAGTAGAGCAGCAGCACGCGCCCGATCCAGGACTGGCTGACCCCCTGGTCGTCCAGCGCCAGCGGCAGCAGGAAGAACAGCAGCGCCGTCAGCCCCAGCTTGGCCGGAACCGCGCTGAAGACGGCCAGCCCGACGAAGCGCGGGTTGCGCAGGCACAGCACGGCGTCGGCCAGACGCAGGCCGCGGCTGGATTTGGCCTGGGCCCCGCGCACCCGCGGCAGCACCTGCCACGCCATGAAGGCGGCCAGCAGCGCCAGCCCGGCGGAGATCAGGAAGGTCGTGCGGAAGCCCACCTGCCCGGCGATCACGCCGCCGATGGCCGGGCCGCAGACGCCGGCGCTGAGGATGCCGCCGGCGTACATGGCGATGGCCTGGGCGCGCTGCTTGGGGTCGGTGGCGTCGATGACGAAGCCCTGAGCGGCGATGAAGACGCTGGCGTAGCCGACGGCGGTCAGGCAGCGCGCGACGATGAGCTGGATGAGGTCGGTGGCGAGGCCGGAGCCGACCAGACCGACGAAGGACAGCAGCGCCCCGCCGAGGAACACCGCCCGCCGCCCGCGCCGTTCCGACACGCTGCCGGCGATCGGCTGGCTGACCGCCCAGAGCAGCATGAACAAGGCGATGGGCGCGCCGATGACCATCTCCATCGACAGGCCGGGCACCGGTTCGAACAGCTGCTTGATGTAGACGGACAGGAAGGTGCGGGTCAGCTCCTCCGCCAGGGAGAAGATGAAGATGGCGAAGCGCAGCTCCACCACCCGCTGCATCATGCCGATCTTGGTCATCGCCGGCTCGGAGGCGGTCATGTCGGCCTTGTGCTGCACGCTGTCCAGCGCCCAGTCGACGGCGCGCGACAGCTCGCCCACCTCGTCGCGGTTGCGCAGGGCGACGCGCACGCCGAGATGCCCGTCGGCGGCCTGCTTCATCACCGCCGTCACCCGGCGCAGCGGCGCGGCGACGGAGGAGCCGACAACCAGCAGCAGGATCTCGATGTTGAGCAGGATGGCGACGATCAGCACGGAGCCGAGGTCGAACACCACCTCGTTCATGGCCGAGCGGACATAGCCGGAATCGACGCCGACATGCAGCCGCGCCTCCCCGTTCCCCTCCAACGGCAGGACGGTGTCGAGGAATTGCGGGGACTCGCCTTCCGGCGGGGCGTCGGCGACGGTCAGGCGGGTGCCGGACCGCGCCTCCTCGGACCCGGAGAAGGCGTGGAGGCGCCCGCCGATCTCCAGCGCCAGATACTTGACGTCCGGGTTGGCGGCCAGCGCGTCGGACAGCAGCTCCTCCACCCCGACCAGCTTGTCCAGCTCGAACCCCAGCGCCACCGCGCGGTCGATCTGCGCCACCACGTAGGACCCGACGACCTCGGCCTTGCGGGCCAGTTCCGGCTCGATCAGCGGGCGGAAGAGCGTGTTGACGTGGTTGGTCTGGACCGCGAGGCTGACCAGCATCAGGACGGACACGACGCCCGTCAGCATCCAGTTCAGGCGGCGGATGAAGGACAGCTTCATGGCGTGACTCCCGCCGGGCGCGCGGATTCCGCCGCCGGACCGGCGGGCTGGGGATGGTCCTCCTCCGCGCCGTGCTGCTGCTGTTCCAGGATGCGGTCGGCGAAATCCTTCAGGCCGGGGGCGAAAGCCGCCAGCTCCGGGGTCAGGTTGGGCGGCTCGCCCATGCCCAGCATGTTGATGCTGGCGGTCATCTCGCGCAGCCGCCGCTGGATCGGGCGCAGCAGCAGCCAGACCGCGACCATGGTGACGAGAAGCCCGGTCAGCAGATTGATGCCGCCGGACAGCAGCAGGTCCGGAATGGTGCCACGGATGCCCGCCTGCACCTCCCCCAGCGAATAGGTCAGGGCGACGCCGCCGGCCACGCCGCCGAAGGCGTTGCGGATGCCGAGCAGAAGCGCCTGGCTGTCGCCGTCGGCGACGGCGGCCACCCGGTCGGACTTGCCGTCGCGGGCGAAGGCCGCCTTCCAGCCGGCGGGGATCGTTCCGACCGGCCCGCCGCGGCCCGCCGCGGCCAGCACCTCGCCCGTGTCGGTGAACAGGACCAGACCGGTGATGCGGTCGTCCCGCGCCATCGCGCGCTGGATCAGCGCGTCCAGATTGCGCAGGGCCGTGATCGACACGCCGAGGCTGACGGCGCCCTCGACCTCACCGGCCAGCCCGCGCAGAGCGACGGTGAAGCGGGAGGCCACGGTGTCCTCCACCATGCGCTCCATCTTCAGGTAGGAGAGCGCGGCGGTGGAAAGCAGCGCGAAGCAGAGCGCCACCTGGAGCAGCAATATGATCTTGGTCGTCAGGGTGAGGCGCATGGGTCCGGTGCCGGCAAGGGATGCGGCAACCTTACGCGCATCACGCGCGCCGCCGTTTCCAAGACGGGTCCAGTCTGGAGAAGACCCCGGCAACATGGCTCCGCTCCGGCCCGACCGCTCCAGCTGCGCAGTTTTGCCCATCGCGCCGCAACCGGGAGGAGCAAAGCACCGCATTCCACTTACGAAACCAAGAACAAACGGCAACTGAGTCCGGTAGATCTATGCCGTTTCGCCTAACCCGTCGAAATTTTGCGGAATTTTGAGTCATTTTTTGATCGCTCTGTTTTGGACCATGATTGCATCCATGATGGTTTGCTTTGCGTGGTAATCCTTATGCACAGCATTCCATGCACCCAACGGGGGAAGGGCTTCGATGCGAATCGAGTTGGAGCGACCCTTGGCGTGGCCGGTGCGTCCGGTCCAGACCAGCGCCGGCCTTCATGTGTCGGCGACGTCCATCCTGATCGCCTGCGCGGACCGCGCGCTGGGCATCGGCATGCACGACGCCTTCGAACGCAACGGCCATCGCATCCACGTGACCCACGACCCCATCGCGGCGCTCGACACGCTGGAGGCGGACGGCAGCATCGGCATCGTCGCGGTGGAACTGGCCCTGCCCCATTTCGACGGGCTGGCGCTGGTCGAGCGGATGCGCAAGAGCGTGCAGCGGCATCTCCAGGTCATCGTCGTCGCGCCCAACGCCACGGCGGCGGACGTCGTCCGCGCCATGCATCTGCGCGCGGCGGATTTCGTCAGCGACCCGCAGGACGGCAGCCAGCTCCACGGGGCGCTCGCCCGCGCCCTGGCGGCCCATCAGGCGGCGGCCCCGCTGCCCGCCCCGCCCCCGCCCGCCGGCAACGGCGAGTTGCATGGGGCGCTGGAGGACGCCTACCGCCACGGCCTCGCCCTCATCGAGGCGGTGAAGGCGCTGCGCGAAGGCCAGCCGACGCTGGCCGCCCCCGCCCCCGCGCGCCCCGCCCCGACGCCGGTCCCCGCCGCGGCGGGGGAGAACCGGCGCCTGGCGGTGTTGCGGACGCTCCAGCAATCCCGCGTCGCCCGCGACAAATATTTTCCGAAGGGTCTGTTCGAGGACCCCTGCTGGGACATGCTGCTGGACCTGATGGCCAACCATCTGCGCGGGCGGCGGATTTCCGTGTCGTCGCTGTGCATGGCCTCCGGCGTAGCCCAGACCACGGCGCTGCGGCGGATCACCGAGCTGCACGACCGCGGGCTGGTGCGCCGGATCGCCGACGAGAAGGACGGCCGCCGCGTCTTCATCGAGCTGACCGAGCAGGGGATCGCCGCCCTGTCCGGCTATGTCGAGCATATCCAGGAATTGACCTGACCGGCAGGAATTGACCCGACCGGATCGGCGCGAATTGGCCCGGTCCGGCGGGTTTCCCGCCCAGACTGCTTCAACCGGGACCCGTCCCGGATCGACAGCGCGCCCCGAAAGCGGCCAACATCGCGGTAAGGAACGCCCTGCGCGCAGGACGGCGGAGACCCGATGGCCGACCAGAAACTGAAGGATGTGATCGTCGTCGCGACCCCCACCGAGGGGATCGGCCCGACATCCTCCCTGCCCACGCGCCCGGCGACTCCCAGCGAGGAACCGGACCGCCAGCGCATGGCCGAACGGCTGCGCGCCCAGGGCTGGAGCTACCGCCGCATCGCGGAGGAGCTTCAGGTCTCCTACATCCTGGTGTCGCGCTGGCTGGGGGGTGACGGCGCCACGCCCAGCGGTCCGCGGACATCCGCCGCCGTCGCCACGCCCTCCCCGCCGCCGCCGGCACCCGGCGGGACGCGGACGGCCAAGGCGACCAAGGCCGCGAAGGCGGCGGCCACCGCAGCGGCCGCCAACGCCGACGAGGATGTTCTGGCGCTCCAGTTCCGCGCCTTCGAACAGTATGTGCGCGAGGTCATCGACGCGATGGAGACGCGGCACGAGTCGCTTCTCCAACGCCAGGAGGAGCTGATCCAGGCGCTCGACACGGAACGCGCCGCCGCCCGCCGGCGGGAGGAGGAACTGCTCGCCACCCTCGACCAGGAGCGCCAGCGCTGGAACGAGGCCGAGGATCGCTTCCGCGAGGAGCTTGAGCGCTTCAAGGCGGAGATGCGCCGCGGCCAGGGCGCGGCGAGCGCGGTCGCCGTTGCCGCCACGGCCCTCGGCGGCGCCGACGAAGAGGAGGAGGAAGAATCCTCGGATTTCTCCGCCTTCAGCTTCGACGACGATGACGATGACGATGAGGCCAAGGACGACGACGAAGCGGGCGGGAGTGACGCCAACGCCTTCAACTTCGACGAGGACGAGAACGAGGACGAGGACGGCGGCGATCCCTTCAGCTTCGACACCGACGACACGGAGGAGAAGGCCGAAGACGACACGGCCGAAGCGGCCGACAACTCCGACGACGACGGCGACCCCTTCAGCTTCGACGATGACGAAGCGGAGGAGCCATCAAAGGACGACTCCGAAGACAAGGATGCGGAACCGGACGAGGACCCGTTCTCTTTCGACACCGACGACGAGACGGAGGAGCCCAAGGCCGAAGCCGAGGCCGGCGCGGCAAAGGCCGATGCGGAGGACGATCCCTTCTCCTTCGACGACGAGCCGGAGCCGGAGCCGGAATCGGAGGCTCCGCCGAAGAAGAAGGGGCTCTTCGGCTTCTGGCGCAAATGACCGCCATGCCGAGACGTTGAGAAGAGCGCCGACGCACACGTTTGCGTGTTGATCGCGCCCCGCCGCCGGTTGTATGAAATGGTCCATGATTCAACCGCGCCGCACCCTGTCCGCCGCCGAGCGGTTCGACTGGCTCCGACTCATTCGAACCGAGAATGTCGGGCCGATCACCTTTCACCGCCTTCTGGAACGGTTCGGCGGGGCCGGCGCCGCGCTGGAGGCGCTGCCCGACCTCGCCCGGCGCGGCGGGCGGACCAAGCCGCTGCGCATCGCGCCGAAGGCGGACATCGACCGCGAGTTGGCCGCCAACGACCGCATCGGCGCCCGCCTCCTCTGCTCCTGCGAGCCCGACTATCCGGAGCCGTTGGCGGCGCTGGACGACGCGCCACCGGTGGTGTCGGTCCTCGGCCACCCGCATCTGCTGCAACGGCGCGCGGTGGCGCTGGTCGGGGCGCGCAACGCCTCGATGAACGGCAAGAAATTCGCCGAACGGCTGGCGCGGGAGTTGGGCGAGGCCGGGCTGCTCGTCGTCTCCGGGCTGGCGCGCGGGATCGACACGGCGGCCCATGCCGGGGCGCTCGGCAGCGGAACCGCGGCGGTGGTGGCGGGCGGCGCCGACGTCGTCTACCCGCCGGAGAACGAGAGACTCTACCGCGACATAGTGCAGCAGGGGGTGGTGATCGCGGAAAGTCCCGTCGGGACCACGCCGCAGGCCCGCCATTTCCCGCGCCGCAACCGGCTGATCTCCGGCCTGTCGCTGGGGGTTCTGGTGGTGGAGGCGGCGCTGCGCTCCGGCTCCCTCATCACCGCGCGCATGGCGCTGGAACAGGGGCGGGAGGTGATGGCGGTGCCCGGCTCCCCGCTCGACCCGCGCTGCCAGGGCACCAACAATCTGCTGCGTCAGGGGGCTGCCTTGGTGGAGGGGGTGGACGACGTGCTGCGGGCGCTGGACAACCTGTCGCCGCCGACCCTGCGGGAGCGCCAGGGCGACCTGTTCGCCCAACCCCGCCCCGCCGTTCCGTCCGAGGCGGACCTTGAATCGGCGCGCGCCGTCATCCTGGAAAACCTCGGTCACACACCGGTTGCCATTGACGAACTCGTCCGCGGGTGCCAATTGTCCGCTCCGGTGGTGTTGACCGTGGTGCTGGAACTTGAGCTTGCGGGCCGTGTCCAGCGCCAGCCTGGGAATCAGGTGAACCTGATCTGATCCCGATCCGCACCGCCGGTGTATGGGATAGGCACTTTCAGGGGCGCGGACTCTTGCCGGGCAGCAACGTCGTCATCGTCGAATCGCCGGCCAAGGCGAAAACCATCAACAAATACCTTGGCTCGGACTACACCGTGGTCGCCAGCTTCGGCCATGTGCGCGACCTTCCGGCGCGCGACGGATCGGTGCGTCCGGACGAGGACTTCGCCATGGACTGGGAGCTGGGCGACCGCTCCAAGCGCCACATCGACGAGATCGCCAAGGCGGTCAAAGGGGCCGAACGCGTCTATCTCGCAACCGACCCGGATCGCGAAGGGGAAGCCATCGCCTGGCACCTGTCGGAGCTGCTGCGTGAAAAGCGGCTGATCGACGAGTCCAAGGTCCAGCGCATCACCTTCAACGAGATCACCAAGACCGCCGTCCAGGCCGCGTTGGAGGCCCCGCGCGACGTGTCGCGGGAGCTGGTGGACGCCTATCTGGCGCGCCGCGCCCTCGACTATCTGGTGGGCTTCACCCTGTCGCCGGTGCTGTGGCGCAAGCTGCCGGGCTCCCGCTCGGCGGGCCGCGTGCAGTCGGTGGCGCTGCGCCTGATCTGCGAGCGCGAGTCGGAGATCGAGGTCTTCAAGCCGCAGGAATACTGGACCATCGAGGTGGGCTTCGCCACGCCGGGCGGCGCCTCCTTCACGGCCCAGCTCACCCAGCTCGACGGCAAGCGGCTCGACAAGTTCGCCCTGCCCGCCCGCGAGGCGGCGGAGGCCGCGGTGGCGCGCATCAGCCCGCAGGCCTTCTCGGTCGCGACGGTGGAGCGCAAGCAGAGCCGCCGCAACCCCTCCCCGCCCTTCACCACCTCGACCCTGCAGCAGGAGGCCTCCCGCAAGCTGGGCTTCGGCGCCACCCGGACCATGCGCACCGCCCAGCGGCTCTATGAAGGGGTGGACATCGGCGGCGAGACGGTCGGCCTGATCACCTACATGCGAACCGACGGCGTCAGCCTGTCGCAGGAGGCCATCGAGGGCGCCCGCAACCTGATCGGTTCCCATTGGGGCGAGCGCTACGTCCCGGCGCAGCCGCGCGTCTACAAGACCGCCGCCAAGAACGCCCAGGAAGCGCACGAGGCCATCCGACCGACCGACCTGTTCCGCCGCCCGGAGGAGGTCGCCTCCTACCTGGAAGGCGACGAGCTGCGGCTGTACGAGCTGATCTGGAAGCGCACGCTGGCCAGCCAGATGGAAAGCGCGGTGCTGGATCAGGTGGCGGTGGACATCGCCTCGCCGTCCAAGGACGTCGTGCTGCGGGCCACCGGCTCGGTCGTGGTGTTCGACGGCTTCCTCAAGGTCTATCAGGAGGACCGCGACGACGGCGCCGCCGACGACGACCAGGAGCGCCGCCTGCCGGCCATGGAGCAGGGCGACGCCCTCGCCCGCGGCGACATCAGTCCGGAACAGCATTTCACCCAGCCGCCGCCCCGCTACACCGAGGCGAGCCTGGTCAAGAAGCTGGAGGAGCTGGGCATCGGACGCCCGTCCACCTACGCCTCCATCCTCCAGGTGCTCCAGGACCGCAACTACGTGCGGCTAGACAAGCGGCGCTTCATTCCGGAAGACCGCGGCCGTCTGGTCACCGCCTTCCTGAAGAACTTCTTCAACCGGTACGTCGAGTACAACTTCACGGCCGACCTGGAGAACAAGCTCGACGAGATCTCCGACGGGCGGATCGACTGGAAGACCGTGCTGCGCGACTTCTGGCGCGCTTTCCACGTCGCGGTGGACGGAACCAAGGACCTGACCATCACCCAGGTCCTCACCACGCTGGACGAGGAGCTGGGGCCGCACTTCTTCCCGACCAACGCCGACAGCGACACGCCGGGCCACGACCCGCGCGTCTGCCCGGTGTGCGGCCAGGGCCGGCTCGGCCTCAAGCTCGGCAAGATGGGCGCCTTCATCGGCTGCTCGCGTTATCCGGAATGCCGCTACACCCGCCCGCTCGCCGTCGCCAACGACGAAAACGGCGAGGCGCAGGAAGGCCCGCGCGAGCTGGGCAACGACCCGGAAACCGGCCTGCCGGTGACCGTGCGGCGCGGCCCCTATGGCGCCTACATCCAGCTTGGCCCGCCCCCGGTGGCCGCCGCCCCGGCCGAGGCCGTGGTTGAGGAAGCCCCCGCCGACGGCAAGAAGACCAAGGGCAAGAAGAAGGTAAAGGTCGAGGCGCCGAAGCCCAAGCGCGTCTCCCTGCCCAAGGGCATGGCCGCCGCCGACGTGGACCTCGACACGGCGCTGAAGCTGCTGGCCCTGCCGCGCAGCGTCGGCAACCATCCGGAGACCGGCGAGGACATCAGCGCCGGCATCGGCCGCTTCGGCCCCTACCTGAAGCACGGCAGCGTCTACAAGTCGCTGACGCCCGACGACGACGTGCTGACCATCGGCATCAACCGCGCGGTCGACCTGCTGGCCGGCGCCGCCAAGAAGGCGTCCGCCCCCGCCAAGACGCTGGGCGACCATCCGAAGACCGGCAAGCCGGTGACCACCGGCGCGGGCCGCTTCGGTCCCTACGTCAAGCACGGCTCCGTCTACGCCTCCATCCCCAAGGGCACGGAGCCGGACAGCGTGACGCTGGAACAGGCCCTGGAGCTTCTGGAGGCCAAGGCCGCCAAGGACGCCGCCAAGAAGGGCAAGGCCCCGAAGGACGCCGAACCAGCGGCGGCCGAAGGTGCCGAGGCGCCCGCGAAGGCGGAGAAGGCGACCAAGGCCAAGGCGTCCGCCACGAAGAAGGAACCGGCCAAAAAGGACGCGGTGAAGAAGGCGGCTCCGAAAAAGGCGGCCGCCAAGAAGGCCGACAGCGCCGAAGCCGACAAGACCGACGCCGGCGAGGAAAAGCCCGCCGCCCGCAAGCGGGCTTGATTACCCCCTCTCCCGTCCCGGGAGAGGGTGCCCGCAAAGCGGGCGGGTGAGGGTCGAGCGAGAATCAATAAACTGCCCCTTGGCGACACCCTCACCCTTCCCACGCTTCGCGTGGGCCCCTTCCCTCTCCCGGGGCGGGAGAGGGGGAGAAAACGCGCTCCCTACCGCACCCAGCGCATGACGCCGTCCTCGAACGGCGTCCAGGCGCCCATGGTCACTCCGGCGGCGCGCAGGGCCTTGCCGGTCCATTCGTTGCACGTCTCGACCGGGCTGTAATGGCCGACCGCCTCGTAGAAGAGGTCGGTCGCGCCGTAGCCGCTGCCCGGCAGGGGCATCACCCGCCCCGCCCCGTCCCGGCGGAAGCTGCCGCGCACGAACGCCGTCAGGGCACCGTACTGCCCCGCACCCAGCACCAGCGCCCCGCAATCCGGGCTCCCCGCCGGGCGATGCAGCGCGTGGACATGCATCACCGACGGCCCGCGGCCGAACAGGGCGGACAGCGCTGTGGACAGCCGCAGGTCCGACCATTGGCGGGTTTCCAGATAAAAGGCTTGGTCGCCCCAGCCGAAGGAACGGTGGCTTGCCTGGGGACCGGCGCCGGGAAAATCGCCGTCCGGCAGGTCCACGGTCCAGTCGACGGCCGCCGTGACGGCGGGAAGCACCAGATCGGTGTGGACTCCGTTGGTGCAGACGAAGACCTCCACGCCCTCCCGCACGGCCGGCTGCCCCTCCACCGCGAGGCGGGACAGGAGAAAGGCGGCGAGCAGGTGGGCTCCGGCCGCAAGCGCCGGAACGGCCAGCGCCAGCGCCACCCCGATCCGTACAACCCTCATGGATGCGCTCCCGCCACGCTTGGCACGGTTCTGGCGCGTCTTTGTGGCGGAGCCATGGCGCGGCGGTTGGATTCCCCGCGCCCAGGGCTTACTTAAACGGTCCACTCTCCACGGCACGGACTCCCTTGACCGACATCCCCCGCCGCCCCGGCAGCTTTCCCGGAGGCTTTCCCGACAAGGACACGGTCCTCTCCTTCATCCGCAGCAGCGCGACTCCGGTCGGCAAGCGCGAGATCGCGCGCGCCTTCAAACTGTCGGGCAGCGACGACCGGGAACGGCTGAAGGACCTGCTGAAGGAACTGGAGGCCGACGGCGCCGTGGAGCGCGGGCGCAACAAGCGCGTCGCCCCGCCGCAGTCGCTGCCGGAGGTCGCCGTGCTGGAGGTGACCGGCGCCGATGCGGACGGCGAGGTCACCGCCCGCCCGGTCACCTGGACCGGCGAGGGCACCCCGCCGCGCATCTTCCTGATGCCGGAGCGGAAGGGCCATCCCACGCTGGGGGCGGGCGACCGGGTGCTGGCGAAGCTCAGCCGCATCAACGACCGGCTGTACGAGGCGCGCACCATCCGCCGGCTGGACGGCACGGTGGGCCGCGTTCTCGGCGTCTATTACCCCGCGGCGGACGGCGGGCGCATCGTCCCCACCGACAAGCGCAACAAGACCGAGCTGCTGGTCCTGCCGGCCAACCGCAACGACGCCGAACCGGGCGAGCTGGTGCTGGCCGACCTGCTGCCCGCCGCCCGGATGGGCTTGCCGCAGGCCCGCGTCGCGGAGCGGCTGGGCCACACGGCGGAGCCGCGCGCCGTCAGCCTGATCGCCGTCCACACCCATGGGCTGCCCACCGAGTTCCCGCCCGCCGCCCTGCGCGAGGCGTCGCACGCCGCCGTGCCCTCCCTGACAGGACGCACCGACCTGCGCGACCTGCCGCTGGTGACCATCGACGGCGCCGACGCCCGCGACTTCGACGACGCGGTGTGGGCGGAGCCGGACCCCGATCCGGCGAACGAAGGCGGCTGGCACCTGCTGGTCGCCATCGCCGACGTGGCCTTCTACGTGCGTCCCAATTCGGCGCTGGACGGGGCGGCCTATGAGCGCGGCAACTCCGTCTATTTCCCCGACCGCGTCGTGCCGATGCTGCCGGAGGCGCTGTCCAACGACCTCTGCTCGCTGCGCCCCCACGAGGATCGCGCCTGCGTCGCGGCGCATTTGTGGATCGACCGCAACGGCGCGCTGCTGCGTCACCGCTTCGTGCGCGGTCTGATGCGCTCCGCCGCGCGGCTGACCTACGAGCAGGTGCAGGCGGCCCGCGACGGGGCCGCGGACGAGGCGGTGGCGCCGCTGCTTGAGACGGTCATCGCTCCGCTCTACGGCGCCTACGCCTGCCTGTGGGCGGCCCGGCAGCGGCGCGGCACGCTGGAGCTGGACCTGCCGGAACGGCGCGTCCGGCTGGACGGGCGCGGGCGGGTGGCGGAGATCGCGCCGCGCGAGCGCCTCGACAGCCACCGGCTGATCGAGGAATTCATGATCTGCGCCAACGTCGCGGCGGCGGACAGCCTGGAGCGGGCGGGCATGCCCGGCCTGTTCCGCGTGCACGACCAGCCGTCGCTCGACAAGCAGGAGTCGCTGCGCGAGTTCCTGACCGGCATCGGCTATGCGCTGCCGCGGGTGCCCCGGCTGACTCCGGCGCATTTCACCGCGATCCTCGACCGCGCCGCCGGCACGGCGGAGTCGCAGCTGGTCAGCGAGGTGATCCTGCGCAGCCAGTCGCAGGCCGAATACAGCCCGGAGAACATCGGCCACTTCGGCCTGTCGCTCGACCGCTACGCTCACTTCACCTCGCCGATCCGCCGCTACGCCGACCTGATCGTCCATCGCGCGCTGATCCGCGCGCACGGGCTGGGGCCGGGCGGGCTGGACGATGCGGCCATGGCCGGGCTGACCGACATCGGCGAGCACATCTCGATGACAGAGCGCCGTGCTGCCACGGCCGAGCGCGACGCCATCGACCGCTTCACCGCCGCCTTCCTGGCCGACCGTGTGGGCGCCCTGTTCACCGGGCGGATTTCGGGGGTCACCCGCTTCGGTCTGTTCATCCGGCTCGACGAGAACGGGGCGGACGGGCTGATCCCCGCCAGCACCCTGCCCGACGACCAGTATGAGCATGACGAGCGCGCCCACGCCCTGGTCGGCCAGCGCACCGGCCGCAGCTACCGGCTGGGCGCCGCGGTGAAGGTGGTGCTGATGGAGGCCGATCCGCTGACCGGCAGCACCCTGTTCGCCCTGCCCCGCGCCGAGGGGGATTTCTCCGGGGATTCCGTTGGGGGCACCAATCATCCGTTGCAATCCAGCCACCCTGATCACCCCCCGCGAAACGCCCGTTTCGCGGGACGCGCGACCCAGAAGCAACGGAAGCGTGGCCGCTGAGTCACAGTGGTGGACATTCCACGACAAAGAGTCTTGCCCCCGTCTTTTGTCCCGCCAGCCCACATTTCTGAAGTGCTATTCCTTATCCGTTCGAATCCGGTGGGCAACCATCCGGGTCCGCCTGTGGGAAAGGAGGCCGCGTACGGCGCGCCATGGGCATACGGAAACGAGGAATTTCGCCGCGCGGGCGTCTTTCGGTCCCGCTCGCGGCCGCCATGCTCGCGGTCGGCCTCGGAAGCCTTGGCGGGGCGCTGCCCCGTCCGGCCGAAGCCGCCGCGACCGAAGCCGCCTTCATCAGCGAACAGGTCTTCGCCGTCGCGTACGGCAAGATCGCCGAGGTGTATCTGCAGCAGGTCGATTTCGGCCGTCTCGGGCTGGACGGCCTTAAGGGCCTCGCAACCATCGACCCGACCGCCCGCGCCGAGCGTCAGGGCAACACCGTACGTCTGTACGTGTCCGGAAGCCTGATCGGCGAGTACGCCGCGCCGTCCCTGTCCGATGCCGCCGGCTGGGCCGCACTGACCACCAAGGCGGTGGAGCGCGCCCGCCTTTATTCGCCCACCCTCTATCAGGCGGTGCCCGAGCGGGTCTATCAGGTCGTCCTCGATTCCGTGATGTCGGACCTCGACGGTTATTCCCGCTACACCGGCACCCAGCGCGCCACCAGCGAGCGCGCCCAGCGCGAGGGCTATGGCGGGATCGGCCTGTCGCTGGAAACGGCGAACGGGCGCACCCTGATCCGCAACGTGCTGCCGCGCAGCCCGGCCGACCGCGCCGGCATCCGCAGCGGCGACCAGCTTCTCGCCATCGACGGCGACCTGACCGCGCGCCTGAGCGAATCGGACATGCGCGACCGCCTGCGCGGCCCGACCGGGACCATGGTCCTGCTCACCGTGGCGCGCGACAACAACCCGCCGCGCCGCGCCCCCCTCCGCCGCGAGCGCGTGGTTCCCAACACCGTGAACGCCAGCGTGTCCGAACAGGTCGGCGTGCTCAAGGTGGACCGTTTCAACGCCGCCACCGCCTCCAACCTGCGCGACGCCGTCCTCGGCACGCGGCAGAGCATGGGCAAGGGCCTGCGCGGCTTCGTGCTCGACCTGCGCGGCAACCCCGGCGGCCTGCTCGACCAAGCGGTCGCCGTGGCCGACCTGTTCATCGCCCAGGGCAAGATCATCACGACCGAGGGCCGCCACCCCGACAGCCGCCAGCGCTTCGAAGCCGGTCCCGACGACATCGCCGAGGGGATGCCGCTGGTGGTTCTGGTGGACGGGCGCTCCGCCTCCTCCGCCGAGGTGGTGGCCGCCGCCCTTCAGGACTCGGGCCGCGCGGTGGTGGTCGGCGCCTCCTCCTACGGCAAGGGCAGCGTCCAGACGGTGACCCGCCTGCCCAACGACGGCGAGTTGTTCCTGACCTGGAGCCGCATCTACACGCCCGCCGGCTACACCCTGCATCGCCAGGGCGTGCAGCCGACGGTCTGCACCAGCCGCACCGGCCAGGACGACCCCGTCGCCCTGCTGTCCGACCTGCGCGACGGCCGGGCGCGCCCGATGACCCAGTTCGCCGGCTGGCGCGCCCGTGCCGCCGACGACGAGGAGGCGCTGACCCGCCTGCGCGAGGCCTGCCCCTGGAAGGAGCATGAGCCGGAACTGGATCTGAAAGTGGCGCTGCGCCTTCTTGCCGAACCGGCGCTTTATCAGCGCGCGGTCGCCCTGTCCTCGACCAACACCGTGGCGGAGCGCTGAGTCGTTTTCCGCCCCGATTTGCAGGCGAAAAAAGGACTCGGATCCGCGCTTCTTGGCACTTTACAAAGGCTTGACATCGCGGCTGTAGCGGGTATCTTCCCCCGCTACGACGCCGCCCCGCCGGGCTGGCGGGTCACGGATTTTTAGTCGGGATTGAGATCATGGCGAAGCAGAACACCGTCCTCATCAAGCTGGTGAGCACGGCCGACACCGGCTTCTTCTACGTGAAGAAGAAGAACCCGAAGAAGACCACCGAGAAGCTGTCGTTCCGCAAGTACGACCCGGTGGCTCGCAAGCACGTCGAGTTCAAGGAAGCCAAGATCAAGTAAGGTTTCCCCGGGACTACCGGAATCAGAAAGGCCGCCTTTCGGCGGCCTTTTGCTTGTCTAGACCTTTGCTTGTCTGGCCCTTTGCTTGTGCGGGGAGCCCCTGCTTCGCGGGGAAGCCCCGGAAGATCCCGGCGGGGATCAGCCCGGCCCCGGTCAGGGCGACTGCAGGGCGTTGGCGCGGGGGTCGGCGACGCTGCGGTTGCGCCCGGAGCGCTTGGCCTCGTAGAGCGCCTCGTCGGCCCGGCGGATCAGCCCTTCGGCGGTGTCGCCGAGCCGGCCGCCGGCCGCGACGCCGATGGACACGGTGACCGGGATCTCGCCGGCATCGGCGCTCACCTTGAACAGCGTGTCGGCGATGCGGGTGCGCAACCGCTCCGCCACCGACAGCGCCGCTTCGGCGTCGGTGTCCGGCAGGATCACCACGAACTCCTCGCCGCCGAGCCGCGCCACCAGATCGAAGGTGCGCAGGTTGCGGCTGGCGCGATTGGACACCTCTTTGAGAACCTCGTCGCCCACGGTGTGGCCGTAGCTGTCGTTGACCACCTTGAAATGGTCGATGTCGAACAGCAGGATCGCCACCGGCTTGTGGTTGTCGATCGCCCGCTCCAGCAGCCGCGGCAGGTGGGCGTTGATGTAGCGGCGGTTGAAGACCCCCGTCAGGCTGTCGGTCAGGGCCATGGACAGGCTCTGCTCGTAGTTCGCCCGCAGCCGCTCCTGATAGCGCTTGCGGCGGATCTGGGTGCGCGCGCGGGCCAGAAGCTCGTTCCGGTCGATCGGCTTGATGACGTAATCGTTGGCGCCCAGTTCCAGCCCCTTGGCGACCCGGTTCAGGTCGCCCTCCTCCTCCACGAGCAGGATCGGCACCTGGCGCGTGCGCTCGTGGGAGCGGAGCTGGGAGCACAGGCGCAGCCCGTCCTCGTTCATCAGGGTCAGGCTGATCACCACGAGATCCAGATCGTCGCTCAGCGCGCGCTCCAGCGCCGTGGCGCAGGTCGCGGCGGACATGACATGGCCATGGTCGCGCTGCAGCGTCTCGGCGATCTTGGCCAGATCGAGCCGTGAATCATCCAGCACCAGGATGCGGGCGCCCTCGAAGGATTCGCTGTGCAGCGTGCCGGTCGGCTCCAGGACCCCGAACTGGCCGGAGGTGGTCTCGCGCAGCCGCCATTCGTCCATCATCATCTTCAGGCGGACGAGCGAGCGCACCCGCGCGAACAGGGCCACGTCGTTGACCGGCTTGGTCAGGAAGTCGTCGGCTCCGGCCTCCAGCCCGCGCACGCGATCGGCGCCGTCGGACAGGGCGGTGACCATCACCACCGGGATGTGCATGGTCGCGGGGTCGGAGCGGATCTTCTCACAGACCTCGAATCCGTCCATGCCGGGCATCATGACGTCGAGCAGCACGATGTCCGGCGACTCCCGCCGGACCGCTTCCAACGCCTCGGGGCCGTTGCTGGCGGTGATGACGTTGAAATACTCGCGCGTCAGCTTCGCCGCGAGCAGCTTCACGTTCGGAAGGACATCATCGACGACGAGAACGCGAGCGGACATGGAGCGTGCGACCGATCCCGTAAAAGGTTAGCGAAGGAACTTCTGAACGGCTTGCAGGAACTTCGTCACCGAAATCGGCTTGGCGATGTAGTCCTCGCAGCCGCCCTCCCGGATCTTCTCCTCGTCCCCCTTCATCGCGAAGGCGGTCACCGCGATGATCGGAATGCTTGCCAGTTCGGGATCATCCTTGATCCAGCGCGTGACCTCCAGCCCCGACACCTCGGGCAGCTGGATGTCCATCAGGATCAGGTCGGGCCGGTGCTCCCGCGCGATGGACAGGGCATCCATCCCGTTGCGGGTCTGAAGCGTCGCGTAGCCGTGCGCTTCCAGCAGATCGTGGAAGAGCTTCATGTTCAGCTCGTTGTCCTCGACGATCAGGACACGCTTCACGGTTCGGTCGTCCATCGGCGCCTTCTTGGGGCTGTTCGGTTCCGCAGGCGTCGTGCCACCCGCGCTCCGGCTTGCAGCGACCACACCCGGAAAGACCGGTATATCCCGTTCACTGTTCCGCCGCGACGGTTAAATTGTCGTTAGCGATGCCCTTCGCGGCCCGCCACATCCCGAGAAGTCCCAGGAATTCCACGGTTTCCATCACGCGATCACCCGCTCCGCCGGGAAATGGAGATCGATCCGCGTGCCTTGCCCCGGCACGCTGTTCAACACCAGCCGCCCGCCATGGGCTTCCACCAGGGACCGCACGATGGGCAGGCCCAAACCGGTTCCGGCGCCGCCGCGGATGCGCTCTCCCGGCACTTGGCGGAAGGGTTCCAGGACGATGGGGCGGTGTTCCTCCGGGATGCCGATCCCGGTGTCGATCACCGCGATGCGCAGCCCGGTCCCGGTCCGCTCCGTCGTGCGCGTCACGTCGATGGTGACCCGACCGCCGGCCGGGGTGAACTTCACGGCGTTGGACAACAGGTTCAGAAGGATCTGCCGCAGCGAACGACGGTCCGCGCGCAGGCGCGGCAGCGGACGGGGGAACTGCGCGTCGAAGGTCAGCCCGGCGGAGGACAGCGCCAGTTCCTGAAGGGCGTAGACCTCGCCCACCAGCACCGCGACGTCCACCTCCTCGTCGTTCAGGTCGATATGGCCGGCCTCGATCTTCGACAGATCCAGCACATCGTTGATGAGTTCAAGGAGATGCGTGCCGGAGGCGCGGATGTTGCCGATGCAGTCGCGCTGCCGGTCGGTCAGCGGGCCGGTGCCCGGATGCAGCAGAAAATCGGAATAGCCGATGATGACGTTGAGCGGGGTGCGAAGCTCGTGGCTCATGCCCGTCAGGAAGTCGGACTTGGCCCGGCTCGCCTCCGCTTGGCGCGCCGCGTGGGCGGCCCGGCGCTCCCTGTCCATCGCGCGTTCGGCGCCGTCCAGCATGAGGCCGAGCGCGTCGGCGGCCATGGCGGCCAGCATCCGGACCGACGGCGGCATCCCCTGGGGCCGTCGGCGGTGGCCGGAAATCACGCCCCACGTCTTGCCGCCATGGATGATCGGCACGGTCAGGGCCGCCCCGGCTCCCATGCGCCGCAGGAACTCCCGGCGCGCCGGAGGCGGGCTGCGAAGATGCGCGTGGGCCAGATCGGGCGGCGGAACCGCCGCGTCGACGCGCAGGAGAGGAACCGGTTCGGCCCAATGGTCGAGGACCACGCGCAACCGCGGAAATCCGTCCGGCCCACGGTCGAAGGCGCTCGCCGGCAAGGTCGCGCCGGGACGGATCTCCGAAGCGGCGTGACTCCAGTCCGGCGCCTCGTCCCTCGCCACGACCTCCCCGTTGCCGGACTCGTCGAAACGGCAGACGATCACGCGGTCCATGCCGGTGAGCCGGCGGACGGTCTGGGCGGTGTGGGCCGCCATGGCCTCCATCGCCGCGACGCCGCGCAGGGACGCGATCCCCGGCAGCAGGCCGGCCGGCGCCGCCGTGGCGGGCCAGCGCTCGACGCCGGCGGGCGGCCTTTCCACCTCAAGGATCACCTGCCCGCCGTGCTCGTGCAGGAAGGCCGGCAGCGGCAGGCCTCCCGGCGGCGTGACGGACGCGTGCACCCCCAGCGCCCGCAGGCCCGGCGGCAGAGCGCGCAGTTTCGTCAGCAGATCCGCAAGCTCGGGGAGGCCAAGCACCCCCACGCTGCGGCCGAGCAGCCGTTCCGGGGCCAGGCCGAGGAAATCCGCGCTGTTGGCGCTGCAGGCCTGGATCGTCTCGCCGTCGCCGTTCAGCGCCACGAGAGCACCGTGAGGCTGTATCCCACCGGGCGGCCTTGCGGCCGGCCCGCTGATCGCGGACGGGGATGTGAAGGGATTCGGACGACCCGAAGACGTGTTCAGGACAGGCACCTTTGCGACGGAAAGGTGCAGATGCTGCGGTGGGATCGGCCATCCGGTCAAGCCCGGCCTGGGGGGTGCGACAGGCTGCCCGATGCCATTGTTCCGCAGCGGCGCCCGGTTCAGGCGATGGTCCGCCGGTTCGCCGCGCAGTGACCGGGCGGGTTCCCCACCTTGCGCCCCGCGGAGCGCGGGCGGCGCCCGGCCTTGTTGCTGTACATGCGGGAATCGGCAAGGCGCATCACCTCCTCCTCCCGGTCGTCGGCACCGTAGGATTGCACCCCGAACGAGAAGCGGATCGGCAGGTCGGCGTTGTTCCACCGCACGCTGCGGCGCCCCGCCGCTACGGCGATCTGGCGGGCACGGAGGTCGCCGCAAGCCGCGTCGGTTTTGGTCAGCAACAGGGCGAACTCGTCGCCGCCCAGCCGGGCCACCACATCCTCCTCTCGGACCGACCCGACGAGCAACCGCGCGACCTGCCGCAGATAGGCGTCGCCGGCCATGTGTCCATGGGTGTCGTTGATTCGCTTGAAGCCGTCCAGATCGATGATGACCAGCACGCCGCCGCCCTTCCCGCTTCCCTTGGCGCCCTGCCGCCGCGCGGCGGCGATCTCGCGCCGGAAATGGCTGAAGAAGCCGCGGCGGTTCAGCAGGCCGGTCAGCTCGTCCGTCATGGACAGGCTTTCCAGATAGGCGATCCGGTCACGCTGTTCGGCGATGGTCGCGCGGGCCTCGGCGAGCTGGCTCTCCAGGGATGACGCCTCGAGGGCCACGGACACCGCCGAATGGGCGATGCGGGAGCCACGCAACGGCGGCATCCGCAACAGCCGGTCGTGTGCCCCGCGGTCGAAAGGCCGTCCGTCGTGATGCTCGGCGGCGAGGGCGTCCGAATCCTGGGTGGTCACGACGGCGCTCATGGGCTTTCTCCACATGATCGGCACTGGCTGCGCTGAACATAAGCAATCGCCGTGCCATATGAGGATATCCAGACGCCTAGGCCTTTCGTCCCGGCAACTTCTGCCGGGCAAGGCCGCTCCCAGGCAGAAATTGCCGGGAGAACAGCTCATTGCGGAAAATTTTATCTATTTTTGATTTATTTTCTATTTTGAACCGTTTCCGAACAAACGGCCTGTCCGGCTCCCGACAGGCCCGCTTGCGGCGACGTCAGACCACGCGGTCCGGCGGCGCCGCCCCGGCGAAGAATGCGTCCAGGTTGTCGAGCGCCTTGAAGCCCATGGCGTTGCGCGTTTCCACCGTGGCGCTGCCCAGATGCGGCAACAGGAAGGCGTTCTCCAATCGGCGGTAGCCGGGGTGCAGGTTCGGCTCGTTCTCGAACACATCCAGCCCCGCGGCGGCCAGCCGCCCGGAGGCCAGGGCGGCGATCAGCGCCTCGTCGTCGACGACGGAGCCGCGGGCGGTGTTGACCACGATGGCGCCCGGCGGCAGGCGCTCGATCCGCCCGGCGTTCAGCCAGTGGGTGGTTTCCGGAGTCGCCGGGAAATGCAGCGACAGCACGTCGCAAACCGCCAGCATCGCCTCGGGGTCGGCGTGATAGACCGCCCCGGCCTCCTGCTCCGCGGGCAGACGGCGCCGGTTGGAATAGTGGATGGTCATGCCGAAGGCCCGCGCCCGCTGCGCCACCGCCTGCCCGATTCGGCCCATGCCGATGATGCCCAGCCGCTTGCCGCCCAGATGGGTGCCGAGGAGCTGGGTCGGCGTCCAGCCGGTCCAGGCACCGGCGCGGATCATCCGCTCCCCCTCCGAGGCGCGCCGCGCCGCGCCGAGCATCAGCAGAAGCGCGATGTCGGCGGTCGCGTCGGTCAGCACGTCCGGGGTGTTGGTGACGATCAGCCCGCGGGCCTTGGCCGAGTTGAGGTCGATGTGGTCGGTGCCGACCGAGAAGGTGGCGACGATCCGCACGCCCTCCGGCAAGGCCGCGATGGCCGCGGCGTCCAGCCGGTCCCCGGCGGTGCAGAGGATGCCGACGGCGCCGGTCTCCCCCGCCAGGGCGGCGATGTCGGCGCCGGACAGGGCGCGGTCCCGCGGGTTCAGCCGGGCGTCGAAATCGCGCGCGGCGCGGGCCTCCACCGCGTCGGGCAGGCGCCGGGTCACCAGGAGGACGGGCCGTGATGCGGGAGAGTCGCTGCGCATGTTTCTGTCCTCAGCCTTCCGTTTATTCGGGGGGTCGGGCCTTCCGCTCCGACGCCGAAACACCCATAATCCATCCGACGCTGCCAATCACCTGTGGATGTCGCTTTGCAGAACCGCCGCTCCGCCGCCCGCCTCGCCCTTTGCGCGACCTTCGGCGCGTTCCTGGTGTCCCTGACCGCCCTTCCCGCCGCCGGCCCGGCCCAGGCGGCCCCCGCCAACGCGGCCGGCGCGGCGGTGGGGGCGGCCGCCGGGGCGGCGGCGAACATCCTGCCGCACCGCGCCGTCTACAAGATGTCGCTGCAGTCCGCCCGTAACAGCTCCAAGGTCAGCGACGTGCGGGGCCGCATGCTGTTCGAATGGGCCGACGCCTGCGACGGCTGGACGACGGAGCAGCGTTTCCAGCTCCGCTTCGTCTACGCCGAGGGCGACGAGATGGCGATGATCACCAACTACACGACGTGGGAGGCCAAGGACGGCCAGCGCTACCGCTTCAACGTCCGCAAGCTGATCAACGGGGAGGAGGACGAGGAGGTGCGCGGCGACGCCCGGCTGGCCAAGGACGGCACCGGCACCGCGGCCTTCTCCAAGCCGGAGCCCCAGGACATGGAACTGCCCCCCAACACCATGTTCCCGACGGCCCACACGCTGGCGGTGCTCGACCACGCCAGCGCCGGCGACACCTTCTTCAACCGCGTCGTCTTCGACGGCGCCGATTCCGAGGGGGCGACCGAGGTGTCGACGGTCATCGGCGCGGCGGCGGCGATCAAGGAGGACGGCGCCGACCCGCTGCTGAAGGGCAAGAAGGCGTGGCCGGTGCGCATGGCCTTCTTCCCGCTGAAGAGCGATTCCGCCCAGCCCGAATATGAGATGAGCCTGCGCCTTCTGCAGAACGGCGTCGCCGAATCCATGCAGATCGACTACGGCGATTTCACCGTGAACGCCATCCTGGAGAAGGTGGAGGCGCTGCCGAAGTCGGGGTGCTGAGCGCAAAGGTCACAGGCTTTGGCGCAAATCGTTACAAATCAATTCGCCATATTTTGAGGAAACTGGCCTAAACTGTGCATGGTGCGCCCACGCCTCCGCGGATTCGTGGCGCGCACCGACAGCAGGATGAAGGGTTTCCCTATGGCCAAGAAGCAGGTTTTGGTGGGACAGGTGTTCCAGACCGTTGGCGCGACCAACGGGCGGTCCTGGCGCGTGCGGGAGACCGTGACCCTGTTCGGCATCCCACACGCCCGCGTGGTCAGCACGGAAGACGAGGGCGACGCGAAGACGCTGAGCTGCTTCGTCCTGGTCGACTCCAATTACTACCGCATGATCGGATCGGCCCCCGCCGGCAACGTCGCGGCCTGACGCGTTCCGCGTCTCGCCTTCGGTTTCCAACAAGAAAGCCCCCCGGCCTCGCGGACGGGGGGCTTTCTTGTTGGAAACCGTCCGCCCCTCCCCGCCGAAGCGGGAAGGAACGGCAGGTACCGGACCGTCAGGTGGCGGCCTTGGGCGCCTCGGCGGCGACCTTCGGCTTCGGCAGGTCCAGCTTCAGATGCAGTTCGCGCAGGCGCGCCTGATCCACCGGGGCCGGGGCCTGCATGAGCAGATCTTCCGCGCGCTGGTTCAGCGGGAAGGCGATGACCTCGCGGATGTTCGGCTCGTCGGCCAGCAGCATCACGATGCGGTCGATGCCCGGAGCCGAGCCGCCGTGCGGCGGGGCTCCCAGCTTGAAGGCGCTGAGCATGCCGCCGAAGCGGGCTTCCAGCTCCTCCGGCGGGTAACCGGCGATCTCGAACGCCTTGTACATCAGCTCCGGCAGATGGTTCCGGATGGCGCCCGACGACAGCTCCACGCCGTTGCAGACGATGTCGTACTGGTACGCCTTGATGTCCAGCGGGTTCATCGTGTTCAGCGCCTCCAGGCCGCCCTGCGGCATGGAGAAGGGGTTGTGGCTGAAGATGACCTTGTTGGTCTCCTCGTCCAGCTCGTACATCGGGAAGTCGACGATCCAGCAGAAACGGAAGGCGTTCTTCTCGATCAGGTCCAGCTCCTCGCCGATCTTCGTGCGGGCGAAGCCGGCCAGCTTGGCCGCCGGGCCGGGCTGGTCACAGACGAAGAAGACCGCGTCGCCGTCCTCCACGCCCGCCGCCGTACGCAGCTCGGCCTGGGCGGCCTCCGGCACGAACTTGGCGATCGGACCCTTGCCGCCCGCCGCCTCGAAGATGATGTAGCCGAGGCCCGGGGCGCCGAGGCCGCGCGCCCAGTCGTTCAGCTTGTCGAAGAAGCTGCGCGGCTTGTCGGACACCTTCGGGGCGCGGATGGCGCGGACCACGCCGCCCTTCTCCAGCGTCTGCTTGAAGGCGCGGAATTCCACGTCGTCGCGCTTGAAGACGGCGGTGACGTCGGTGATCTCCAGCGGGTTTCGCAGGTCCGGCTTGTCGTTGCCGTACTTCAGCATCGACTCCGCGAAGGAGATGCGGCGGAAGGGCGGCTTGTCGATGGCCGGCGGCGTCTCGCGGCGGAAACCGCCGAACTCGTCGAAGATGCCGTGCAGCACCGGCTCGATGGCGGCGAACACGTCCTCCTGGGTGACGAAGGACATCTCGAAGTCGAGCTGGTAGAACTCGCCCGGGCTGCGGTCGGCGCGGGCGTCCTCGTCGCGGAAGCAGGGGGCGATCTGGAAGTAGCGGTCGAACCCGGCGACCATCAGCAGCTGCTTGAACTGCTGCGGCGCCTGGGGCAGCGCGTAGAACTTGCCCGGATGGTTGCGGCTCGGCACCAGATAGTCGCGGGCACCCTCCGGCGAGGAGGCGGTCAGGATCGGCGTCTGGAACTCGGTGAAGCCCTGGTCGATCATGCGGCGGCGCGCCGACGCGATGACTCGCGAGCGCAGCAGGATGTTCTCGTGGATGCGCTCGCGGCGCAGGTCGAGGAAGCGGTAGCGCAGGCGCACGTCCTCGCCGGCGTCGGTGTCCTGGTTGACCTGCAGCGGGATCTGCTCCGCCTCGCCCTGCACCGTCAGCTCGGCGATCTGCACCTCGATGCGGCCGGTCGGCAGACGGTCGTTGATGGTCTCCGCCGTGCGCTTGACCACCTTGCCGGTCACGGTGATGACCGATTCCAGCTTCAGCCGCTCCGCCGCCTGGAAGGCCGGGTTGGAGGTGTCGACCACGCACTGCGTCAGGCCGTAATGGTCGCGCAGGTCGATGAACAGGAGCTGTCCATGGTCGCGCTTGCGGTTGATCCAGCCCGACAGGCGGACAATCTGACCGGCGTTCTCTTCGCGAAGCTGGCCGCAGGTGTGCGTGCGGTAGGGGTGCATGGGTCGAAACACCTTGGAAAAGGTCGGAATCCTGCGCGGAAAGGCGGCCCGACACACCACACCGACAGCGCGGGAATGTCAAGTCGCCATCCGCGTCCGCTGCACGCTGGGAGAGTTGCCGAAGGGCGAGCTTTCGCGCGGTCGCGCGCTCGTGTATGAAGCGGCTATGACACTGATCACGACCACCGAAGACCTTGACGCCTTCTGCCGCTCGCTGGCCGGGGCGGAGTACATCACCGTCGACACCGAATTCCTGCGCGAGAAGACCTATTGGCCGCAGCTCTGCCTCGTGCAGGTCGGCGGGCCGAACGGCGCGGTCGCCATCGACCCGCTGGCCGAAGGGATCGACCTGGCGCCGCTGTTCCGCGTGATGGTGGACCCGGCCATCCTCAAGGTCTTCCACGCCGCCCGGCAGGATGTGGAGATCTTCTGGCACCTGTCCGGCCAGATCCCCCACCCGCTGTTCGACACGCAGGTCGCCGCCATGGTCTGCGGCTTCGGCGAGAGCGTGGGGTACGAGACGCTGGTCACCAAGCTGGCCGGTGCGCGCATCGACAAGTCCAGCCGCTTCACCGACTGGTCGCACCGCCCGCTGACCGAGCGGCAGCTGACCTACGCCCTGTCCGACGTGATCCACCTGCGCCCGGCCTATGAGAAGCTGAAGCGCCGCCTCGTCCGCTCCGGCCGCGCCCATTGGCTGGAAGAGGAGATGGCCGTCCTGACCGACCCGGCCACCTACCAGGTGGACCCGGACAGCTCCTGGCTGCGGCTGAAGGTGCGCACCAACAAGCCGCGCTTCATGGCCGTTCTGAAGGAGCTGGCGGCGTGGCGGGAGCGCGAGGCGCAGCGCCGCGACCTGCCCCGCTCCCGCGTGCTGCGGGACGAGGCGCTGCTGGAGATCGCCGCCCACGCCCCGACCAGCGTGGACGACCTCGCCCGCACGCGCGGCATGGGCCGCGGCTTCGCGGAAGGGCGCCAGGGCGCCGAGGTGCTGGCCTGCGTGCAGAAGGGTCTGGACCTGCCGGAGTCCGAACTGCCGCGCGTCGAGCCGCGCGAGGAGCCGCCGCCGGGCCTGCAACCGGTCGTTGAGTTGCTGCGCGTGCTTCTGAAAATGAAGTGCGAAGAGAACAACGTGGCGTCCAAGCTGATCGCGTCGGCCGCCGATCTGGAGGCGATTGCAGCGGACGACGAGGCCCAGGTGCCCGCGATGCAGGGCTGGCGCCGGGAATTGTTCGGCGACGACGCGCTGGCGTTGAAGCATGGCCGCATCGGTCTGGCGGTGCTCGACCGTCGTGTCCGCATCGTCCCGACCGCCAATGGAGAAGGGCCGTAAACGGCCCTATCCGGAACCATTCCAAAATGGCGCAAGAATCCGGGCGGGCCGTTACAGGATCGCTCAGCTTGGTGACGTTTAGCCAAAATTATGAAACATTTCATCGCAATTAACAGCGCTTTAAGGCATTGTTAAAAAAGGTCAGGGCTAATAAGTCACGGGCACCGTATCCATGCCGTGTAGCGGCGCGCTGTGGTTCGCGGGGGGAATTCTCGCCTATAAGGTGTGCACACGCCCAATGTGCCAGCCTGGGGGATTTCGCGTATGAGCAGGTTCGGCGGCAAACCACCCATGGGACGCGACCGCGTCCGCCTCTCCACGACGGAGAAGCAGGCCGCCGTCGCCGCCGCGAAGGACCAGAAGCCCGAATTTGACAATGACAAGCTGCTGAATCTGCTTCGCTCCGCGAAGGCCGAACTGCAAGGCATGCGGTTGATCCACATGCATCTGTCGCTGCTGCGCGACAAGGACCCGTCCAGCCAGATGATCGTCCGCACGATCATCCAGGAGCTGGCGAACAAGGCGTCCTATCTGCAGTCCTTCAACATCTCCAACGGCGATGTCATCATCCTCTACAAGGGCCTGAAGCTGACCGGCGTCACCGACGTCTGCCAGAAGGTGGAGCAGATCTTCCTGGCCAAGACGACGCTGACCGGCGCCAACCCCTACAAGGAATTCTCGCTCTACTCGATCATGGAACTGGCGTTGAACTTCATCAACGTCATCCGCTTCATCGAGGAGCTGCAAGCCAACGAGACCGGCGACCATTCCAACGAGACGAAGCCGCCGATCACGCTGGAGGAGATGGCCAAGCTCGAACGCTCCATGCAGATGTTCGACCTGTCGCCCTTCCTGTTCAATCAGGCCATCGCCAACATCGGCCGCAACGCCGAAGAGGACATGGCCTACTTCGAACTCTACATCTCCATCAAGCTGCTTCAGGAGCGGCTCTGCCCGGATTACGACATCACGGCCAACAAGTGGCTGTTCAACTACTTCACCGCCAACCTCGACCAGTCGGTGCTGCGGGCGCTGAATCATGGGCTCAGCTTCATGCGGGGCCGGCGCATCGGCATCAACATCAACCTGTCCACGGTCATCTCCACCGGCTTCGTGAAGTTCGACGAGCGGCTTCCCCTCGATTTCCGCGGGCAGGTGGTGCTTGAGATCTCGAAGGGCGACCTGATCGAGAATCTGTCGCTGTTCAACGAGGTCGTTGAGTTCGCCCAGGACCGCCGCTACCAGATCGCCGTGGATGGGCTGAACCCCTTCTGGGTGACCAACTTCGACCTGGAATACCTGAACGCCGACTACGCGAAGATCTTCTGGTCCAACGACATGCTGGAGATGGACCCGACCTTCGAGAAGTACTTCATGGAGCGCATCCAGGAGCAGGACCGCTGCAAGTTCATCCTGGCGCGCTGCGACAGCGTGTCCAGCCTTGTCTACGCCAACAAGGTCGGCATCACGATGGTGCAGGGCCGCGCCGTGGACAACATCCTGCGCAAGGGCGTGAGCGTCCGCGAGGCCATCGCCCACGCCAAGGTGGCGTGAGGGCGGCGGTTCCTCCGCCGCCCCCCGTTCTCTACTCCGCCGCCTGGGGCCGGGCCGGCGGCACGATCTCGCCCTTGCGGTTCAGCGCCTTCGCCAGGGCGTCCAGGCGCCGCTGCACCGTCTCGCCGGCCGGCACGCTGAAATCGTCCGGCAGGGACAGCACCAGCCGCTCCCCCGACACCTTCAGCGCCGTGCGCTGCAGCAGCGCCGTGGCGCCGCCGGTCAGCGTGTGGGCGAGACGCAGCGCCAGCCCCAGAACCAACGCCTTGCGCGCCTGGGCGTCGCTGAGCAGCGCCCGCGGCCCCGCGGTGACCGCGTTGGGCGTGCCCGGCCCGTCGATGGACCCGGCGTAGCGGGCATAGACGGCCAGCGCCAGGAAGGCCCGCTCGTCATGGTCGATGCCCGGGAAGGGGTAGCGCAGGATGCGCAGGCAGGCGTGCTCCGCCCGATAGTCGGGATGCTCGGCCCAGCCGACGTCGCTGAGCAGGCAGGCGGCCTGCCGCAGCCGCAGCGCCGCGTCGTCCTCCCCGGCGAAGAGGTTGCCGGTCCAGGACACCAGCAGCGCCGGATCGCCGATGCGGACGAAGCGCTGCGCCCAATCCTCCACCGCGGCGATCAGCGGGTCCTGCCGCTGCGCCTCCGGGCCGAGCAGCGCGTACAGGTGCCCTTCCCGCAGCCCGAAGGCCGAGAACACCACGCTGGACGGCTGGACCATCCGCAGCAGCCGCTCGAACACCAGCGCCGCGTAGGGCAGCGTGTCGATCCGGCGGCGCGAGCCCGACATCTTCTCCAGCGAGGAACGGCTCTGCTTGGCGATCAGGGCGGCGAAGTCCCGCGCCTCGGCGAAGGGCACCGTGTAGTGGTGGATGATGTGCAGCGGGTGCTTCACATGCTCCATGTGCAGCTTGGCCAGGGCCCGCCAGCCGCCGCCCACCGGGAAGAAGGGCTTGCCGCGCATCTGGGCCAGCCAGTCGAGCTTTTCCAGATGCTGGTCGATGGCGCGGACCAGCCCGTTCGGCTTGGCCGGGTTCAGCTCCATCAGGCGCAGCGGCCCCAGCGGCATCGTCAGATGCTCGCCGATCACGCCGCGCTCCAGCCGCACCAGCTCCAGGCTGCCGCCGCCGAGGTCGCCGACCAGCCCGTCGGCGGCGGGGGTGCCGGACAGCACGCCCATGGCGGACAGCCGCGCCTCCTCCTCGCCGCTGATGACGCTGACGTCAAGGCCGGTGCGGTCCTTGACCCGCTGGACGAAGGCCGGGCCGTCCGTGGCGTCGCGCACCGCCGCCGTGGCGATGACGTCCAGCCGCCCGACGCGCATGCCGGCGGCCAGCAGGGCGAATCGTTCCAGGGCTTCCAGGCCCTGGATCACGCCGTCCGGGTTCAGGCAGCCGGTCTTCTCCACCCCGCGGCCGAGCCCGCACAGGACCTTCTCGTTGAAGACCGGCAGGGGCGACCGCTTCAGAGCGTCATAGACGACGAGCCGGATCGAGTTGGACCCGATGTCGATCACGGCGATCCGCTCGCCCTTGTCGACGACCCTGCTATCGATCTTGGTGGCGACCGTGTGTTCCTGCGCCGGCGTCATAAGCAACCGATGTCCTCAATCAGATGACCGTACGCAGCTTCAACCGCGGCGGCGTCTTTTTGCTGCTGAGCGCGCTGCCGCGGCCCGACAGGCTGGGGTTCGTCATGAAGTAGTTATGGGCGCTGAACGCGTCCGGACCAGCCTCCACGCGATGATAAACGCCATCGGGGCCGAGTTTCCAGGTGTTCGCCTCGTCCTTCAGGTTGGCGACCATGATCTGGTCCAGCACCTGCTCATGCACCGTCGGGTTCTCGATGGGCACCAGCGTCTCGATGCGGCGGTCCAGGTTGCGCGTCATCCAGTCGGCGGAGGAGATGTAGACCTTGGCCTGCGGGCTGGGCAGCGCCTGACCGTTGGCGAAGCAGATGACGCGCCCATGCTCCAGGAAGCGCCCGACGATGCTGCGCACCCGGATGTTCTCCGACAGGCCCTTGACGCCGGGGCGCAGGCAGCAGATGCCGCGGATCACCATGTCGATCTGGACGCCCTTCTGCGACGCCTTGTAGAGCCGGTCGATGATCTCCGAATCGACCAGCGAGTTCAGCTTCACCCAGATGTGGGCGGGCTTGCCGGCGGCGGCGTTGGCGACCTCCGCGTCGATCAGCTGGCCCAGCTTCTGGCGCAGCGTGATCGGGGCGATGGCGATCTTCTCCAGCAGCTTCGGCGTGGCGTAGCCGGTCATGTAGTTGAACATTACCGCCGCGTCGTGGCAGAGCGCCGGGTCGCAGGTGAAGAAGGACAGGTCGGTGTAGACCTTCGCGGTGATCGGGTGGTAGTTGCCCGTCCCGAAATGGACGTAGCTGCGCAGCGCCTTGTTCTCGCGCCGCACCACCAGCGACACCTTGGCGTGCGTCTTCAGGTCGACGAAGCCGTAGACGACCTGGGCGCCGGCGCGCTCGAGGTCGCGCGCCCAGCGGATGTTGGCCTCCTCGTCGAAGCGGGCCTTCAGCTCCACCAGCGCGGTCACCGACTTGCCGGCCTCCGCCGCCTCGATCAGCGCGGCGACGATCGGGCTGTCCTTGCTGGTGCGGTAGAGCGTCTGCTTGATGGCGACCACCTGCGGGTCGCGCGCCGCCTGGCGGATGAACTGCACCACCACGTCGAAGCTCTCGTACGGGTGGTGGACGACGATGTCCTTGTCGCGGATGGCCGCGAAGCAGTCGCCGCCGAAATCGCGGATGCGCTCCGGGAAGCGGGCGTTGAAGGGACGGAAGACCAGATCGGGCCGCTCGTCGACGATGAGCTGGCGGGTGTCCGACAGGCCGATCAGCCCGTCCAGGATGAACACGTCGTCGTTCGACACCCGCAGCTCGTGGCGCAGGAACTCGCGCAGGTCGGCGGCCATGCCGGCGTCGGTGGCCAGCCGGATGACGCTGCCGCGGCGGCGGCGCTTCAGCGCGCTTTCGAAGGTGCGGACCAGATCCTCCGCCTCCTCCTCGATTTCCATCTCGCTGTCGCGCAGCACGCGGAAGACGCCGTGGGCCTTGACCTGGAACGGCGGGAAGAGCCGGTCGATGAACAGCATCACCAGCCTCTCAAGCTGGATGAAGCGGATCTCCGAGCCCGGCAGGCGGATGAAGCGGTCGAGCTGCGCCGGCAGCGGGACCAGCGCGTCGAGGTGCCGCCCCTTCACCGGCTCGTGCAGTTGCAGCGCCAGCGAGAAGCCCAGGTTGGGCAGGAAGGGGAAGGGGTGCGCCGGGTCCACGGCGATGGGGGTCAGGATGGGGAAGATGTCGTCAAGGAACTTGGCCTCCAGCCAGTCCTTCTCCCCGTCGGTCAGATCCTCCGAGCCGACCACCATGATGCCGGCCTCGCGCAGGTCCTGCTTCAGGCTGCGCCACATGGTCTGCTGCGCGTTCATCAGCTCGACGATGCGCTGGTTCACCGCGGTGAGCTGCTGGGCCGGGGTCAGGTTCTCGGCGCTGGGGGTCTTCACCCCCGCGGCCACCTGCCCCTTCAGGCCGGCGACGCGGACCATGTAGAATTCGTCGAGGTTGCTGGACGAGATCGACAGGAACCTCAGCCGCTCCAGCAGCGGGTGATTCGGGTTGGACGCCTCATCCAGGACGCGCTGGTTGAAGGCCAGCCACGACAGTTCGCGGTTGATGAAGCGCTCCGGCGCGTCCGCTTCGATGCAGGTCGCTTCCAAGTCCTGAAGTTCGGTCACAGCAGCCTCGGGCTTTTGCGTGATGGGTGGTGCCGCTACAGTCCGGTCGGTCCGGACCGCCCCGCCGCGGTCGGCGGGCCAAGCAACCTACCCCAACTACGTTACGGTTTTGGGTCAGACAGCATAATACTGCCGTCACGATAATACCGCTGCGAAAACAGTCGCACCCCCGGCGCATCCCGCCGGACCACGCGATTCGGACAGGAAGGGACAGCCTCGATGAAGACCCTGTATCTCATGCGCCACGGCAAGTCCGCGTGGGACGACCCCTCCCTGGACGACCACGACCGCCCGCTGGCGCCGCGGGGGAAGAAGGCGGCCCGGCTGGTCGGCCACGAACTGAAGGACCGCGGGGCGCGCATCGGGCTGGTGCTGTGCTCCACCGCGCGGCGCGCGGCGGACACCGCCGACCGCCTGCTGGAGGTGATGGACGCGCCGGACATCCCCGTCGAGCGCGAGCGCGGCCTCTACCTGTGCGGCGCGCGCGTCCTTCTGGAACGGCTGCGCGACGCGCCCGACTCCGTGTCGTCGCTGATGCTGGTCGCCCACAACCCGGACCTCCACGACCTCGCCCGCGAGTTGACCGGCAGCGGCGAGGCGCGGCATCGGGACGCGCTGGCGGAGAAGTTCCCGACCGGCGCCTGCGCCGTCATTCTGTTCGAAGCGGCCCGCTGGGCCGACCTGGACAGCGGGGCGGGACGACTGGCCGATTTCATCCTGCCGCGCAAACTCTCTTAACGCCCTTTTGCCAAATGGGGTATTTCAACCCTTAACAGAGCAGGCCCGGAACCGAGCAGGAGTCGCCCCCCGTGTCCTCCGCGCCCCAGAACACTGCGCCTCAGGGTGCACCCACGGCGGTGTCCGCCGTGCGTGAGGTGGAGATGAAGCTCCATCTCGACCCGCGCGATCTGCCCCGCGTTGCGGACCTGCCCGCCCTGAAGGAGAAGGCGGAGGGCGCGCCGACCGTCCGCAACCTTCGCACCGTCTATTACGACACGCCGGACCGCCGCCTGTTCCTGGGGGCGTGGCCCTGCGGGTGCGGCAGGACGGCGACCGCTTCGTCCAGACGCTGAAGACCATCAACGCCGCCACCCCCGGCGATTCGGCCGCCGTGGCCATCCGCAAGAAGTGGGACTGGACCATCCCCACGGCCGCCCCCGACATGTCTCCCCTCGACGCCGAGGGTGTCGCCGCCCTGGTGCCGGAGGACGCGCGGGCGGCGCTGGTTCCGCAGTTCACGACGGAGTTCCAGCGCACCACCCTGCTCGTCCGCCCGGACGCCCTGACCTCCATCGAGGTGGCGGTGGACGAGGGCCAGATCACCGCCGGCAACGCCTGCGCCCGGATCAGCGAGGTCGAGCTTGAGCTGAAATCGGGCCGCATCGGCCGTCTGTTCGACCTCGCGCTGGCGCTCCAGCGCCGCGTGCCGGTGCGCATCGGGACGGAAAGCAAGGCCGAGATCGGCGACCGCCTCGTCACCGGCCGCCTGCCCGCCCCTGTCCTGCCGGAACCGCTGGGCCTGACCCCGGTTACCACGGTGGCCGAGGCCTACCGCCACATCGTGCGGCACGGTCTGCGCCTGCTGCT
Source organism: Azospirillum brasilense (assembly GCF_005222205.1). Classification (NCBI taxonomy): domain Bacteria; kingdom Pseudomonadati; phylum Pseudomonadota; class Alphaproteobacteria; order Rhodospirillales; family Azospirillaceae; genus Azospirillum; species Azospirillum brasilense. The sequence goes on along the minus strand of NZ_CP032346.1, from coordinate 28,903 downwards.
CGCCAACGAGGCCTGCGCGCTGGCCGGCGGCGACGTGGAGGGGCTGCACCAGATGCGCGTCGCGCTGCGCCGCCTGCGCACCGCCATCCGCCTGTTCCGCCCCCTGGCCGGGGTGCCGGACGCCTGCCGCGCCGGGAACGACATCCGCTGGTTCTCCCGCCAGCTCGGCCCGGCGCGCGATTGGGACGTGCTGCTGTCCCATGGGATCGCGCCCTTCGCGGCGACGGAGAAGGCCCCCGCCGACGCAATCGCCGCGCTGACCGCCGCGGTTCGGGAAGCCCGGCGCGGACCGGCGTTGGCAGCCGTCGAGGCGATCCAGTCGCCACGCTGCACCGGTCTGATCCTGGCGCTCGGCACCTGGCTGGAGGACGGGGCGTGGCAGTCCGGCGCCGCGCCGGAGGTCCGCGCCCAGCTCGACCGCCCGATGGCCGAGCTGTCGGGTCCTTGGCTGGCCGCCCAGCACGCCAAGGCATTGAAGGCGGGGGCGTTGAAGGCGGGACGCGACCTGGACGCCGCCGACGCCGCGACGCGCGACCGGCTGCGCCGCCGCCTGCGCAAGCTGCGCCACACGGCGGAGTTCTTCCGCGGCCTCTACGCTGAAACGGCAACGGTGCCCTTCATCGCCGCGCTCGACGCCCTGCTGGCCGCACTGGACGCCGAGCACGACGCCGCGGTGGCCGGCGATCGCCTGCGCGGCCTGTCGGCGGACCGGCCAGAGCAGCGGCCGGCCGCCGACGCGACCGCCCGCTGGCTCACAAAGCAGGCCGACAAGCGCCGCAAGGCGCTGCCGGGGCTGTGGAAGGCCTTCCGCGACGGGCCGGTGTTCTGGTGAGGGTGTTGCCCCCTCCTTAACCCTCCCCCTCTTCGAGGTGGAGGGGACTGCCGCCGCTTCGCAGACATGCGTGGACAGCACCACCCCTGGATGACGGTCACTTACACGGCCATCGAGACGCCCGCGACCGCGTTGCGCAGCCACAGGTGCGCGGGGTCGCCGCCCCGCCGTTCATGCCAAACCTGGACAAAGGGAAATGGCGGTATCGAAAACGGCGGCTCGAAGACGACGACGGCCGGGTCATGCTCATGGAGCGCGAGGGCTTTCCGGGCCACGGTCAGAACAAGATCTGTCCCTTGGATCAACCGTGGCGCATTTCCCCAATGCGGCAGCGTGACAGCGATGCGGCGCGCGTGGCCGATCGCGCGCAAGGCCGCATCGATTTCGGTGCTTGCTTGGTCCTTCATCGCCACGAGCACGTGTGGCCGGGCAAGATAGGCGTCAATATCCAGACGGCCATGCCCCCCCAAACTCCCCCGGTCCGCAAGGCAAGCGAAGCGCTCGGCGAAAAGCTGCTCTGATTCGATCCGTTCGGGACGATCGGGAAACACGCCAATTGCCAGATCGCAGTTCCCGTCCAACACCTGCCGAAGCATCGCTTCCCGGTTCGATTGGGTTATCACGACGTCGATCCCCGGTGCTTCGAGGCGCAGCATCTTCAGCAGGCCGGGGAGGACGACAGCCGAGCCGTAATCCGACATTGCAAGGCGAAACGTTCGTTTTTCCTTGGCCGGGTCGAAGCCGCCCGGTCCTAGAACCTCCCGCACCTGTCGCAAGGCTTCGGTCAGCGCCGGAGCAATTTCAAGCGCCCTTGCGCTCAGAACCAGTTGCCCGTCGCGGCGTATCAACAGGGGGTCATCGAACAGATGCCGCAGACGCCCGAGCGCATGGCTGACCGCTGGCTGACTCATGTTCAATCGGCATGCCGTGCGCGACACATGCCGCTCGGCCAGCAGAGCATCGAGGATCACCAGCAGGTTGAGGTCGACGCCACGAAGGGTATTCATGTCATGCATGTGTAAGATATTATATCAGAATTTCCATCCATGAAGCGAATGCAGCATCTGGTGATGCATGGAGGCTCAACCATGCAAACCAATGCGCTGATTCTTATCTCCGCCGCGATCGTCTCCGGTGCGGTCGTACCGTTTCAGGCCGGGGCCAACGCCGTCCTGGGACGGACACTCGGTCATCCCCTGTGGGGAACGGTCGTATCCCTGTGCGTCAGCTTCGCCTGCATCCTGCCGGTCATGGCGTTGGCGAGGGTGGAGGCGCCAACCTTCTCGAATCTGGCGCAAGCCCCCCGCTGGATATGGATCGGCGGTGTTGTCGGCGTCGCCTATATCACCGGCGCGCTCATGCTGGCGCCGAAACTCGGAGCCGCCGGCTTCATCACGGCGGCCATCGCCGGACAAATGCTGGCGTCGATCATCATCGACCAATGGGGTCTTGTCGGCCTCCCTCGAAAGCCCGTCTCGTTGTCCCGTCTTGCCGGTCTTGGCCTGATTTTTCTCGGGCTGATCGTGATGCAGTTGCAGGCTCTCGGCACGAAGCCGCCCGCCGGTTCATGACAGCACGACGCTCTCGCCGACCTCTTAAAGAAAGATCACCCATGAAACTGCTTCATATCGACTCCAGTATTCTCGGTGAGCAATCCATAAGCCGCATGCTGTCCAAAGCCACCGTCCAACGATTGAAGGAACACAATCCGGCGATTGACATCGTCTATCGTGATCTGGTCGCTGTTCCCGTTCCACATCTGACCGGCGATCATCTGGCGGTCTCCCCGGCCGTGATGGAGGACATCGCGTTTGGTGAAAAGCTTCTGGACGAGTTCATCAACGCCGATGTCATCGTCATCGGCGTCGCGCTCTACAACCTGACCATTTCCAGCCAGCTCAGGACTTGGATCGACCGGATCGTCGTCGCGGGGAAGACGTTCCGCTACACGGAGAACGGCTCGGAAGGATTGGCGCATGACAAGCGGGTGATCCTTGCCGTGGCGCGGGGCGGTCAATATCGAGAGGGCATGTCCCTGGCCTCGTCCGAACACGCCGAAGCCTACCTTCGGTCGATGTTCGCGTTCATCGGCGTGACGAGGCTTGATGTGATCGTCGCGGAAGGTCTTGCCATCAGCGAAGCGCACAGGGAAAGCGGCAAGCGGGCAGCGTTCGAGGCCCTATCGGTCCTCGATCCGTGTTGCGATTTGTAGCGTGCGCTTTGCCAGGTCCTGTCTGACGACCCTGGAACGGCGCGGTCAGACAGGACCTATCGGAGGCCTCGCCCAGCCGCCTACAGCGTCCCCGCGTAGGCGCCGCCGTCCAGAAGGACGTTCTGCCCGGTCATGAAGCCGGCGTGGGCGGAGCAGAGGAAGGCGCAGGCCGCACCGAACTCCGCCGGATCGCCGAAGCGGCCGGACGGGTTGTCGGCGCGGCGGAGGTCCATCTCCTCGTCCAGGCTGCGGTTGTTGGCCTTGGCCCCGCCCTCCATGGTGGTGCGCAGGCGGTCGGTCTCGAAGGGGCCGGGCAGCAGGTTGTTGATCGTCACGTTGTGGCGCACGGTCTGGCGCGACAGCCCGGCGACGAAGCCGGTCAACCCCGCCCGCGCCCCGTTGGACAGGCCGAGGATCGGGATCGGCGCCTTCACCGCCGCCGAGGTGACGTTGACGATCCGCCCGAAGCGGCGGCCGATCATGCCGTCCACCGTCGCCTTGATGAGGAAGATCGGGGCCAGCATATTGGCCTCGACGGCGCGGACCCAGTCGTCGCGCTCCCAGTTGCGGAAGTCGCCCGGCGGCGGGCCGCCCGCGTTGTTGACCAGGATGTCCGGCTCCGGACAGGCGGCCAGAGCGGCGGCGCGCCCTTCCTCCGTCGCGATGTCGCCGACGGCGGTGGTCACGGTGGCGCCGGTCTCCTTGCGGATCTCCTCCGCGGCGGCCTCCAGCAGGTCGCGGCCGCGCGCGGTGATGGTGACGTCCACCCCCTCGCGCGCCAGCGCCAGGGCGCAGGCCTTACCCAGTCCCTTGCTGGCTGCGCACACGATGGCGCGGCGTCCGGCGATTCCCAGATCCATCCTCGTCTCCTCCCTTCCCGGCCTCCAGACCGGCCAGCACCTCGCGGGCCAGCGGCACGGTCAGGGGACGGTGCGCGGCCAGCGACGCGCGGTCAAGCGCCGCGACCACCCGGCCCGCCGCCTCCAGCGACCGCTCCATCCGGGTCAGCAGGTAGGTGATGAGGTCCATGCCCGGCCGCAACTGCCGGTCGGCGAACAGCTTGACCAGCACGGCGGCGAGCAGCGCGTCGTCCGGCGCCTCCACCCCCACCGCGGGGGCCGCCTTGATGCGGGAGCGCAGGTCGGCCAGCTTCATCCGCCAGCGCGACGGCGGGCGGCGCGACAGCAGGAGCAGATGCCCACCCGAGTCGCGGGCGAGGTTGTAGAGGTGGAACAGCGCCTCCTCCCGCGCCGGCGCGCCGGCCACGCGGTCCGCGTCCTCCACCACCACGGCGTTGGCGCGGGCCAGCAGGGCGTGCGGATCGATCTGGTCGAGCGCCTCGCCCATGGCGATGGGGGCGTGGCTGCGCGCCCGCCAGACATGGCCCAGATGCGTCTTGCCGCAACCGTCCGGCCCGTACAGCGTCAGGGCCGGCGCCGGCCAGGACGGCCAGCGGTCGAGCCACGCCACCGCCTCGGCGTTGCTGGGCGCCACGAGGAAATCCTCGCAGCCCATGGCGGCGCGGTGTCCGAGGTCGAGCGGGATCTGGGCCGCGAGTGTCATGGGGCAGCGGTCATAGGACAGGGGTCATGAGGCGGAGGCCATCAGGAAGGGGTACCGCGGTAGTAGGGGCTGTCAAGATAGCGCCCCAATGCGAAGCGTGTCAGCACCCCGATCACCGCCGCCACCGGAACCGCCAGCAGGACGCCGACGAAACCGAACAGCGACCCGCCGGCCAGCAGGGCGAAGATCACCCAGACCGCGTGCAGCCCGACCTTCTCGCCCACCAGCTTCGGCGTCAGGACGTTGCCCTCCACCGCCTGCCCGAACAGGAAGATCGCGATGACGATGGCGATTCGCCACGGGTCGTCGAACTGCAGCAGGGCCAGCCCGGTGCTCGACACGAATCCGAACAGCGAGCCGACATAGGGGATGAAGGACAAAAGCCCCGCCATCAGCCCGATCACCAGCCCGAAATCCAGCCCGGCCAGCGACAGCGCCACCGCGTAGAACACGCCCAGCACGAGGCAGACCAGCGCCTGCCCGCGGACGAATCCGGCCAGGGTCTCGTCGACCTCGCGCGCCTGCTCGCGGATCGTCGCGGCGTGGTGCAGGGGCAGCCAGCCGTTCACCTTGGCGACCAGGATGTCCCAGTCGCGCATCAGGTAAAAGGCGACGATGGGCGTGATGAACATCACCGACAGCACGTCGAACAGCGCGAGCCCGCCGGACAGGATGTGCTTCAGCACCCGGCCGACCCAGCCGACCACGTCCCCGGCGTAGTTGCCGGCAGCACCGCGCAGTCGCTCCACGTCCTCCGGCGACAGGCGGTGCACCAGCCGGTCGAGCATCGGCATCAGCCGGTCCCGCGCCGCGTTGGCGTAGTTGGGCAGCACCTCGATCAGGTGGGACACCTGCGACTGCACCAGCGGCAGCAGCAGCAGGACCATCACCACCAGGACCAGGACGAAGGACAGCAGCACCAGCGTCGTCGCCAGCCAGCGCGGCAGGCGCCAGCGCTCCACCCGGTCGACCACCGGATCGAGCAGATAGGCCACCGCCAACCCCACCACGAAGGGCAGCAGCATGCCCGACAGCAGCCACAGGGCGAGGACGAAGAGGCCAAGCCCGATCAGCCAGAAGCGGATCTGCTTGCCCGCCGTCACGGCACCCCTCCGTGCCGGCTGAACAGAAGCCCGCCGCGGTAGACATAGGCCAGCCCCGACAGCACCGTCGTCGCCGCGCAGACCCAGATCAGCAGAGGAACCAGTTCCCGCCCGAACAGCTGAAACTCCGGCAGCCCCAGCCCCGCCGGGGCCAGCACCGCCGCCGCCAGGGCGAGCTGCACCGCCGTGTTGATCTTGCTGACGTAGAGCGGCTGCATCGCCAGCGACTCCTTCAGCGTGTAGAGCAGCATCACCCCGCCGACGATCATCAGGTCGCGGAAGACCACCAGGATGACCAGCCACAGCGGCAGCACGCCGATGTGTCCCAGCGAGACGTAGACGCTGACCAGCAGCGCCTTGTCGGCGATCGGGTCGAGATAGGCGCCCAGCACCGTGCGGGCGCGGAACATGCGGGCCACGGCGCCGTCCACGGCGTCGGACACCCCCGCCCCGACGAACAGCCAGAAGGCGACCCCCAGCTCCCCGGCCAGGATGAAATAGACGGCGACCGGCACCACCAGGATGCGGCCGAAGGTGATGATGTTCGGAATGCTCACCGCGGTGCCTTCTGCCGTTGTCCCCTACGCCGCCGTCCCATTAAGGGCCGGCCCGGCCCTTTTGTAACGCCGTCACGCCCTCTCCCGTCACGGGCGCGCCGTGCCGGCGGGCAACGTGCCCAGAATGCGCGGCGGCGCCCCCGGCGCGGCCTGCGGCGCGCCGACCGGGGCCGGCGTCACGCTGGGATAGGCCGACGGCGCGGCGGTGGCCGGCGAGAAGGCCGAGGGAGACGCCGGGACGGACGCCGGCGAAACGGCGGCGGGCTGCGCCTGGGACGCCCCGGCGCCTTTCGCCAGCACCTGAAGCTGCCATTCCGGCGTGGGCGCGGCCGGCGGAAGCGGCTGGCCCGGTACGGGGACCGGAACTGGTGCTGCGACCGCCCCGGTGCGGGCGAGGCCGAGATCGCGGCGGGCCAGCGCCTGGCGCAGCCGCTCCACGTCGCCGCGGTGGGTCAGCGCGACCAGCGCCTCGTAGCGGCTGATCGACAGAACGTCGGTGCGGGTCACGGCGTTGACCATGCCCAGCCGCTTGCGCGTCTCCACCCAGTCGTTGAGGCTGCCCAGCGGCACGCGCACCAGCGTCGCCTGCTCCGGCCCGCTCGCCACGGTGTTGTCGCGGCGGTAGGATTCATCGATGGCGGCCGACACGAAGGTCGTCGCACGGGTCAGGAAGTCGCCGGCCCGGTCGGCCATGTCGGCCTTCACGTTGACCGTCTGCGTGTCCCGCGCGCCGTCGGGGGTGTAGTGGGTCACCTCGACCGCCAGCGGACGGCCGAGATCGAGCCCGCCCGCCGGCAGGTCGGTCTTGGCGACGACCACGCCCCCGGCGTTGTAGCGCTGGGCGATGCGGGCCAGCGCCTCAGGGTCGCCGGACAGCGCCTCGTTCACGCCGATGGCGGAGATGTCGGCCAGTTCGCCGTCCGGGACGACCAGCGGCACCAGCGAGGCGCCGGTCTGCCGGCCCTCCCAGGCTTCGCGCCAGTCGGTGCGGTCCTCCCACAGGACGGGGCGTCCGTCGACGACGGTGACCGGCAGGATCACGTAGGGCCGGGCCGGCGGCTCGACATACTGCTGGCCGCCGCCGGCCAGCGTCTCGCGCACCGGGTTGGGGCGGAAGCGCACGGTGATGCTGCCCACATAGCGCGTGGCCGACACCTTCTCGTCGTCGATCTCGAAGCCCTGGACCAGCCGGGCGAGTTCGATGTCCGACACCCGCGGCACGCTGCTGGCGGTGGGGACAAGGCGCTTGTACAGCTCCGCCCAGGCCTTCACCTGCGCGTCGCGGATCGCCTGATCGCGGGCGGCGTTGGCGTTGGCGGCGCTGACGTCCACCTTCACGCCCGACACGGTGAAGGGGTCCGCCGCCGGAACCGTTGCGGGAGCCGTCCCAGGCGTTGCCCCTGGAGCGGCTGGGGCCGCCACCGCGGGTGGAGCGGCGCCGGTCACCTGCGCGTCCACGGGGCCGGCCGGAACGGCCAGGGCCACGGTGATGGCGGCGAAGCCCGCAAACAGCGGCGCATGGCGGCGGTGGAGCATTGCAAAGCCTTCCGATTCGAGTATGTTCGGCCCGTTCCCTATTGACCCGGCCCAAATTGACCCGGTTCAGGTGGCCCAGGTATATAGCTCAGCCCAAGCGAGGATACCATCAGCACCCAGTCTAATAACACGTCCGACGCCTACAAGCAGGCCGGCGTGGACATTGATGCGGGCAACGCGCTCGTTGACGCGATCAAGCCGCTCGCCCGTTCCACCGCGCGCCCGGGCTCCGACGCCGGGCTGGGCGGGTTCGGCGCCCTGTTCGACCTGCGCGCGGCCGGGTATCACGACCCGCTGCTCGTCGCCACCACGGACGGCGTTGGCACCAAGCTGAAGGTCGCCATCCTGGCGAACCGGCACGACACGGTGGGCATCGACCTCGTGGCGATGTGCGTGAACGACCTCGTTGTCCAGGGCGCGGAGCCGCTGCTGTTCCTCGACTACTACGCCACGGGCAAGCTGGACGTCGCCGCGGGCCGCGCCATCGTCGCCGGCATCGCGGAAGGCTGCCGTCAGGCCGGCTGCGCGCTGGTCGGCGGCGAGACGGCGGAGATGCCGGGCATGTACGCCGAAGGCGACTACGACCTCGCCGGCTTCTCGGTCGGCGCCGTCGAGCGCAAGGACGCGCTGACCGGCGCCACCGTGCAGGACGGCGACGTGGTGCTCGGCCTCGCCTCCTCCGGCGTGCATTCCAACGGTTACTCGCTGGTCCGCAAGCTGGTGGAAAAGTCCGGCCTCGGCTACGACTCGCCCTGCCCCTGGGACGCCGGGAAGACGCTGGGCGAGGCGCTGCTGACCCCGACCCGCATCTATGTGAAGAGCACGCTGGCCGCGGTGCGCGCCGGCACGGTGCGGGCGATGGCCCACATCACCGGCGGCGGCCTGATCGAGAACATCCCGCGCGTCCTGCCGGACGGGCTGGGCGTCACGCTCGACGCGTCCAAATGGCCGCTGCCGCCGGTCTTCAACTGGCTGATGAAGACGGGCGGGCTGACCCCGCTGGACATGGCGCGCACCTTCAACACCGGCCTCGGCATGGTCGTCGTGGTCCCGGCGGACAAGGCGCAGCAGGCGGCCGAGATCCTGGCCCAGGGCGGCGAGACGGTCTTCACCGTCGGCACCGTCCACGCGGTCAAGGACGGCGACGCCCGCGTCACCGTCACCGGCATGGACACGGCATGGTCGGCCTGACGCCCGACACCCTGAAGGTCGGAGTCCTGATTTCCGGGCGCGGCAGCAATCTGCAGGCGCTGATCGACGCCTGCGCCGCCCCGGGCTTTCCGGCGGAGATCGCGCTGGTGCTCTCCAACAAGGCCGATGCCTACGGGTTGGAGCGCGCCGCCGCCGCCGGGATTCCGGTCGCCGTGGTCAGCCACCGCGACTTCCCCGGCGACAAGCGCGCCTTCGAGGAAGCCATGGACGCGCGCCTGCGCGAGGCGGGCGTCGAGCTGGTCTGTCTGGCCGGCTTCATGCGGCTGCTGTCGCCCTGGTTCGTCGAGCGCTGGCACGACCGGATGATCAACATTCACCCGTCGCTCCTGCCCTCTTTCAAGGGGCTGGACACGCACCAGCGGGCGCTGGACGCCGGGGTGCGCTTCCACGGCTGCACCGTGCATTACGTGCGCGCGGAGATGGACGAGGGGCCGATCATCGCCCAGGCCGCGGTTCCGGTGCAGCCCGGCGACGACGCCGACCGGCTGTCCGCCCGCGTGCTGGAGGCCGAACATCGGCTTTATCCCCAGGCGCTGCGCCTGATCGCCGAGGGCCGCGCCCATGTCGAGGACGGCCGGGTGACCCTGTCAGGCCCGGCGGCGGACCTGCCGACGCTCATCAACCCGCCGGCCTGAGCCGTCCCGAGCGGGGCCTTTGGCCAAGCGGGACCCTTGCCGCAACCGTCCGCGCTCCCCACATTCTCCGCCGGAACCATAACAGGGGAGGCAGAGGGCGATGGCGGTTACGGAACACGGCCACAATCCGGTCAGCGAGGATGTCGTTCGCCGCCACGAGGCGGGCTGGCACGCCTTCACCCGCTTCTTGACGCTGGCGACCGCGGGCGTGATCGCCGTGCTGGTCTTCATGGCGATCTTCCTGGCCTGACGGACCTGTCGGGCGACCAACCGGAAAACCGTGGCGGGGCGCTTACGCCCCGTCCGGCAGGCGGCCGAGCAGCAGGTCGCGCATTTCGCCGACCAGCGCGTCCACCTGCTGCTCCCATGCCTCGGTGCCGCCCTGGATGGCGTGCATGACGTGGGTCGCGAGGTGGATCAGCGAGGCGCGCACGCAATCCTCCGCCGGGAAATCCAGCCCCACCGTATCCTGAAGGAACTGGCCGAGCTGGTCGGCGGAGTTCCAGGGATGGACGATCACCGTGTCGAAGCCGCTGGTCCCCAGGAACACCGCGTTCAGGGCCGTCGCCTGCGCGTTGATGGCGTCGATGGCCGCGTCCTGCTCGACGTTGCCGCGCAGCACCTCCTGGAAGGCCGCCAGGCACTGGTCGACATAGCCGCGCACCAGCAGTTCCACCACGCCCGGATCGCTCAGGTCGTTCCTGCCCTTCACGAGGGGCGGCAGCGGTTCCAGCAGGGCCGCGACGATCGGCTTGACGTCCGGATTTTCCATGGCGGGGGTACTCCTAGCGGTAGAATCCCCGAATACTCGACTTCGCCACGCCTGTCCACGACGCCGTGACCCGGCGCGGGCGACAAGTTGCGGGCGGGCGGCCCTGAATCGGCTCTGAATCGTCCCTGAATCGAAAAGGGCCGCCCCGGTCGGGACGGCCCTTCGCGCAAGGCTGCGAAGCGGACGAGCCGCGATCAGCCCACCAGCTCGATGCCGGCGAAGAAGAAGGCGATCTCCTGGGCGGCGGTCTCCGGAGCGTCCGAACCGTGCACCGAGTTGGCCTCGATCGACTCGGCGAACTCCTTGCGGATGGTGCCCTCGGCGGCGTTGGCCGGGTTGGTGGCGCCCATGATCTCGCGGTTGCGGGCGATGGCGTTCTCGCCTTCCAGGACCTGGAGCACGACCGGGCCGGAGATCATGAAGGAGACGAGGTCGTTGAAGAACGGACGCTCGCGATGCACGCCGTAGAACTGCTCGGCCTGGGCCTTGGACAGCTGGACGCGCTTCTGCGCGACGATGCGCAGGCCGCCGTCCTCGAACTTGGCATTGATCTTGCCGGTCAGGTTGCGGCGGGTGGCATCGGGCTTGATGATCGAGAGGGTGCGTTCGACGGCCATGGCGGTGGGCTCCTGCTGGAAATGCGTTATGGGCGCCGCTGGTTTGGCCGGGGCGCCGATTGCGCGGGGTTATATAGGCGCTTTTCCGCCACGGCAACCGGTTCGTGAGGCCGCTTCGCGTTGCTTCGCGCGGCTGCCATGAAGGGTTGCCCCGCGGGTCCCGCTTCAAATCGCGGTTTCCCCGTGGTAAACCGGCGCCGATATGCTGCACATCAACGACCTGACGTTCCGCTACGGCGGACGTGTGCTGTTCGACCGCGCCACCGCGGTCGTGTCGAAGGGCCACCGCGTGGCGCTGGTCGGCCGCAACGGCACCGGGAAATCCACCCTCCTCAAGCTCATCGCCGGCCAGCTCCAGACGGACGCCGGAGCCATCGGCGTGCCCACCGGCACCAAGATCGGCATGGTGGCGCAGGAGGCCCCGAGCGGCGCCACCACCCTGATCGACGCCGTCCTGGCCGCCGACACGGAGCGCACCGCCCTGCTGGCCGAGGCCGAGACGGCCACCGACCCCATGCGCATCGGCGAGATCCACGCCCGGCTGGCCGACATCGAGGCGCATTCGGCGCCGTCGCGCGCCGCCCAGGTGCTTTCCGGCCTGGGGTTCGACGCCGACGCGCAGGCGCGGCCCTGCTCCGACTTCTCGGGCGGCTGGCGGATGCGCGTGGCGCTGGCCGGCGTGCTGTTCGCCCGGCCCGACCTGCTGCTGCTCGACGAGCCGACCAACCACCTCGACCTGGAGGCGACGATCTGGCTTGAGGGGTACCTCAAGAACTACCCCCACACGATCCTGCTGGTCAGCCACGACCGCGACCTCTTGAACTCGGTCCCCACGACGACCATCCATGTGGACCAGGGCAAGCTGGTGACCTACGCCGGCAACTACGACCAGTTCCTCAAGCAGCGCCGCGCCAACATGGAGCGGTTGCAGGCCATGGCGACCAAGCAGGAGGCCAAGCGCAAGCACATGATGGCCTTCGTCGAACGCTTCCGCTACAAGGCGACCAAGGCCCGGCAGGCGCAGAGCCGGCTGAAGGCCCTGGAGAAGCTGGAGACCATCACGCTGATGGAGGACGACGCCGAGGTCGTCTTCAACTTCCCCCAGCCGGACGAGATGGCGCCGCCGCTGATCGCGCTGGACGGGGTGACCATCGGCTACGGCGACCGCGCCATCCTGCGCCGCGTCAACCTGCGCATCGACATGGACGACCGCATCGCCCTGCTCGGCGCCAACGGCAACGGCAAATCGACGCTGGTGAAGCTGCTGGCCGGACGGCTGGAGGCGATGGCCGGCGAGGTGAAGCGCCCAACCAAGCTGCGCGTCGGCTATTTCGCCCAGCACCAGCAGGACGAGCTGGACCTGTCGCTGACCCCGATCCAGCAGACCCAGCGCATCATGCCGCTGGCGCCGGAGGAGAAGGTGCGCGCCCATCTTGGCCGCTTCGGCTTCCAGCAGAGCAAGGCGGAGACCCGCATCGCCGACCTGTCCGGCGGCGAGAAGGCCCGGCTGCTGCTGGCGCTGATGAGCCGCGAGACGCCGCACATCCTGATGCTGGACGAACCGACCAACCACCTCGACGTGGACAGCCGCGAGGCGCTGATCGAGGCGATCAACGGGTTCGAGGGCGCCGTCATCCTCATCAGCCACGACCCGCACCTGATCGAGCTGACCGCCGACCGGCTGCTGCTGGTGGCCGACGGCACGGTGCAGCCCTACGACGGCGACCTCGACGACTACCGCCGCTTCCTGCTCGACCGCGCGCGGGCCGAGCGCGCCGCCGCGAAGGGCGGCGAGCCGGCGGACGCCGGGGCCAGCCGCAAGGACCAGCGCCGCGCAGCGGCGGAAGCCCGCGCCACCCTGGCCCCGCTGAAGAAGAAGGCCACCGACGCGGAGTCGCAGGTCAACAAGCTGACCGAGGAGAAGCGCAAGATCGAGGCGAAGCTGGCCGATCCCGCCCTCTACAGCGGTCCCAGCGACAAGCTGCAGAAGCTGCAAATCGACCTCGGCGTCGTGGACAAGAAGCTGTCCGCCGCCGAGGAGGCGTGGCTGGACCATCTCGAAGCCTATGAGTCGGCGGCGGCGGAGGCCGGCGTATGAGCGTGCCGCGCAACGTGGCCTTCACCGGAGCGGGCTCGCTCCCCGCGACCGCCGCCCGTCGCGGGCGGCAGGACCATGGGGAAGAGCGGACCTCCGACGTCCTGGCGGCCTTCCGCGCCAACCTGCCGGAGGGGCGGGTGTCGCTGGGCGACCTGATCCAGGCGCTGGGCGACCGCTCGCTGGGAACCATCCTGCTGGCCCTGTCGCTGCCGACCATCGCGCCGGTGCCGCTAGGCGTGTCCTGCCTGTTCGACCTGCCGATCCTTCTCTTCTCCGCCCAGATGGCCTTCGGCAAGCGCGGCGCCGCCCTGCCCGGCTGGATCCTGCGCCGCTCGGTCAGCCGCTCCCTCGCCGCGCGGATGATCGACAAGGCGATGCCGCGGCTGACCGCCATCGAGAGGATGCTGAAGCCGCGCCACAGCCGCTTCGCCAGCATCGACGGGGAGCGCTGGTTCGGCGTGCTGGTCCTTCTGCTGTCGCTGACCTGCGTAGTGCCACTGCCGCTGACCGGCTGGCTGCCCGGCTTCGCCCTGGTCCTGCTGTCGCTGGGCCTGATCGAGCGCGACGGGGCCGCCGTCGCGGTCAGCCTCGCCCTCACCGTGGCGGGTCTGGTCTTCTTCGCGCTGGTCGCCAGCGGCCTGTCCTATGCCGGCCAGACCCTACTGGCCGTCACGTCATATCCCGCGTTTATGGCATAGCTCCCGCCGCTGCGGCCGGTTGCGGGGGAACCCCGGATGCGACATAAGTGCGCTCAGGGATTGTTAGGTTCGGGACCCCCCGAGGCTCCAGCTTGTTTAGCCCCGGGGTAAAACGCTCAACAGCCAACGGCGAAAGGCCGATCATGACACCAACGGAAATCACCGTCGCGGAGAAGCAGAAAAGCGGCAAGACGCCGCCGGCCGCGTGGCTTTTCTTCCAGCGTTGGTTGGCAAATCCCCTTTCCATGGGTTCCGTTACACCATCCTCGGGCGCGCTCTGCCGGCTGATCGGCGAGCAGGTGCTGTGCGGGCCGGATCAGGTCGTCGTGGAGTTCGGCGGCGGCACCGGCGCCATCACCAAGGCCCTGCTCCAGCGCGGCATCCCGGGCAACCGCATCTTCACCTTCGAGATCGACGACCACCTGTCGCGCTTCCTGCGCGGGCACTACCCGGACGTCAACGTCGTCCATGACGACTGCCGCAAGGCCGCCGACATCCTCGGTCCGGAGCTGGTCGGCAAGGTCGGCACGGTGGTCATCGGCATCCCCATGCTGAACCTGCCGATGCGCGCCCAGAAAGAGGTCGTCGAGGCCTGTTTCCGCATCCTGCCCGAGGGCGGGCGCTTCGTTCTCTACACCTACGGCCTCGTGTCGCCGCTGAACCAGCGCGCGCTGGGCGTCAAGGGCAAGCGGCTGGGCTTCACCCCGCTGAACGTCCCGCCGGCCTCCGTCTGGGGCTATTGGAAAGCCAAGCCCTGATTTCCCTTCTCATTCCTTGCGCGGCGCCTGCCGCAGCAGGACATCCGTCAGTCCCACCGGCAGAGCCGCCATCAGCCACACGGCGGCGGCCATCGGCCAGGGGAAGGCGATGCGCGCCCGGTTGCGGGCCAGCCCGCTCTTGATGACTTGGGCGGCGCGGTCCGTCTCCATCAGGAAGGGCATGGGGAAGCGGTTCACCGCGGTCATCCGGCTTTTCACGAAGCCCGGACAGATCACCGTCACGCCGATCCCCTGCCCCGCCAGATCGCCGCGCAGCGACTCGCCGTAGACCCGCACCGCCGCCTTGCTGGCGCAATAGGCGGGCGCGCCGGGCATGCCGCGGAAGCCGGCCAGCGAAGCCATCAGGGCGATCTGCCCGCGCCGCCGCGCCTGCATGCCGGGCAAGAGCGGGTGGACGCTGTTCAGCACGCCGTCCACATTCACCTGGAAGATGCGCCGCGCCTGCTCGGCGCTCTCCACCCCGCCCCCGGTCCCGGCGGAGATTCCGGCGTTGGCGATGACCAGATCGACCGGCGCGCGGGCGTCCAGCGCGCTCAGCCACCCCGCCATCGCCGCGCGGTCCGCCGCGTCGACCAGCGCCGTTTCCACCGCCGCCCCGGCGGCGCGGCAGCGCTCCGCCACCGCGTCCAGCCTTGCGGAGTCGCGCCCGCTCAGGGCTAGCGCGACGCCGGGGACGGCGTAGGCCAGGGCCAATTCCTCCCCGATGCCGCTGGACGCCCCGGTGATGACGATCGAGCGCGGATCGCGCATGCCCCTTTCCCCCTTGTCCCTGACGCTTGTTGCCTTGGCCGCCCGACGCTATAACGTGAGCCTCCCGATCCCACAAATACTCGTCGAGGCCGCTTTGCCCGCCCAACGCTCCGCCGTTTCCAGCATGACCGGTTTCGCACGCGTGGACGGGCATGCCGACGGCTACAGTTGGACCTTCGAGGTGAAGAGCGTCAACGGGCGCAACCTCGACATCCGCTGCCGCCAGCCCGCCGGCTTCGACACGCTGGAGGCCGCCGCCCGCGCCGAGATCCCCAAGCGGCTGGCCCGCGGCAGCGTCAACCTGAACCTGACCGTCACCCGCAGCCAGTCGGTGTCGCAGCTCCGCATCAACCGCGAGCTTCTCGCCCAGGTGCTGGAGCTGGCGCGCGAGATCGAGGGCGCCGGGGCCGCCCCGCCGCGGCTCGATTCGCTGCTCGCCGTCCGCGGCATCATCGAGCCGGTGGAAGAGGACGAGGGCGACGCGCGGGACCGGGTGGAGGCCGCGCTGAAGGCCGACCTCGGCCGGCTGATCGGCGAACTCGTCACCGCCCGCTTGGCGGAAGGGGCGCGTCTGGTCACCGTCCTGAACGGCCATCTCGACGAGATCGAGCGGCTGATCACCGCCGCCGCCGCCTGCGCCAGCACCCAGCCCGAAGCCTTGCGCGAACGGCTGCGCAGCCAGGTCGCCGCCCTGCTCGACGCCGCCCCGGCCCTGCCGGAGGAGCGGCTCGCCCAGGAGGCCGCCATCCTGATCGCCAAGGCCGACGTGCGCGAGGAGATGGACCGGCTGCGCGCCCACATCCAGGCCGCCCGCGACATGCTGGCGGAGGGGGGCGCCATCGGCCGCCGCTTCGACTTCCTGTGCCAGGAATTCAACCGCGAAGCCAACACGCTGTGCTCCAAGTCCGCGGACGTGGAGCTGACCCGCATCGGCCTGTCGCTGAAAGCCTCCATCGAGCAGCTTCGCGAGCAGGTCCAGAACATCGAGTGACGTCCGACCCATGCCCGAGACCATATGCCTGAGACCATGAACACGAAGATCGCCCGGCGCGGCCTGATGCTCGTGCTGTCCTCCCCCTCCGGGGCGGGCAAGACCACCATTTCGCGCCGCCTGCTGGACCGCGACCCCGGCATCACCCTGTCGGTGTCCGTCACCACCCGGCCGATGCGCCCCGGCGAGCAGCCGGGCGTCCATTACTATTTCGTCGACATGCCGGAGTTCGACCGCATGGCCGGCCAGGGCGAGCTGCTGGAGCACGCCCGCGTGTTCGGCAACTGCTACGGCACGCCGCGCCACGCCGTGGAGACGGCGCTGAGCGCCGGGCGCGACGTGCTGTTCGACATCGATTGGCAGGGCATGCAGCAGCTGGCCGCTAACGCCCGCGCCGATCTGGTCAGCGTCTTCGTCCTGCCGCCCTCGGGCACCGAGCTGGAGCGCCGCCTGCACTCCCGCGGCCAGGACTCGGCGGAGGTGATCGCCCAGCGCATGGCCAAGGCGTCGGACGAGATCAGCCACTGGGGCGAGTACGATTACGTGATCGTCAACAACGACGTGGACGAGAGCGTCACCGCGGTCCAGGCCATCCTGCGCGCCGAGCGGCTGCGCCGGACGCGGCAGGTCGGGATGCCGGCCTTTGTGGAGAGCGTGCAGGCGGCGCTGTAAGGCGGCGGCGTACGGCCCCCACCCTTCCCACGGCTTCGCCGCGGGCCCCTTCCCTCCCCCGCTTCGCAAGGGAGGGAGATTTGTCCCCTCCCCTGCGAAGCGGGGGAGGGTCAGGGTGGGGGCAAGGACCTATCGCGCCTTGAACGCCCGCGCCAGCGCCGCGAACCCCGCCACATCCACCTCCTCCGCCCGCGCGGTCGGCTCGATGCCGGCGGCGGCCAGCAACGCCTCCGCGTTCCCCAGGCTCTTCAAGCTCTGGCGCAGCATCTTGCGGCGCTGGCCGAAGGCGGCGGCGGTCACCTGCTCCAGCGCCTTCCACTCCGCCGGCTCCGGGTTGGCGCGCGGGGTCAGGTGGACGATGGTGGACTCCACCTTGGGCGGCGGGGTGAAGGCCTTGGCCGGCAGGTTGAACAGCACCCGCGCGTCCGACCGCCACTGCGTGATGACCGACAGGCGGCCGTAGGCCTTGCTGCCCGGCTTGGCGACCAGACGGTCCGCGACCTCTTTTTGGAACATCAGCGTCAGGCTGACGAACTCATCGATCCGCCCCAGCCAGCCGATCAGCAGCGGCGTCGCCACGTTGTAGGGCAGGTTCGCCACGATGGCCCGCGGGGCCGGCGCGATTTGAATGGGATCGACCTCCAGCGCGTCGCCCTCGACGATGGACAGCCGCCCGTCCGCCGCCTGGATCACGTCCTGCAACGCCTCGATGAAGCGGTGGTCGCGCTCGATGGCGATGACCTGCTTCGCCTTCGTCGCCAGAAGCGCGCGGGTCAGCCCGCCCGGACCGGGGCCGATCTCCACGACCGTCACGCCGGTCATGTCGCCCGCCGAGCGCGCGATGCGGCCCGTCAGGTTGAGGTCGAGCAGGAAGTTCTGCCCCAGCGCCTTGCGGGCATCCAGCCCGAAGCGGGCGATCACCTCGCGCAGCGGCGGCAGGGCCTGCGGGTCGAAAACAGCGGGCATGGGGGCGGAGTCGGGCGTGGCGTCGGTCATGGCCGCACTTATAGGACGGCGCAGGCCCGCCGTCATCAGCCGCGCGTCATCGTCACCCCTCGCTCTTGAGCGCGATGTTCTCCGGCGTGGCGTCGAGCCGGCCCGTGCAGGTGATGCGGCGCCCATCGTCGAAGGCCTGGGACGGCTTCGGCCCGATGGTCACCTGCAACACCACCTTGTCCGCCAGCTGGTCGCCGAGATCCTGGGGCCGGTCGCCGCCCTGGGTGTCGTGGCTGAACACGCTCTCCAGATACCAGGCCGCCCCGCCGGCCCCTTGCGGCCCGCCGCGGACCAGCGCGCCGGCCAACCGGGTGTAGACGTCCTTGCACACCTCCTCGGTCCGGTTGCGCGGCAGATCGACGAAGTTGGCGTAGGCGACGATCCGCCGGTCCTGGAAACGGTAGAAGACGCCACTGCGCGACACCTCCGTCCGCAGATCGCGGGACAACCCGTCCACCGTGTCGTGCAGGTCGCCGCGCAGGCGGGTCATGCCCCAGTCGAGCAAGGTCACCGGCTCCCGCGCCAGCCAGTCCAGCGCGTCGCGGGCCTGAACCGGCCCTGAGACGAAAGACAGCAACATGAAGGACGGCAACAGGACGAGCGCGGCGAAACCCCTCATGGCGTCGGGCCTCCGGACCATCGTTGCGGCGCAACCGTAGCAGCGATGCTAAGCCAGGAGCGCGGCCATAGCCAGCCGGATTCCGGGCCGCATGCCACGCCCACGCCGGGGTACCCCCGTCAGTCCTCCAGCAGGAAGTCGCGCACCGCGGCGATCTGGTCCGCGGTCATCAGCGCCGGGGCGTGGCCGGTGTGGGCGAACTCCACCAGGCGGGCCGTGGGGCCGCGGCGGGTCATCTCCTCCGCCGTTTCCGCCGGAAGAATGTCCGAGGTGGCGCCGCGCAGCACCAGAACCGGGCAGCGGATGCGGTCCCAGACCGCCCACAGGTCCACATCCTCCATCGGCTGCGCCTTGAAGGCCTCGGCGATGGCCGGGTCGTAGGCGAGGCCGTAGCAGCCGTCCGGGCGCAGACGGGCGCTGTGCTCCGCCATGTGGCGCCACGCCTCGTCGGAAAGCCGCCCGAAGCCCATCAGGACGAAGCGCAGATAGGACTCCACCGCCGCCAGATCCTCGAACACCGGGTCCTTGCCGACGTAATCGGCGATGCGCTGCAAGCCCGCCTTCGGGATGAAGGGGCCGATGTCGTTGACCACCAGCCGGCGGATCGGGCTGTCGGGCTGGGCGGCCAGCAGCATGCCGATCAGCCCGCCCATGGAGGTGCCGACCCAATCCACCGACTCCACCCCCAGCCGGGCGATCAGCGCCGCCATGTCGGCGCAGTATTGCGGGTAGCCGTAAAGCGTCGGGTTGCTCAGCCGGCCGCTCTTGCCGCGCCCCACCACATCCGGGCAGGCGACGCGGTAGCGGTCGGCCAGATCGAGCGCCAACGCGTCGAAATCACGGCCGTTGCGGGTCAGGCCATGCACGCAGACCGCGGTGCGGGCCGCGTCCTCGCGCCCCCACTGGGTGTAGGCGACGCGGTGGAACCCCGCCGCGCTGAGGCCGAGAAAGCTGCGTTCGGACATCGGCACGGGTGGCCCCTCCCCTGTTGGTTCGTTCTCAGCCCTTGCCGGGCTTTGCCAGTTCCGCCGCCTGCCGGACGACCATGGGCGACGGGTCGGCCGCCGCGGCGTCGAAGGGATGCCGCGGCGCGTCGTACAAGCGGCGGATGGCGCGCACGTAGTTCCGCGTCTCCTCGTAGGGCGGAACGCCCCGGAAGCGGTCCACGGCCCGCTCCCCCGCGTTGTAGCCGGCAAGGGCCAGCGTAACGTCCCCTGGAAATAGGCCAAGAGCCAGCGCAGGTAGCGCACGCCGCCGCGGATGTTCTGGGCGGGGTCGAAGACGTCGGACACGCCGAACCGCTCCGCCGTGTCGGGGATGAGCTGCATCAGCCCCGCCGCCTCCTTCGGCGACACCGCGTCGGAGCGGAAGGCGCTCTCCACCCGGATCACCGCCATGACCAGCGCCGGGTCGAGGCCGTACTGGGGCGCGGTCTTGTGGACCAGCGCGATGATCTCCGGCGGCGGGGGCAGCGCCTCGCGCAGCGGGGCGGCGCCGGGGCGGCACCAGGGACGGACATGGCCCATGCGGCCCGGTACGTAGGCGACCAGCCGCCGCGCCTCCTTGTGGCCGCGCGACGCCGCGGCGCGCAGCCACGCCGTGCCGACCCGCTGGTCGCGCCTCACCCCGACGCCGAACAGGAAACGCCGCGCCATGCGGTAGGACGCCTCCGGATCGCCCTTCTCCGCCGCCTCGCAGTCGGCCATGCGCGACTCGCGCGAGGAGACGGAGCCGGACTTGCCCGCGGCGAGGGCGGCGGGGGCCGCCAAGGCGACGAAAAGGGCGAAGGTCAGGGGGAGGAAACGCACGGGTTGGCCTTGGAACGGTCTGCAAAACCGCATTGATATGAGGCTGCCTGCAGGACACGGCAAGCGCAGGGCAGGGTTACCCTCTTTTCGACACAGCGCGCAGGTGGTTGCGCAGCGACCGCGCCCAGCCGCGGACGACCGCCAGCGCCGGCCCAACCGCCCCGCGCACCCGCCCCGCCACCCGCTTGGCGGCCTGCCAGGGCGGCAGCGCGGTGAGCCAGGCCAGCCAGCGCACCACCCGGACGTAGCACCAGGCGAAGGCCGGGATGGTCAGCAGCTTGTCCTTGCCGATGTGAAACAGCCGCTCGACCAGCGTGACCTTGACCAGTTCCACGGCCCCGAGCAGCAGCGCGCCCTGGACCGCGTGCCCGGTCCCCATCAGGTACAGGCCGACCGGCTTCAGCGGCTCCAGAATCACCAGCGGAACCACGAACAGCGCCAGCGTCGGATAGGGGCCGAGCCGGCGGATGCGCGCGGCCAGCCGTTCGGCGAAACGCTGCCGACCGATCCAGGCGGCCAGCGGGCGCAACGCCTCCAGCGCCACCGCGTCGATCAGGAAATAAACCAGCGCGGCGACGGTCAGCAGAGGGCGTAGCACGAGGCGGCGCAATAGCCCCATCATCCTCCGCCCAAAGGCCCGGTCGAAAGTCCCAGATGGAGAGTTTCCGTTCGAGGTAGCCATTAGGTCTTTCGTCGGGCGTACAGGGGCGTTTCGGTGGCTTGGGTTCGCTGCGGATTTCCACTATCTAACGTTTCTGACATCGCGCGTCCGTCCCCTCGTCCACTCTCGGTGCGCCCCATCGTGCTCGGCCATTACGATCCTTACCTCGTTGCGCTGTCCGTTGTCGTGGCCTCTTTCGGCGGCTATGTGGCCCTGGACCTCGCCTCCCACGCGCGGGACGCCGGGCGGGGACGGAACGGCTGGCTGGGCGCCGCCGCGCTGGCCCTCGGTGCGGGGATCTGGTCGATGCACTTCATCGGCATGATGGCGATGCGCATGCCCATGCCGGTGTCCTATGACATCCTGCTGACCGCGCTTTCCTTTTTCCTGGCGGTCGGGGTGTCGGGGACCGGCCTCTTCGCCGTGGCGCACGGCGGAGGCGGCCGGGCGACCCTGGCGGCGGCGGGTCTGCTGACCGGCTTCGGGATCGTTTCCATGCACTACGTCGGCATGGCCGGCATGCGGCTGCCGGTGCCGCTGATCTACGACACGCTTCTGGTCGTCGCGTCGGTGGTCATCGCCGTCGCCGCCTCGACCGCCGCGCTCTGGCTCGCCTTCCGCACGGCCAGCCCCCTGCAGCGCCTGTCCGGCGCGCTGGTGCTCGGCGCCGCGGTGGTCAGCATGCATTACATCGGCATGGCCGCCGCCAACGCGGACGTAACCGCCATTGGGCATGCCGCCAATACGGACGCCGTCCCGACCGGGGACGACCTCGGTTTCGTGCTGTCGACCCCATCCCTGGCGGTGGGGACCGGGGTGGGGACGCTGCTGATCCTCTCGCTGGGGCTGCTCTCCGTCCTGATCGACCGGCGCCGCTCGGCGGAGCGCGCGGCGGGGCAGGAGGCGCGCTACCGCGCCGTCGTCGACTCCGCCGTCGACCCCATCGTGGTGATCGACGAGACCGGCACCATCCAGTCCTTCAACCGGGCGGCCGAGACGACCTTCGGCTACGGCGCGGCGGAGGCCGTCGGCGCGAACGTCCGCATCCTGATGGCGGAGCCGCACCACTCCGCCCATGACGGCTACATGGCGCATTTCCGCGAGACCGGCGAGCGGCGGATCATCGGCATCGGGCGCGAGGTCGAGGGCCGGCGCAAGGACGGTTCCCTCTTCCCGCTGGAGCTGTCGGTGGCCGAATGGCACGACGGGCGGCAGCGCCTGTTCACCGGCATCATGCGCGACATCACCGCCCGCAAGGCGGCGGAGGACGCCCTGCACCGCGCCAAGGCGGAGGCGGAGCGCGCCCGCGAGGAGGCGCTGACCGCCCGCGACAACGCCGAACGGGCGGACATGGCCAAGACCAAGTTCCTCGCCGCGGCCAGCCACGACCTGCGCCAGCCCGTGCAGTCGCTGTTCTTCTTCGCGCACGCCCTGTCCGACCGGCTCGACGGCCATCCCGCCTCGCCCCTGCTGGCGAGCATGAGCGAGTCGCTGAACGGCCTGCGCACGCTGCTGGACAGCCTGCTGGACGTGTCGCGGCTGGACGCCGGGGTGGTCACCCCCGCGGTGACGGAGTTCGCGCTGGGCCCGCTGCTGCAGCGCCTCGCCGACGAATATCGCGGCCGCGCGGCGGAGGTGGGGATCGCGCTGCGCCACGTCCCCACCGACGGCTGGACGCGCAGCGACCCGGCGCTGGTCGAGCGCATCCTGCGCAATCTCGTCGAGAACGCCATCCGCTACACGGAGAGCGGGCGTATCCTGATCGGCTGCCGCCGCACCGGCAAAGACCTGCGGATCGAGGTGCTCGACACCGGCATCGGCATCCCCGAGAACAAGCGCGACGAGGTGTTCGTCGAATTCACCCAGCTCGCCAACCCCGAACGCGACCGGCGCAAGGGGCTGGGGCTGGGGCTCGCCATCGTGCGGCGGCTGGCCGGGCTGCTCGGCCATGAGGTGACCCTGCGCTCCCAGCCGGGACGGGGCAGCGCCTTCGGCCTGACCGTACCGTCGGTCGCGCCGCGCCAGGTGATGAAGACCTGCCGCCCGGCCGCCCAGTCCGCCGCCCAGCCCGCCGCCAACGGCGGCAAGGGTCTGGTCGTGGTGGTGGAGGACGACGCCATCATCCTGCTCTCCATGCGGACGATGCTGGAGGAGTGGGGGTACGAGGTGGTGGCCGCCGTCTCCGCCGACGAGGCGGTGGGCACGCTGACCAGCCTCGGCCAGCGCCCCGACATGATCGTCGCCGATTACCGCCTGCGCGAGGGACGGACAGGGCTTCAGGCCATCCGCGACATCTACGGGGTGTGCGGGGTGCGGGTGCCCGCGCTGGTGCTGACCGGCGACACCGACCCCGCGCGCATCGCCGAGGTCCAGCAGAGCGGCCACCGCCTGCTGCACAAGCCGGTGGCCCCCGAGGTGCTGCGCAACGCCCTGAACTCCGCGGCCTAAAGCGAACTTCCGTTCGCTTTAGAATCATAGCGCCTCATTCGCCGGCGGGCTCCGGTCGCATGTGCGACCGGGACCGCCGGCGCGGTCCAAAGCGGATTGCAATCCGCTTTAGGCGCGCTTTCCCCGGCCGCCCCCGGCCGAGACCCGAGTGTGGTTGAAAGCGCGCTCCGCCCCGCTTATGGTCTTGGAAAAAGGCGCGTTTGCGCCGAAACCAGAATCAGGTTCCAGGAGCGCCCCCCATGAAAGCCATGCTGCTCGGCTTCGCCGCCGCCATCGTCATCGCCGTCGGCGCGTCGGTCGCGCTGACCTCCATCGACCACAGCTCGGCCAGCCGCTTCTCCAGCAGCTCGGTCCGCCTCTGAGGGTCAGGCGCGGCGAAGGTCAGGCGCGGCGGCGGGCGGCCATGGCCTCCGCCGTCGTCAGGGCGGCGATCAGGCTCGACGCGCCGGCCTTGCCCGTGCCGGCGATGTCCAGCGCCGTCCCATGGTCCGGCGAGGTGCGGACGAAGGGCAGCCCCAGCGTGATGTTGACCCCCGTGTCGAAGTCGATGGTCTTCAGCGGGATCAGCGCCTGATCGTGGTACATGCACAGCGCCGCGTCGTAGCCGCGCCGCGCCGCCGCGTGGAACAGCGTGTCGGCGGGCCGCGGCCCCACCGCGTCGATTCCCTCCGCCCGCAGGTCGGCGACCGCCGGGGCGATGACGTCGATCTCCTCCCGCCCCATGGCGCCGCCCTCCCCCGCGTGGGGGTTCAGGGCGGCGACGGCCAGCCGGGGCCGCGCGATGCCGAAGTCGCGGGCCAGCGCCGCCGCGGTGACCCGCCCGGCGTGCAGGATCGCCTCCCGCGTCACCAGCGGCACGGCGTTGCGGACGGAGACATGGATGGTCACCGGCACGACGCGCAGATCCTGCGCGGCCAGCATCATCACCGGCTCATCGGTGAGCCCGGCCAGATGGGCCAGATATTCGGTATGTCCAGGATGGCGGAAGCCGGCGGCGTAGAGCGCCGACTTCTGGATCGGGTTGGTGACGACCGCCGCCGCCTCCCCGCGGCGGACCAGCTCGACCGCCCGGTCGATGCTGGCGATCACCGCGGCCCCGTTGGCCGGGTCCGGCCGGCCCGGCGTGACCGGGGCCGCCAGCGGCTGGGGCAGCACCGGCAGCGCCGCGCCGAACAGCGCAGCACCCTCGGCCATGCTGCCCACCGCCCTGACCGGCACCGGCAGGCCGAGCCGGGCGGCGAGCGCCTCCAGGCGGGCGGGATCGTCGAGAAGGACGAAGGGCGGCACCGCGCCGTCCGCGCGGGCCGCCCCGGCCTTCCCCTGAGCTTCCGCCCAGGCCTTCAGTGCGATCTCCCCGCCGATCCCCGCCGGCTCGCCCATGGTCAGGGCGAGCGGCGGCCGGACGCCGGATTCGGTCATCAGTTGCGGATCTCCACGAAGGCGGTGCGGCGCAGGTCGCGCAGGTAGCGGCGGGCCAGCAGGTCGGCGCGCTCGTTGATCAGGTCGCGCTCGATCTCCTCGCGCGGCGGCATCTTGATGTCCTTGGGGTCGATCGGCGGCGGGGCCGGGGCGGCGACCGGCTGCGGCTCGGCCTCCGGCGGCGGCTCGATCATCGGCACGTCACGCTTGCAGACGATCAGGATGACGGCGCCGCCCGGGCTCATCAGCACCGGGCTGGGCTGGCCGAGCGGGATGCCGACGGCGAGCTGCTGGAGGCCCGGCGCGAGGTCCTTGACCCGCAGCGTGCCCATGTCGCCCGACTCCGGAATGCCCATGGCGCGGGCCTTCTCGTCGAAGTCGGTGCAGCTCTTGATTGACTTGCGCAGCTTCTCCGCCTGGGCCTGGACCGCCTTCAGCTCCTCCTTCGAGGGGGCCGGGATGACGATCTGCTTCATGTTGACCTTGGCCTTGGCCAGATCGGGCTTCGGCTGGGCGCGCGGGCGCGGCGGCGGGGCCGGCGGCGGAGCGGTCGAGGCGTTGCTGCCGAAGGGCCGCTGGTCGCGCACCAGCAGGACGTGATAGCCGGTCGCCGTGCGGACCGGCGAGGAGAGCTGGCCGGCGCGCATGGTGGACAGGGTCTTGTCCAGCTCGGCGTTCAGCTCGCCCGTGCGGACCCAGCCCATGTCGCCGCCCGAGGCGGCGCCGGCGGACTGCGAGAACTGGCGGGCCAGCGCCGCGAAGTTGCCGCCGCGGCGCACCTCCTCGACCAGCCGTTCGGCGTTGCGCCGCACCTCCTCGTCCTGGTCGGGGCTGTCGACGGCCAGGAAGATCTCGGCCACCAGATACTCCGGCTTGCCGATGTTGGCCTTGATGCGCTGCATCACGGCGTCGATCTCCTCGTCGCCGATCACCACCTCCTGCCGGATGCGGCGCTGCATCACCCGCTGCCAGGACAGCAGCGCCCGCACCTGCTCGCGCAGGGTGGAGACCGGGACGTTCTGCGCCTTCAGCATGGCTTCGAGCTGCGGGCGGCCCATGCGGTTCTGTTCGGCGATGCGCCCGATGGCCTCGTCGATCTCCTTGGACGGCACCGAGACGCCGAGGCGCTTGGCCTCCTGAAGCTGGAGCCGCTCGTCGACCAGCTGGCGGAGCACCTGCGGGGTCAGGCGCTGGCGCGTCTCCGCGCTGTCCTGGGCACCGGCGTTCAGCAGGGCGAGGCGGATGCGCGCGTGCACGTCGGACAGCGAGATGACCTCGTCGTTCACGACGGCGGCGATGCGTTCCGCGGGGCCTTGCGTTCCCGCAGCAGGGCTGTTTGGAGCGTTGGGAGCCCGCGTCTGGGCCGCGGCGGGCGCGCCGGCGGCAAGAAGGGCGCAGGCGGTCGCCACGGCGAAGGCAGACCGGACGGCTCGCAAACTCTGCATGGTGCTCCAGACTCCAGAGGTGGTTGCCGTTTAATACGGCCCCCCGGGCGCGTGTAAACGGAATCGTGGGTCGTATCCTGGAACGGAATTGTGTCCAAAGACCGGGCGGTCGGCGTCAGCCCTGCTCCGGATCCGGCGTCAGCCGTCCTCCAGATGCAACAGCACCGCGGTGCCCAGAAGCACGCTGACACAGGCCGGGCTCCAGGCCGCCATGGCCAGCGGGATGGTTTCGGAGATGCCGAAGGTGCGGATCACGTCGGTCATCACGAACAGCACGAACCCGGTCAGAACGCCGCCGGACACCATGGTCATCGTGCCGCCGCGCCGCGGCAGCCGCAGCGAGAAGGCCGCGGCGAACAGCACCATCGCCACATAGAGCAGGGGCTGCGACAGCAGCGACTGGTAATGCAAGCGGTGCCGGACCGCCGGGAAGCCGGTGGCCTCCAGCGTGCGGATGAATTGCGGCAGATCCCAGAAGGAGATCGTCTCCGGCGCGGCGAAGCTCTCCTCGATGGTGGTCCGGTTCAGCTCCGTCGGAATGACGTAGGCCGGAACCGTCTCCGACTCCTTCTTGCCCAAGTTGATCGTGGCGTCCTGCAACTCCCACTTCCGGTCGCGCAGCACGGCGCGCGGCGCGTCGACCCGGCCGATGTAGGTCATGTTGGTGTCGAAGCGCAGGACGATCACCTGGCTCATCTCGAAGGTCAGCGGGTTCACGCCGTCGGCGTGGATGAAATACTGCTCCCCCGCCTCCTGCTGGCGCAGCCAGAGGCCGCTGCGCGAGACGTCGAAGCTGCTCGACTTCAGTTTCAGATAGCGGTCCTGAAGCTGGTTGTACTTGGCGATGAAGACGGCGCCGACCGGGTTGATCATCGTCACCTTCACCGCACCGATCATCAGCGCGGCGATCAGCACCGGGGTCAGGAACTGCCACGCCGACACGCCGACCGCGCGGGCCACCACCAGCTCCGCGCTGCGCGTCAGCCGCCAGAAGGTGAACATGCCGCTGAACAGGATCACGAAGGGAAAGATCTGCTGGCCGATCTCCGGCAGCTTCAGCAGGGCCATGCGCAGGACAGCCAGAAGGTGATGTCGGCTTGGTCCCGGCGCGGCGCAGCAGTTCCACGACGTCGAGCAGCAGGATGATCGACAGCAGGATGCCGAGCAGCAACAGGAACCAGGTGACGAACTGGCGCCCGATGTAGCGCGACAGCGTGGCGGATGAATACATGGGCTCCGGCCTCCCCGGCCGATCGACGGGCGGTACGCGGCGCGCCGGGGCTTCCACCACGGCGTGCCGGGGCTATGTACTGCGGACGGGCGCGGGAAACAACCGGTCCGCGCCTTGACAGGGCGCACGGGAAGGTCTTTATCCAGGGTGGTTGCGGATCGATCCCACCCGCCCGGCGCCGCGCGCCGGCCGTCCCAGCCGAGAGGAGCCGAGAGGAGCCGATGAAGTTCGCCTTTGCGAAGCCCGCGCTGCCCAAGTCCGGCACCGTCGCGTCACCGTCGCCACCGATCGCGCGCTCGGCGCCGCGGGGCAGGATCTCGACCAGAAGACGGGCGGCACGCTGTCCCGCGCCATGAAGGCCAGCCGCTTCACCGGCAAGAAGGAGGAGACGCTGGCGATCCTCGCGCCGGCCGGGGTCGAGTTCGACCGCGTCCTCCTGGTCGGCATCGGCAAGGGCGAGGATCTGTCGGAGGCTGCCCTCCAGGCGTCGGCGGCTCCATCGTCGCCGCCCTGGACAGTCCGGAGAGACCGAGGTCTCCGTCCTGCTCGACTGCCGGACGGCGGCACCGTGGCCCCCGACGCCGCGGCGGCGGAGCTGGCCTTCGGCGCGCAGCTGCGCTCCTACCGCTTCGACAAATACCGGACGACCGAGAAGAAGGAGGCCAAGCCCTCCCTCAAGAAGATCATCGTCCTGACCGCGGAGCCGGACGCCGCCAAGCGCGCCTACGGCCGCCTGGAGCCGCTGGCCGAGTCCGTCGCCTACACCGCGATCTGGTGTCGGAGCCGGCCAACGTCCTGAACCCGGAAAGCCTCGCTGACCGCTGCCGGGACCTGACCGACGTCGGCCTGCAGGTGAGGTGCTGGACCTCAAGAAGCTGAAGAAGCTCGGCATGGGCGCTCTGATCGGCGTCGCCCAGGGCAGCGCCTTTGAGCCGCGCGTCGTCGTGATGCGCTGGGACGGTGCCCCCGACGCCGAGGATCGCCGCCCGCTCGCCTTCATCGGCAAGGGCGTGACCTTCGACACCGGCGGCATCTCCATCAAGCCCGCCGCCGGGATGGAGGACATGAAGTGGGACATGGGCGGCGCCGCGGTGGTCATCGGCACCATGCGCGCCCTGGCCGCCCGCAAGGCGAAGGTGAACGCCGTCGGCATCGTCGGCCTGGTCGAGAACATGCCGTCCGGCACCGCGCAGCGGCCGGCGACGTGGTGACCTCGCTGTCCGGCCAGACCATCGAGGTGATCAACACC